>JAITPB010000157.1 GCA_031289625.1 Clostridiales bacterium | reverse complement strand
TTTGAACTTCTTTGCTTTTGTCACAAATCTGCCAGATGACTTACTTGAAAAAGTTGATTTGCTGATAAAAATGGCTTTTCAAAATCCAAAATTGCTACGTTATAGAGACTTCTACGCCTCAAATATGGCCTTATGATAAGCTTTTAGAAACACTGTGCATTGGGGGATTTTTTAATTAAATAGACCATATAGGCGGCTCCCAATATTTTCATCGGAAGTTGTATCTTAGGAATAATTGTATACAAAACCGTAGAAAAAATTAAGCATAATATCATAACAACAGAAAATCCAGTAAAAATTCCCAAATTAAATGGAATGCTTTTTTTGAATCCAACATTTTTCGCGTTGTTCATAGACATAATATTATTTGGCCCTGGGGTATAAGCTACAATAATTATATAGGAAAAAAATGAGATCCATGGAAATATTATAAACCACCTGCCTTTACATTTCCTCCCGCATATTGTAGCGGATATTTCTTTTTCTCTAAAGGCGTGAAAAAAGAGCGCCTGAAATCAAAAAATTCAGCGCATGAACAAATTTAGCCTCGTTGAATTTCCCGCCCGGCTGTGCTATGATAACGCCGATGTGAAATCACCGCCTTTGAGGAGATAAAATGTTTTTACCTGATGAAATTTTACTGCAAGTAGAAAAACCCGGCCGGTACATCGGCAATGAAATCAATATGATCCGCAAGGATCCCTCTTACCTAAGGCAAATGGGCGGCACCCGCTTTGCCTTCTGCTTTCCGGATGTATACGAGGTGGGTATGAGCCATCTGGGTATGCAGATCCTGTATTATTTTCTCAACGCGCGCGAGGATACATACTGCGAGCGTTCTTTCGCGCCGTGGCCAGATATGGAAGCCCGCATGAGGGAGAACGGCGCCGAATTGTTTTCTTTGGAAACCGGCGATCCCTTGCGCCAATTTGACTTCATCGGCTTTACCCTGCAATATGAAATGAGTTATACCAATGTTCTCAACATGCTGGATTTGGCCGGCGTGAACCTTTTCGCCGCAGACAGGGCGGACGGCGATCCCATCATCTGCGCCGGAGGGCCCTGCGCGTATAATCCCGAGCCGCTCGCAGATTTCATTGATTTTTTTTATTTGGGCGAAGCGGAAACCCAGTTGGGCCCTATTTTGGATCTCTATCGCCAGAACAATTCTCAAAACAGCGGCAGAACCGCCTTTCTGGAACAAATTTCATCCATTCCCGGCGTTTACGTTCCGCGCTTTTATGACGCCGTGTACCAAGCGGACGGAACCATCGCCTCCTTTCAGCCAAACCATCCCAAGGCCCCTGCGAAAGTGCGGAGAACCTTTCCGGAAAATTTGGACAGCGCCTATTTTCCGGAAAAGATACTGGTACCGCTCATTGAAACCGCGCAAGATCGGGCGGTTGTGGAAGTCTTTCGCGGGTGCGCGCGGGGCTGCCGCTTCTGCCAGGCTGGGTATATTTACCGGCCCGTGCGCGAACGGCGCGCCGATACTTTGCTGGCACAGGCGGAAAGCTTAATCGAGTGTTCGGGTCATGAAGAAATTTCTTTGGTCAGCCTCAGCACAAGCGATTACAGCCAGCGGGACGAATTCATCCCCGCGCTGGCGGAACGCATGTCGCCGCGCCATATCAGCATCTCTTTGCCCTCCTTGCGCATTGACGCGGTCAACCTGGAGCTGATGGCCAAAGTGCGGGAAGTGCGGCGCGGCAGTTTGACTTTCGCGCCTGAAGCCGGCAGTCAGCGATTGCGCAGCCGCGTCAACAAAGGCTTGACAGAAGAAGAAATTCTGGAAGGCGCGCGTTTGGCGTTTGAAAGCGGCTGGAACCGGATCAAACTCTATTTTATGATCGGACTGCCGGAAGAGACGGAAGAGGACATCGAAGCGATTCCGGATTTGGCGGGAAAAATTGTGGAGACATATTATCAACTGCCGCGGGAGGCGCGCAAGCATCCCGTGCAGGTAAATTTGAGCGTCGCCTGTTTTGTGCCGAAGCCTTTCACGCCTTTTCAATGGGCAGGGCAGGATACCTATGACGCTTTCATGGAAAAACAGCGGATCATTCAAAAAAAACTTTCTAAACTTTCTAAAAAACAAATTCACTTTTCCTATCATGACGCCGCGCTGAGTGTGATAGAGGCCGCGCTGGCCCGTGGCGACCGCCGCTTAGGCGCGGTTCTTCTGGATGTTTGGAAATCGGGCGGACGCTTTGAAAGCTGGACGGAACATTTTCAATACGCGCTGTGGGAAAAAGCCTTCGCGCGGGCCGGGCTGGACATGGGATTTTACGCCGGGCGGACGCGCGCCTATCCTGAAATCCTGCCATGGGATCACATCAATATCGGCGTGAGCAAGACGTTTTTCATCCGGGAAAACGAAAAAGCGCAGCAAGGACAGGCCACGTCCAATTGTCATATCGGTTGCGGCGGCTGCGGCGCCTGTGCGAAAGGCGGGAGATCATAAATGGCGGTGAAAGTGCTGCTGCAGTTTTCCAAAACAGATAAAATGAAATTCATCGGCCATCTGGATTTACTCAAATTAATGCAGCGCGCCGTAAACAGAGCGGCTTTGCCTGTGGCGTACTCTCAAGGCTTCAACCCGCATCAGAAGATGTCCTTTGCCCAGCCTTTGCCGCTGGGGATGGAAGGTCTCCGGGAACTGATGGAATTGGAACTGATGGAGGACTCGGAAATTTTAGGAGAATCGGCGGAAGGCGCGCCGGGGATGACGCAAAAATTAAACCAACAGATGCCCGCCGGTCTTCGGTTTTTGCAAGCGCGCCGCGTCCGGCCAGGAGAAAAAAGCGCCGCCGCCCTGCTGGCCGCCGCGCGCTATGAAATGACGCTGGCCCCGCCAAGGCGGAACTTAGACGCATTTTTGGCGCGGGAAAACATCTTGGCCGTGCAAAAAACAAAAGACGGCGTGAAAGAAACGGATATCCGCCGCCATATTTTTGCATTGTCCTACACGGAGAACGGGATCAGCGCGGTTTTGGCCTGCGGCAGCCGCGGCGTTTTGAAACCGACGCTTTTGGCGGAAATGCTGGAACAGAGGATCCTGTTTTGCGTACGAACTGAATTGTATGCGGAAAGCATGTCGACAATTTTTTAGTAATTTTTCTGGATGGGGATGACAAATCCATATGGTTTATGGTATAACTGTAATAGGAATATAAAAGAAAGGAAGTTATAAAACATGCCGTCTGATGGAAAGATATTGGCAAAATGGGATTACATCCTGCTGCTGGGTGAATCGGGCTCGGGCAAGGGCACGCTGGTCAAGAACATTAAACGCTATTGGATGCCGGATTTGAATTCCGCCAGCATGGGTGACATCTTCCGCGAAAAAGCCCAGACTGATCTGGAGATCAAGAGCATGACGGATCATGGCGTACTGATTGACGATGAAGCCACCTGCCGGGTCTTCAACGAATTCGCGCAGACGCATGCGCCAGGCATGATGGATGGGTTTCCGAGAAATCGTCAGCAGACGCTCAACCTGATCAAATTTATCAAAGAACGGCACTGGCGCGTCCTGGTGATCGATATTCACTGCAATGTGGAGATCATTTTAGAACGCTTGATGGCCCGGCGCCGTGCGGACGATGAGTTAAATATTATGTACAAGCGCAACCTGGATCACCGCACCCTGCATCCGCATGTTATGGACGAAATCAAACGCCGCGCGGATTTGTTCGACATTATTTCTGTCAACGGCAACGACCACGAGGAGGTCGTGCTGAGCAACTTTTTATTGCAGCTTCTCCGGCTGGTCGATATGCTTTACCTCTATGATTTAAAAAGAGTGGAAACCATCTTTGAAGTCTCCGACAGTGAAAGCAGCGTCGACCCAGCCGTCAACCGCTGGATATCCGATTTTTTGCACAGCGTTCAAAATCGCATCAACAGTTCGTATGAATAAAGCCATGTATAGTAATACATAGGATTAAACAGGAGGGCATGGAATGACAATCTTGGTGACGGGCGGCGCTGGCTACATCGGCAGCCATACCTGTGTGGAACTGCTGGAAAACGGCTATGACGTAGTTGTGGCCGATAATCTTTGCAACAGCAAGCGGGAAGCCTTGGAAAGGGTCAAGCGGATCACAGGTCAAAATCTTTGCTTTTATGAAACGGATGTCCGGGACGAGGCGAAGATGGACGAAATATTTCAGAAGCATAACGTCGAATGCGTCATTCATTTTGCCGGCCTGAAAGCCGTGGGCGAGTCCGTCGCAAAGCCGCTGGCGTATTATGACAACAACCTGAATACCACGCTGACACTTTGCCGCGTCATGCAAAAGCACGGGGTCAAACGGTTTGTTTTTTCTTCCTCGGCTACTGTATACAGCGCCGGCAACCCCATGCCGCTGACAGAGAGTTCCAGCACTGGCGGCTGTTCCAATCCATATGGGTGGACGAAATACATGTGCGAGCAAATTCTGCGCGACGCAGCTGCCGCTGCGTCTGCGGCCACAGCGTCCGAAGGATGGTCTGTACTGCTGCTGCGATATTTTAACCCGATAGGCGCGCATGAAAGCGGCCTGATCGGCGAGGATCCGCTGGGCATTCCCAACAATCTGCTTCCGTACATCGCCCAGACCGCCGTTGGCCGCCGAGATAAGCTTCCTGTTTATGGAAATGACTATAATACGCCGGACGGCACAGGCGTCCGGGATTACCTGCATGTTGTGGATCTGGCCAAAGGCCATGTGGCCGCTGTGAAGCGCGCCGTGCAAAGCCCATGCGTAGAGGCGATCAACCTGGGAACCGGGGAAGGCGTCAGCGTATTGCAAATGATCGAAGCCTTTAAGCGGGTCAGCGGGGCCGCCATCCCGTATGAAATCAAAGATCGGCGGCCCGGCGACCTGGCGGTCTGCTGGGCGGAGCCTTCCAAAGCGGTGCAATGGCTCGGCTGGCGCGCGCAAAAAACATTAGACGACATGTGCGCGGACACCTGGCGCTGGCAAAAGCAAAACCCCAACGGATACCCGTTGTAAAAATAAAAAGTAAAAATCGGGTAGGCGGGGGTGACTAACCCTCGACCTCCCACACCACCGTGCGTACCGTTCGGTACACGGCGGTTGAACCAGAATTAATGTACAACTTGATACCGATTAACCAGACTTCCCTTTTTCTCTAAGCGTTGATTAGTGATTGTGGCGGGCAAGAAAAGGCTCTTGGAGATTCTCCAAGAGCCTTTTCTTGGTGTGCCCGGTATGGGCAGCAACTGGGTGGTGAAAAGTCCGCATCTCAAAAAAATATTGGCGTATAGTTCACGGATATTCCACAGGCCAGATTTTTTTGCCTTGTACGTACTTGACGGCAATATTCCGATTTCCGATCGTCCGCGAGATGACGGCCCGTGTCAGCCGCTCTATAAGAGAGAGACGAAACGGCGCCTGAAGATTTTGATCGTCCAGACGTGAAAAATGGGCGTCTGCTAATAACAGGCGCTCGTTTTTATTGTGATTCTTCCTTATGCAAAGCTGCAACTCCAGGAGAAACGCACCCACTAATTTTCAGTATCAAGAAGGGATCAGATTATGGCCAAATAGTTATAAAGATTCCCCACTGCCGGCCGCCCCTGCTTTTATTATGAAGCGGCCGCGTCCAGTATCTGCCTTCCCGTATTGTCCATGTGATAATTATTTTTATAAATCAGCTGTGAAACCGGGCCAATCGTATAGCCTTTTTCTTTCAGGCCCTTCAAAATTATGGGCAGCGCCACCGGCGTATCTTTGGCGTCGTTGTGAAACAAAATGATGGAGCCATTGCGCAGGTTTTTGTTGTTGAGAACCCGGTTAATTTCATAGTCTACGCCCTTATTCATCCAGTCATGACTGTCAACGTCCCATTGCACGGCATAGTAGTTCGTTTCCGCCGTCGCCGTGATTACGGTATTGTTATACTCGCCGTAAGGAGGCCGGTATAAATTCATCTCAATCCCCAAAAGATTCTTTATTTTGTCATGCGCGATCATGATTTCCTGTTTGTTCTGTTCGAGGCTGAGCTTTCCGCCATGCGCGTGCGTCGCGCTGTGATTGCCGATATCGTGTCCGGCTTCATATATTTTTTTCACTTCATCCGGATATTTGTCTACCCAATAGCCGCAGAGAAAAAAAGTCGCTTTCACATCCTCGGTTTGCAGAATCTGCAGCAGTTTATCCGTGTCATCCGCGCCCCAAGCGGCGTCAAAAGAAACCGCTACCCTTTTTTCCGGCGTTTCCACACTGTATATGGGAAGTTTTCTTTGGGCCGACTCAGCGACGCTAATCGTCCGAAAAACCATCTGTGCCGCCGGCTTCAGGCTTACAAGCGTGATGATCAGTAAACACGCGATCAAGGTAAGATGCGCGTAGTTTCTCTTTTGCGGGGAAAGCATGTCTTTCAATTCTTCCAACATGAAAATTCCTCCTTTCTATCAATTTATTGTATAGAAAGCGTATTTATACGCGCGCTTTTCCGGCGGAAGCGCTGTGTGCCAAAATTTTGATGGAAAATGATACGCGAAAATGATAAAGTGAAAATTTTTCATTTACAAATCTGCGCCGCCTTTGTATAATGCAGACGGATTCATAAAATAAAATTTTGGCGGCATGGGCCTTGGAGGATTTGGATGTATACCAAAGTCAGCGCAAATCTAGATTTCGCCCAGCGCGAAATGGAAACCCTGCGGTTCTGGAAAGAAAATAATATATTTGAAAAAAGCGCCGCCTTGCGCGCGGATGGGCCAGCCTTTACATTTTACGAAGGGCCTCCGACCGCCAACGGCCGGCCGCACGTCGGCCATGTAGAGACGCGCGCCGTGAAAGATCTCATTCCCCGTTACCGCACAATGAAGGGCTGTAACGTCCTGCGCAAAGCGGGATGGGACACGCACGGCCTGCCTGTCGAATTGGAAGTGGAACGGGCGCTGGGCATCAGCGGCAAGCCGCAGATTGAGGAATACGGCGTGGAGCCTTTCATTCAAAAGTGCAAGGAAAGCGTATGGAAATACAAAGGCGAATGGGAAGACATGAGCGATCGCGTAGGGTTTTGGGCGGATATGAACGCGCCTTATATAACTTACGAGAACGCTTATATTGAGTCGGTATGGTGGGCGCTGAAACAGATTTGGGAAAAAGATCTGCTCTATAAGGGACATAAAATCGTTCCATACTGTCCGCGCTGTGGAACGGCGCTCTCCAGCCACGAAGTGGCGCAGGGGTATAAGGACGTAAAAGAAACCTCCGTTTATGTAAAGTTTAGATTAAAAGACAGTGACGCTTTTATTTTGGTTTGGACAACCACGCCCTGGACATTGCCTTCCAACGTTGCGCTGGCGGTCAATGCGCGCGAAACGTATGCGAAAGTGCGCTGCGGAGATGAAACGTATATCCTGGCCGCGGCTTTGGCGGAGGAAGTTTTAAAATCCATCGCTCCTTATGATATTTTGGAAACATTTTCCGGCGCGGCGCTGGAAGGCAAAGAATACGAAAGCCTTTTCCGCTTCTATGACACGGACAAAAAATGCTGTTACGTCATTTCCGGCGATTATGTCACCCTGACGGAAGGAACAGGCGTCGTCCACATCGCGCCGGCCTTCGGCGAAGACGATGCGCGGCTGGGCCGCCAATATGATCTGCCGTTCATTCAACTGGTCAACGAGCAGGGGAATTTTCTCGCCAGCGTTACGCCTTGGGCCGGCATGTTCGTGAAAACGGCGGATCCTTTCATTATAAAAATGTTAAAAGAAACCGGCAGGCTTCTGAAGACGCTTGAGTTTGAACACAGTTATCCTTTCTGCTGGCGCTGCGACACGCCGCTGCTGTATTACGCGAGAGACACATGGTTTATTCAGATGACGTCACTGCGGGAGCGGCTTTTGGCCAACAATGACACCGTGAACTGGCTGCCCGAAAATGTCAAAGCCGGCCGCTTCGGCAATTTTTTGGAAAATGTGGTGGACTGGGGCCTGAGCCGCGAACGTTATTGGGGCACGCCGCTGCCCATCTGGGAATGCGGATGCGGCCACCGGCACGCCGTCGGCAGTGTCGCCGAACTGCTTGAAATGGCGCCCGGCACGCCCCCAGACATTGAGCTGCATAAGCCATACATTGACGCCGTTTTATTAGACTGCCCGAAATGCGGCGGCAAGATGAAACGCGTTTCCGAAGTCATTGATTGCTGGTTTGACTCCGGCGCCATGCCCTTCGCCCAATGGCATTATCCTTTTGAAAACAAAGACTGTTTTGACAAATTTTTCCCTGCCGATTTTATCTCCGAAGCGGTCGATCAGACGCGCGGCTGGTTTTACTCTTTGCTTGCCATCGGGACGCTGGTTTTTGATCGCTCCCCCTATCAAAACGTCATCGTCATGGGGCATGTCAACGACAAATACGGTCAGAAAATGAGCAAGCATAAGGGAAATGTGGTTGACCCTTGGGAGGTGCTGGACAAACAGGGCGCGGACGCCGTCCGCTGGTACTTTTATACTGTCAGCGCGCCTTGGCTGCCCAGCCGTTTCTACGAGGACGCGGTAGGAGAAGCGCAGCGGAAATTTATGGGCACCTTCTGGAATACCTACGCCTTTTTTGTACTCTACGCGGAGATCGATCAATTTAATCCAATAGAACATCCGCTGGACGATAACGCGCTGACGATCATGGATCGCTGGATCCTTTCCCGGCTGCATTCGCTGATTCAACGCGTGGATCAGGATTTGGCGCGGTATGAAATCACCGAGCCGGCCCGGGCGCTGAGCGATTTTATAGATGATCTGAGCAACTGGTATCTCCGGCGCAGCCGCGGGCGCTTTTGGGGCAGTGAGATGTCGCGGGATAAAAGCAGCGCTTACGCCGCGCTGTATCATACATTGGTCAATCTGGCCAAACTGGCCGCGCCGTTCGTTCCGTTCATGACAGAAGCCATTTATCAAAATCTCGTGCGGCATTTCGACGCCTCCGCGCCGGAAAGTATACACTTGACAAATTATCCGGAAGCCAACCCCGCGCGGGTGGATGCGGAAATGGAAAAACATATGCGCTTGGCGATGCGGATTGCCGCCCTGGGCCGCGCCGCCCGCAATGAAGCCGCCATTAAAAACCGTCAGCCCATCGCCTTGATGTATGTGCAGGCGCCGGAACCTCTGCCGGAAACATACCAGAGCATTGTTTTGGATGAGCTGAATGTGAAAGAGATGCAGTGGGTAGACGACGCGGAATCTTTTGTGACCTACCGCTTTAAGCCGCAGCTGCGCGCTCTGGGGCCGCGGTATGGAAAGCTCGTTTCTAAAATCGGCGCGGCGCTGGCCGCGGCGGATGGAACCGATCTCATGCGCCAGTTAAAACAAGGGCAGATCCAATTCTCTATAGACGGGACGGACGTCGCCTTAGGAGAACCGGACGTACTCATTGAATCCGGTCAAAAAGAAGGTACCGTGACCGCCAGTGACAAAGGCGTCACCGTGGTTTTGTCCACTGTCCTGACGCCTGAACTCATTGAGGAAGGATTTGTGCGCGAAATTGTCAGCAAAGTGCAGACCATGCGCAAGGAAGCCGGATTTGAAGTCACGGATCGGATTTCACTGTATTACGCGGGAAGCGATCGAATTGCGGGCGTGGTGCAGCGCAACCGGGACGCCATCGCTGCCGACGTATTGGCAAATCAGGTTATGGAAGGCCAAGGGCAAGGCTACGCCAAACAGTGGGATATCAATGGGGAGCCGATGGAACTTTGCGTCCGCCGATAACAGAGTATAAAAGGAGTGTGAGGCGCATTCTCACCCGTACAAGAGCAGGTTTCCGCGCCGATGCGATGAAAAAGTTTATGAAACTCGGCCCATTGTGGATCGCGTACGTGATAAACGCTTTATATTCTCTTCAGTACTATCCTAAATTCAATTTTGTCTCGCTTTTTGACACAGCATCCTATATGCAGGCCGGGAGCCGGATTCTCTCCGGACAGGTTGATAGGCTGCGTACGCCCGCGTATCCGCTTTTTCTGATGCTGTGCAGTTTTTTAAGCGGCGGAGAAGGCGATAAAATGCGCCTGTTCGCCGGTATCATACAAATCGCGGTTTTTTTTATCAGCATGTATTTTTTTTACCGCATAGCAGAACATTTTATAGAGAACGCCTTTTTGCAATGCTTCGCCGTCGTGGTCTACGGCTGCGCCAGCATTATCATAAACTATCACGTAATGCTCCTGACGGAATCCTTTTCCATCTCTGGTATTGTTATTTTTGCGTTTCTGCTGATCCGGTATGTGGAAACAAACCGGCCTCTATTCATCATCTGGGCGTCGGCTGCCGCCTGGATCATCACGATGATCCGTCCGTCCGGCTTATTTCTGTTTGTGGCCGCCGCCCTGCTGATGGCGGGCGTTTGTGTGAACAGACGGACGGCGCCGCCTAAATCTGCGCTGATTGCTTTCATGCTGAGTGTGGCGCTGATTTTCGGCTACATGGGTCTGAACCTATGGCAAAACAAATATTTTGGCCTCAGCAGCGTTTCGGATATCAATCAGTTTTATGATGTGGCGATAGCCGGTATCTGCAAGGACAACTCCGACCAAGAGATTGCAAAGGCCCTTCAGGAACAAATCGACGGCGGCCTATCGCCGTTGGGCGCCGCGATTGAGACGGAAAGAAATTTCGCTTCTTATGATCGGTCAATCGAATCGGATCATTCAATCAGGAAGCCATTCGGCGCCATAAGCCGGAATTTATCCGGTTTTTATGGTTGAAATGTTTGAAAATGGGCCATACATCCATGCTTTACTGGTTTTCCAACGACGCTTATAAAGAAGGCGTGGATAAAAATATCCTGCAAATCGGCGATTACTATTCCTTCAATATCAATTTTATCTATTGGCTTTTATTGCTGGAAATCATTATATCCGCCGCTGTCGTCGCGCAAAAAAAGCGCATCCCATTGGACTCGCTTATCTTGATATTGATCATGGCGGGACAAATCGGCGTGAACATCCTGAAAGGGCCAGCTGAATTTCACCGGCTGAACGCTGTCATTTATCCGTTTACCATCGTTGTCTTGGCGCGGTACGCGAACACAGCGATACTGTGGTACAACACAGTACACGGCGGGAAAAATATATGCAAGCCCTTCATATAAAAAAAATCTTGTTTTATGCCGATAAAAGAGTATAATAAGAATAGATATGTCTCATGATAACAGATAAGAGCAAACTCCCTTAAAGGGGAGGACGCAAAACTTCAGATCTAAGGCTCGCGCTTCTATGGAAATGAGAGGCTAAGAGCTATGATGGCTGAGTTGCCTGGTGAATCGTGGAATACACGCGGCCCCAAGGCGTCCTGCCCTTGGGGCTTTTTATATGCTTATATTCTTTACTCTAATGGAGGCGTCGTCATCATGAAAGCAACGGTACGAAAAATACTGACGCTGTATCCGGCGATATTTATCGTTGTACTCTTTATCATCGGCTTTACACGTTATCGCACACTGGACTCCGGGATCGTCACTATGTCTCGAAGCATGGAGAATCCCGTCCCGCTGGGCGCCGCCGTCAGCCCGCCCCAGCAGACGCCGGTTCCCTTTCGGGCGGAAGAATTGGACGGCACCAAATATTCCTTCGTCTATGAAAAAGCGACCGGTAAATATTTTGTCTACACGGGATTTCAATGCGTCGGCGTCATCGAGTTTGACAGCGATGAAAGTGTTGAGGATTTCTCCGGCAAGGAACTTCTGCGGAGAATGAGCCCTCTCGAAAAAAATGATGAGGGAAAATAGATCCGTTTGCTGCGCAAAACAGGCGGGCGAAGCGAAAAATATGACGCGGAGGCAAATGATACGATATGACGATACGAATGACGCGAGTGATAATAGGTTTTTTTCCCCTTTTTTGTCTCATCAACGGCGCGGTTTGCCTGATGATTCTTCCCTTTAATATCGGCAACCTGCTGACATTTCTGTTGGGACTCCTGGTACTGTTGTGGCTGGCTTTTGAAAAACATTTGATAGAATTTTTCAGCGGCGGCTCCCGGCGCATCATCGCCTATGCCGCCGGCGTGCTGGCCGCGGTCGGCTTGGCGGGCTTTTTTGTGTTTTTTGCGGCGACTATGCTGCACAGTGTACATACGCCCGCGCAGGGCCAGGACGTCATTATTGTTTTGGGCGCTGGCCTGATGGGCGACAGAATCAGCATCCCGCTGGCGGCGCGTCTGGACAAAGCCCTGCAATATTACGAAGAGAACCAGAACTGTCTTCTGGTGGTCAGCGGCGGACAAGGCCCCAGCGAAAAAATTACGGAAGCCGACGCAATGGCCACGTATCTAATCGCCTGCGGCGTCCCGGCGGACAAAATTTTACGGGAACGCCGGGCTGCCAATACAACGGAAAATTTTGTCTTTACCAAAGAGCTGCTCGACGAATATTTCGGCGGACGGGCGTACAATACCGTGTTTGTCACCAACCGGTTTCACGCGTTCCGATCGGCCTATGCCGCGAAAAAAACCGGCCTCGATGCGCAGTGCCTGGCTGCCGCGTCAAAACCGTTCTATTTTTGGCCCAATTATTATTTTCGGGAGTATCTGGCGGTCATTGACTATCTTTTTATCAAACCATAGGACTAAAGATAATACATATACCCTTCGAGCCGATCCCGCGCCTCCGCCGCCAGTTCACCCAGCGCGATGCGCGTCAATGTTTGTTTCAGGCAGTCGTCAATGGGATTGAAAACATTTTTCAGTATGGTCATACCGATGGCGTCGTCCGGCTCCAATTCACTGATCTTCGTTTTTTCAAACATGGCGGTCTCTATGGCGGAAAGAATTTCATAGACCGTGATGTCTTTCGGATCGCGGGACAATTGGTAGCCGCCCTGGGCGCCTTTAATAGACGTGACCAGGCCCGCCCGTTTCAGCAGCGAAAAGACCTGCTCCAGGTATATTTTTGAAATGTCTAATTTTTTGGCGAGGCTGACCACCGTCACACTCTCACCCGCGGACGCGTTAGCGGCCATGCTGATGAGCGCGGACAGCCCATATTTGGTTTTCGCTGATAACCTCATAATAAATCCACCTGATTTCCTATGTATTCGTTTTTCACAATACCATACATCAAGCGGTGCGTCAAGAGAAAATAGCAGACAGGCACGCGGGCAAACGACTCGCGATAACTTTGGCGCGTTACTGTTCTTTGGATTTTTTTCGGCGTGAGGACGAAAGAATGGCGTCCGGCTTCGCGGCCATTTACACCTCCGCCGCGTCGCTTTCCCGGTAGGCGTCCTTCAGGGAGGCCAGCAGTTGACGCAGTTCCGCTTGATACTCTCTTGTCTTGCCGAGGGCTTTTTTGACGCGCGCGTTTTCGAAGCGCGCCGCCGGGTTTGCGGGATCGATCGACAGCGCTTGAAGAGCCGCCGGCGCGGCGCGGGTTAAGTCATGGTTTAGCCGACAGTATTCCGCCAGCCGGATCCAAAGTTTGATTTCATGGGGATAAGAAATGAGCGCGCTTTCAATCGCGGCGACGGCCTCGCGCGGCTGGCCGGACGCCGCCATAATTTCGGCCCGCTTCAGCCAATAGGCCGGATCTTTCGGATGAACATGGCGGATAACATCCAGCGCGCTGTCAAACCGTTTTAGCGCCGTATACAGATCCGACAGGCGGTAGAAGCAATCGGGATCTGGTTTGAGTTCGAGCGCTTTTTTGAAATATCCCTCCGCGGCGGTAAATTGATGAGACGCCCAGCTCAATTCTCCGTAGAGCCGGTTCATCTCGGCGGCGTCCGGATAAAATCTGTGCGAGTGAAATTGCGCCAGCGTTTCCAATGTTTGCTTGGCCGCTTCGAGATCCTTGGCGAATATGGCGGCTTCCGCATAATTCATCAGCAACCGCGGATGATCTGGCCGCAAGTCCAGGGCCTGCCGGAAGCGTTCAACCGCTTCCGGATACCGCCGGAGCTGTGTTAGCGCCACCGCCATATTGTTGAACAGATCGGCGCGGGGTTCTTTTTCGATCGCCTTGCGGTAAAACACGAGAGATTTTTCCGGATAGCCCTGCCGCAAAAAGAAATCGCCTTGCTCTTTCCATTTTTCCCATTCCAGGCGTTTTTCCCAGGCCGTGGCTTCGGCCTTGAGCTTGAGCAAATCTTTTTCCTCAAAGTACGGCAGAAGGCGGCAGAAGGCCAGCAGTTTTTCCTGAAAAGAAGACAGCCCGGCTATTTCCCGAATTTTGGCGGCGCAGGACGGCAAATGCAGCGTCTCGTCTACCCATTCGATGAACCCGGCGCCGCAAAATTCCTCCGCTGCTTCTTTCCAATGATGAAACGTGTGGAACAGAGCTTCTTCCAATGCATATATTTTGACACCGCCCAAGGGAAAAGGCGCCGTGTTTTCTTCCTGGGAAATGCAGAGCAAAAGTTCAGGGACTGTCACAGGCGAATCAGTTCCGCGATGCTTAAAGCGATGTTGTCCAGAATGTCAAAAAATTTGTCATTTAAGTCGTAATATTTTCCATAGGGCTTCGTCAGGGGGTCGTAGGCTTCAATGCTTTCCCGGTCTTTCCGGGCCACGACATAGGCGGTCACACCATGGCTTTCCAGCATCTGGCAAACATCGCCGACACTTTTGCCGCTCTCCGTAGGCGAATGCGGCGGCGCGTCCGTGATCAGAATAAAAATTGTTTTGCCTGCTGTTTCCACGCCGGAGGACTGTATCAATTCGACGCCGGTTTCCAGCGCGTCCAGGGACGATTCGGGAATGTCGCCGCCATATGTCCGCGGGATATTTTTGACTTGCTTTTGGAACCGGGGTACGTCATCCGTAAAATTGTACACGCTGGGCTTTTCTTTTTCCAGCAAGTCCCCGAACCCGATAAGCCCCAGTTTAAACTGCGCGCCTTTGGAAGCCAGGATATTGGAAAATTCTATCGCCCTGTCCTTGACGCCGTTGATATAGGTATCCATACTGCCCGTGGTGTCAATCAAAAATACGACATTGACACGTTCCAGGGCCGCCGCCTTCGCTTCCCTGACGGGCGGCGCCGCGGCGGATTTCGTCCGGTCAAATTCCGTGCGCTCTGTCCTTCCGCTCGCCATATCCATGACAAACACTTCGAAGAGGTTGTTTTCATCCAGCGCATAGGTGATTTCCACCTGCGTCGTACCGGAAAGGCCTGTGAGCATGACACTGCCGACGTATTTCCGATCGTCTTCATGCCCCTGCTCCCATTCGTACACGTCTACATTGACCCGTGACGCGCCGGACATGCTGGCGAAATTGTTGTCCGTAAACTTGCCGGGAATGGGGCTGCCCATCGGAATAATGGGAATCAAACGCCTTTCCATCGTCGAAATATTGATAACCGCTTCCGTGCCGAAAATTTGGCGGGTGATCTGCCCGACTTTGACATTGCTGTTCGGCAAATGGATCAGATAATTGTAAATGGCCGCGCCCATGGCCACGCTTTTGGCGGGATCCGTCGCCCGGTACGGCTCTTTGATAAAACCGGCCACCATGCGTTTGACCATGGGGATGAGCGTGGAGCCGCCCACCAGAATCACTTTGGAAATTTCATCCGTCTGCCTGGACGCCCGCTTGAGCGCCTCTTCCACAATCTCGCGGCTGCGATCCACATATTTGCGGATCATGGCCTCAAATTCTTCCCGGCTCAATTCCAGCGAAAGATTTTTGGGCACGCCGTCATGGATGATCAGCGGATGGATGCGCACGGAAACTTTATTGGTTCCGGATAATTTTTTCTTAATCTGTTCGGCTTCCTGCTTTAATTTCTGCATGACGCGTTTGCGCTGCGCGCTGTCCAGCGCGTCCAAATCGACGCCGTTCATCTCATGAAAACGTTCTTTCATCCACCGGATGAGTTCCGCGTCAAAATCATCGCCGCCTAAATTCATATCGCCGACGTCCGAAAGCTCCTGAAAAATTTCCTGCCCGTTTTCGTCCTTCGAAACTTGCAGTACGCAGGCGTCCAGCGTGCCGCCGCCCAAGTCATAGACCAGCAAAGTCTGCGCGTATCCCTGCCGATATCCGTATTCAATGGCGGCCGCCAAAGGCTCGGAGAGGAGAAACACGTCTGTAAACCCGGCCATAAGCCCTGCCTGGCGCGTCGCAAAAATTTGCC
>JAITPB010000022.1 GCA_031289625.1 Clostridiales bacterium | reverse complement strand
CGCCTCGTATTAAGTATAACATAGATTTACAAAAATTTATAGACGAAACGCGCTAACCCGGTTTCATTCCTCGTTGGTGCCTTTCGAAGAAAGGTATGGTCTTTAAAATGAAAAGAATCGCTATATTTATCGCTATATTTATTGCCGTCATGGTAATATTTCTTACAGCATTTTATGCTTGCCATTCAAGCACTTGAGGACGACACCATTGGGCAAGGCGTTTCAGAAACCCAAGTCAGTGAAACAGCAAAATCCGTTTCGTTAACACAAGTTTCAACGACAGCAGAAACAATTACGCAAAGCATCACCACTGCTATCGTTACGAATGCGATTAAGGAAACTTCAACTATGAGTGTGAGCACAAACAAAACCTCAACAACAAATGTTCCAACAACCAAAGTGTTAAAATATGTTGTAGTCGGAACCGACACACGTGAACATATCGCGCAGAGGATGAAAAATTATGACAAATATCATTATTTTTTTATGGATAATCCTCAGATTTATGTTATAAGTTTTGCATATAACAACGAAAAATTAAAGGAAAAATACGGTGATGACTTTGACATTTTAACTGGTGGTGGCAATGCAGGAACTTTCTACGGTCCATACGCTGGAAGAGGTTATTGGGATAGAAAAGGAAAGAAAGTAGAAGAAGGAAGTTATGTAGAATATATTGTGAAAAAAGGTGCACACCCGTTGACTGGAGAGGTGTGGTGGTTTGAAATTTCGTTTATTGCGCAAGAAGGTTGGCGCATTGATAAATACTACTTCGATCAGGAATATACAGATTACAATAGAGAATTGTGGAAAAAGTGAGGAGCTTCGACTTTTATGATTACAATTTTGGAGTGATTGAAATGAGTAGGTACTACTACAAAAACACAGTTAATGATGGCTTTTGGATTCCATTCAATGGCGAAAACGAAATGATTCCAATGGCTATGGCACTGTATATCAACGATTCTGATTTAACCAATAATCCTTTTTTCACAAGGGCAGCTGACAAGCATTGGTGGCTTACTGGGTTCAAATTGGGATTGCTTAACCCCAGTGACACATTGACGATGTTTGTGAGTTTGGATTTTGGCTCAACGCAAGAGGCATATTATTTCTACAAAGAGAATAAAAATCGGGGTGTTGATTACGATGGTTCTAACGCATGGATTGTGTGGTGAGGTGTGAAATGAAAATATTCAAATTGCTTCCACTACTGATTATACTGATTCTACTTGCATCTTGTTTTAGAAACGAAAGAGAAATATCTACAGACGAGATTTCGGGTATTCAACAAGGTGACGAACAAAGCAGCGAATCAGTACAAACTGATTCGTCGCAGGACACGCACATAAGTCTTTCTTCAACCACGGCCCCCGTGTCTATTCACAACGAAACGACAACCAAGCTATCTACAACAACTGTTTCCACTTCAGCGCAGATTTTCAATAACGAAAAATATGTTATTGAAACAGACACCCGCGAGTGGGTTGCGCGTGCTATGTTAAAGTACAAAGAAAAAGGTTATTACAAGGACACGAGTAGCATTCCGCTTGCAGATTTCATCTACAATAACGAAGATTTCTCCAAATTATATGGTGAAGATTTCTGCTTGATAGGAAATGGTGGCGGTTCTGGTTCGGTTCCCTATACAGGAGGCTGGCGCACTCCAGACTCAATAGTTGAACAAGGCGAACTCAACGCATGGATTGTTCCTAAAGAAACGGACCCTGCGATAACACTAGTTGTTTGGTCATTTGAGGTTTCCTTTTCATATAGCAAAGGTTGGATGATAGACAATTACTATCTTGATGAGGAATATACAAACTACGCAATTTCAGAAATCAAAGAAAAGGGGGTTGATTGGGTGTTAGGAGGATGACTACTTTCAAGACAGAAGCGGAAGCGCAAGAAATGTATAATAAGAATAAAAACAAAGGTGTAAAAAGGTTCGGAAAAACGGGAGATGTAGTTCCAAAAGCAGTATACATTGAATGGAAAGGATGATGAATAAAATGAAACGAACAATTACCTATCTAAATTCATCGTTCGCTCCTTTACGCACATCTTGCCTTCGGTGTCAGCTTAAACTCGGCAAGCAACTTCTCTAACTGCCTACTGCAGTCACGCCAAATGGCATAGTGTTCATTTTCTTTCACCACGACTTTGGGCGTTTTTCCATCAGGGCAAATCCCCGTCACAATGCGGATATAACGCTCCGGCTTTTTGTTCCATTCATCCCAAGCTCTGTCGCGCATGATTTTAAGCTGCACATACTGCCGAATGAGCTCGGTATCAGCAAGCGTTTTTCTGTAGCGCGTGCTTTGAACGAGCAATTGGTAGATGTGATTCCATGCGGCGAGCTCTTCCTCGTTCAAATTTTCAGCAGCGGAACACCATTGAGTGCCAAGAGACTTGCACAAGTGTGGCGAAGGTCATGAAAGCGTATTTTACGCATATGTGTTTTCCGGAGAAGATACTTGAAGTGGTCTGTCACATAGCTCGGTCTCAGCAGTTCTCCAAAGCAATTCACGCAGATATAGCCGTTGGGGTCGCCTATGTACTGATCCCCGAACAATCGCCGATATTCTTCCTGCTTTGCGTATTCCGCTCTCAATGCCTGAGCGACCTGCGGAATCAACGGAAGACTGCGGCGGCTGGAAGCGTTTTTCAACTTGTTGGAATCTCTAATTACCGGTTTCCCATCAATGGAATACTCTACGACCTTGCGTTCAATACTGATTGTGCGTAAGCGTCAAACTCACTCAAGGCACAAAGAGGAAATCCGCCACCACATACATCACATGACAAGGCGAAGCCTGATTGCGTTGCAGCAAATCCGGCAGGGAAAGCAGCAAGGCGCGGTCAGTGGTCAGGTCAGGGAAGCGGAAAATCTCTGAACCGTCGGCCGCGCGCACGGCGATGCCATAGCTCGGCATAGAAGTGCCATCCAAGTTAATAGCCGCGCATAACTCATCATAAATCCACATACTGCCATCCCTTTTGCTTGGGAATAATATCCAATGACAGCATAAGATCTTTGTTGAATTTTGTCAAGCTTGTGCAAAAGGCGTCAATTTTTCAATGTCTTCTCCGTTTGTCAAATTAGGCGAATCGCGAAAAACGCGCGTGAGGTATTCATAGGGCACCAGCCCGTTTTCCTTCGCCGTTTCGATGAGGCTGTAAAGCACCGCGCTGACTCTCGCGCCGCGTGTTGTGTTGGCGAAAAGCCAGTTCTTGCGCCCGATTACAAAGGGCTTAATTGACCTCTCAGCGCGGTTATTGCTGATTTCAAGCCTGCCGTCCAAGAGATAATTTTCAAGATATTTTCGCTGTGACAGTGCGTAATTCACCGCAACGCCCAGCGGCATTTTCGGTAATGCGGGCAAGGAAATAGCCCACGCAAAAAACTCGTCCATAAGTGGGCGTGACAATTCCTGACGTTTCGCGAATTGCTCATCCGGCGGGAATCAGCACCGCTTCCTCTCGGGTTTCGTGACCGATTACGCGCAGTTTCTCTCCGCAGTCAGGGCAAATTTGTTCGCTTTCGGGCAATTCGTGACGGATTGCCTCAACAGGTAAATCGTCAGGAACCTTATCGGTTAACAGGTGAGTTCTGTTGCGGTAGTGCTTTTTGATCTCGACAAGCTCCGGCTCGCGGACTTTCATATCGGCGGCGGTCTCGGCCCCGTCGAACAGGTTAAGCCGGTCAAGGTCGTACTCGCTCTTTTCAGACGATGCGCCGAACCGACGCTTTTTTGAAAGCTTCAACTGCGCCAAAAGCCAATCAACCTGCTTACGGAGTAAATCATTTTCGCGCTTCAAATCGTAAATTTCAGACAAAAATTCAGCCTCTACAGGCGGGGGAGCTTTTTGTTGAAATATTGTGGTTTTTTATGCAGTAATTATACCACAATTTGAGCAAAAAAGCAAGCGAACACAAGGCTTTGCACTATGCCGTCAGCACCTTGCAGACTTTTGACAGCAGATCCGGGTCGGTATCAGCGCCGACCGTTATTCTGCAAAAGCCGATTTCTATCGGGATTGTTTGCTCCGCGGATTTAACGCTGTCAGGCTTGGCGGCTTCACACAGCGCCCGGCCGCTCGGGACGAGTTCGTGTGACAATTCTTCACTTTGGCTAATCAACGTATCAGCCACCAGAGCGCGAAGCTTCCGTTGCCGGTAGAAGAACGTGTTTTTGCTCACGCCTTTGCGGGCGCAGAAGTCCTTTATGCTT
>JAITPB010000087.1 GCA_031289625.1 Clostridiales bacterium | reverse complement strand
GACATTTCAAGCTGCCGCTCTATCGCGTCTTCGGACAAATCACTCAACCAAATCTCATAATCATCATCGGAATAATCCATTCTTGCCATCATGCACCACGTATCCATAATCTTGCCCTGCCGTTTAATGAGCCGGTTTGTTTCTTCCATATCGGTGAGCAGGGCCTCCGGGATTTGTGCGGCCGGCGTGATTTCAAGCTTGCGTTTTACGTCTGGATCTTTCTGGGCGGCTTTTGTGGCCTTGTAGGCTTTATGGATGGAAATTACACCGTCTTCCATTGCTTTTTTGACAGACTCCGGCGCTTTGGCGTCTACGGTTTCGACTCTGTAAATATTACTGCCTGATACGCCCGCAATCTCTGCTATCTTCTCTCGAGTGTTCACAGGAGCGGCCTTTGTTAAATTGAACAAAGGCCGGGGAATAGTGCCACCTGTTGATGTCGTTAAATTCTCTTTCGCCTGTGCCGCAATCATATTTTTTAATTCCAGCGCCAGGCGGCTGCGTGTCACATCCGAAATATTCCGCCGCGCGAACTGGTTGCGGATAATCCAGGCTTTAGCTTCATCCTGGTTTGCAAATTCCATTTGACACGTCATAAACGATATTCCGTGGCGGTGACATATCTCAAACCGGTTGTGCCCATCCACCAGTGTATTTCCCCATAAAACAAGAGCATCCCGACAGCCTTCTGCCAAAATGCTCTTTTCTAATCCATTGCGTTCTCATCCGCCAAAGGCGGTATAACCGATTGAAATTCAGGATCAATTGTAAAGCGGTTAACGATCATGCTCATCCCTCCGTTTGGCCTTTCGCGGCCACGAAAATAGTTTAGCCAAACTGGATCATCTCATCAATCAACGCCGTAATCTTTTGCACTTGCTTGACGGCTCGCACCGCGCCTTAACCGCGCCTTAACCGCGCCAAGTTCTTGTTTGGTCATTTCTCTGCCTCCCACTTTAATTTCAATTGTGCCGGGCACAAATTACTTCATTCCGAAATTATCCCTCATCGTCAGGCGTCGGGGTTCACTGTTGTTCCTCAAATAGATTTTGTTGGTCTGGGTCGATTTGCTTTAGTTTTTTGGGGCTTGGATTTAACCACCACTCCATTACGCTTTCGCCATCAGGCCATTTATCATTTAATAATCCGCGTTTGCGCCGCGCTTCAAGCATACGGTCAAAAGCCTGGATATAATTCTTCTTATATGCAGGAAACATTGCAAACTCAAACGCTTGAATTTTTCCACCCGCCATTGGGCAACCTATACACCCTACTCGCTTAAACCCTAAGCCATAGAGCGGATTTATCTTCAATCCCTCTTGCTTGATATAACACCACACAGCAGCATCATCCCAGTCAATAATTGGTTCGTGATTATTCTCGCGTGAAGCTGGCATATTTCTGTCATCTTGTGCTCCTCATCATTTTCATCAAGATATATCACGCGCTTTTGTTTGTCTTTATTCAGCGTTTCGTGTAATCCTCGCATTTTGCGTTTGGCGCTTTCCGCCCATCTCACACCTGTTACAATGTGCTGCCCGTCAAATTGTCGTTCTTTAAAAAATCCGCAGCAATACCGTACAATCCGTGTCGGAGGCATACGCTTTTTTGGTATTAAGTTCCATATGCTGGCGCGCACTGTTTTACCATCTGCGGTTTCAATATCAGGCGGATAATTGATCTTTGCCGTTATCCCCTGAGCTTTCAGACGTTCAAATACAGCGCGAATGTGATAAACGGTTTCTGGCGCATCCATAGTCGTATGGTTGTGTTGCGCGACGAATGATACTTCACTTTTGATTGCAAGGTCTAACAATACATCGCTGTCTTTGCCGCCGCTGTACGCTATAACGAGGGTATTCCCTGCTTGTTCCGCTATCTCGTAGGCTTGCGTTATTCGCAGGATAGCCTTATCAACTTTGAACAAGTAGAGCTTTCCGTCGTCGCCGTAGAGCGTTTTTTGCGCTTGCATTGTCATTCACCTCTTGACGTTGATATTGTTATGCTGGCCACGCGTCCGTTGTTATGAAAGAAGCTGACCGGAACCGGACTTTGTCGGAGCCCAGAGAGCCAGCGCCGCTCCTCTAGGCTTTACAAAAAATTTACTCGTCAGCACTGCTCTTATTGCGTTTCAGGTGGTTCGGTTTGATTTGCTTTACTACTCGAAATATTGTAATGCTTTCGGGTCGTTTACCCAAAAAGTCCATACATCAATGCACCCCTGTTCTAATCCGCTTACGTCAACCGTCCCCCTTTGGACAAGGTCGTGAAGTATAATCCGCTGATGGAGTTCATCACGGCGTTTGAGGCTGCCTTGAAAATGCAGAATTGGCCGCTTGCCGTTGTTTAAGTCACGTTTCATGCGCTCCAGCTCATCAAAATCGACAATCGTCACGCCGTGCAGGACAAGTTGAACGGCATACCCGGTCGGAATTTCTATATTAAGAAATCGCGAGGGCACAGCAGTCGTCTTTTCGAACAGATGACCGGAGAAACTGTCGGCTTGCGCTATGATATTGTTCTTTTGATTGACTAAGTAGAGCTTTCCGTCGTCGCCGTAGAGCATTTTTTGCGCTTGCATTGTCATTCACCTCTTCACGTTGATATTGTTATGCTGGCCACGCGTCCGCTGTTATGAAAGAAGCTGACTGGAACCGGACTTTGTCGGAACCCAGAGAGCCAGCGCCGCTCCGCATCCCAAAATAATAAACAGCGCCGTTCGCGCCCGATTCCAGCATACCGACCGTCCCGGCGTAATTGGCGCCGCTGTTGTCAATAATCGTCCAGCGCTGCTGGTACGCCGGCCTGTAACCGCTGGGGATGGTGAAACAAAGCTGGCTGGACACTTGATTCGAGAAATTCGTCCCCGCCGCGCCGCCAAAGGTGATATTCACAATACAGCCCCAGCGGGAGACCCGCACTTCCGTAGTCCCGGAACCAGCGATAACGCTTGTGGCGGCATTTGCCGGCAGGTCTTGCTGCCCTATTTTTTTGTATACGGGGCTGATCCCGTTTGTTCCAAGGAAACGGGTTGTATCGGTGGGCGCCTCGACTAAATTGACTTGCGTTGTGCCATTGCCAACCATAAGGCTCCCCGCGGTTATTGTGTTTCGCCCTGTCCCGCCGTTGCCCACAGGGAGACTCCCCGTTACGCCAGGCGTAATGTCCCGCGTACCGTCAAAATTTTCGGCGTCCGTGCTGTCCAGCTTTGTGCGTATGGCCCGCGGCGTTAAGAGTTTTACCGCGTTATTTGCCGCGCCATTTGCAAAATAGGAAAATAACGCTTTTACATTGTCCCGCAGCACCTGAATTTTACTGCGTACGCTCCCGCGTTCCGTGGCCGGCAGGACAGTGGAGGTGGGATTGTCGTCTAAAGTTATCCAGTGGCGTTTCGGTTCGTACTTTTTCCAGCCTCCGCTCATTTGCAGATATATATCGCCGGTATCCGTATCTAACGCGGTAGAGCCTGGCCTTGCCCAGGCAAATCCAGGCAGCGAGGCCGCGTCGGCCGCGCTGTCCAAAAAAAATTGTTTCACTTCGCCTGTACTTTCGGATGCGCCGCGCGTGCGGATGTCTTCCCGCGCAATCAGATAAACAGCCATTTTTCAGCCCTCATCATTCATTAATTTTTCCATCACGCGTACGTTCTCTTTCAGCCGTTCGTCCCATGGCGACAGGGCCAGCGCTTTTTTCGCGTGTTCCAGCGCGGATTGGCACATCCCCAGCGCCCAGCAAGCGAGCCCTGCCAAATCATGCGGCGTGTGATCCCAGGCATAGCCTTCGTTAATAAAGGCCAAACTTTTTTCT
>JAITPB010000080.1 GCA_031289625.1 Clostridiales bacterium | reverse complement strand
CTTTCTTCCATCTCCCATGCGAAAAATGGATCGTATCACGTATTAGCCATGATTTCTCATGGGTATCCGCGAGTGAAAGGCAGATTATCCACGCGTTACTCACCCGTCCGCCGCTAGGTCGAGGCCGAAGCCTCTCCCCCGCTCGACTTGCATGTGTTAGGCACGCCGCCAGCGTTCATCCTGAGCCAGGATCAAACTCTCAAATTTAAGAATCCTGTTTTCTGCTTTGAGATCTCTCTCAATGTTAATAAAAGTTGATTTTAAAGAATTTGGATTTGGTTTCTCGTAATTATTCAGTTTTCAAGGTTCAGGCTCCGCAGCTGATTGTGTGTACCAGCGTTCCGAAGCGAGGATTATAATATCACCGATGCTTTTCCCTGTCAACACTTTTTTTAAAATTTTTTTTCTTTTTTTTTTGCAGAGCCTGACAAAGCTGATTTTCCGGCAAAAAAACAGCATCAAAACAGCATCGCGGCAAAAAAAGAGGAGACCGCGTACGCGCTTAGGCGCGAAACGCGATCTCTGAAGCGGCTGAAACAAGACACCCGCCCATGACAGCCAGACACTCGAACGCCATGAACCTCGGCGCCGTACTGTCAAATAAAATATCAATATCCGCTGGAAATTCGTCGTCCGCCTCATAATAGACGATTTTGACGGGAATTTTGGGCAGCGGGTGGAGAAGCCAGGATCGGCTTCCCGGCAAGGGCGTTTGCTCAACGCCCCCCAACTGGGTCAGCGCGCCGCTTAACAAATCCACTTTGCCGCTGACTTCCCTGACCAGCCGTTCAGTCGTAAGGCCATTGCTGTGCGGTTTTTGACCATAACCCGCTATCATGCCAGTCAGCCTGGCCAATTGAAAAAAAATGTAATCAGGCTGGCCCGCGCCTTGTGACAGGATGTAATACAGGAGGATGCTGCGGTTATTAATAGAATCTGGCTCGTCAGCCGGATCGGCCGGCCGATCGGCCGGCCCGTCAGCTGGAAACGCGCCGTCATGGGTAATCCGGTATTCCCTGCCGAGGAAGTTTACGCGCGCGGCGCCGTCATAGAATTCCAGCCCCAAGCGCGCCGCGCTTTCGGCTATATCGCAGTTTGCCAAATGGGGAAGCAAAGTGGCGTATATTTGTGCATACCCGCTCGTCTTTTTCATCATGTGCCCACTCCTTATGTATACGCGCAACCCGCAGCTGCGGGCCGCAGGTTATTCAAGATGGGAAGGCGATCTCTACAACAGCTGAAATAAGGCATCCGCAGAGGAAAGCCAGGCATTCAAATTCCATAAACCTTGGCGCCGTGTCGTCAAACAAAATATCGATGTCCGCTGGGAACTCGTCGTCCGCCTCATAATAAACGATTTTTACGGGGATTTTGGGCAGCGGGTGGATAATCCACGACCAGCTCCCCGGCTCTGGCGTTTGTTCAACGGCGCCCAGCTGGATCAACGCGCTGTTTAGCAAATCTACTTTGCCGCTGAATTTCTTGACCATCGGATCATTCATGATGCCATTGCTTTGCGCGTTTTGACCCGCTATCATGCCAGTCAGCCTGAACAGCGGGGAAAAACTGTAAGAGGGCTGGCCCGCGCCCTCCGACAGAATGTAATAGATGAGTACGCTGCGGTTATTAATAAAAACCGCTGGCCCGCCGTCCGTTGGCGTCACGCCATTCTGGTCAATCCGGTATTCCCTGCTGAGGAAGTTCACGCGCGCGGCGCCGTCACGGAACTCAAGCCCCAAGCGCTTCGCACTTTCGGCTATATCGCAGTTTGCCAAACGGGGAAGTAAAGTGATGTATATTTGATCATATCCGCTGGTTTTTTTCATGCCACGCTCACTCCTTTAAGTAAACAACTGCAGCCAATACACGCCGCTCGCGCTTTTCGCATAGCCGACTCCTATTTTCGTAAGATTTCTGGAAACGTCTCCGGTTCCGAGCATGTTTTCTTTATGGCCGGACGAACGCATCCACTGGTTTACAGCACCTGAAGGCGTAGCAGAGCCTTCCGCGATGTTTTCGGCGCATCTGGACCATTGATATCCAAACGCGCTCAGCGAATCCCAAGGCTGGCCATATCCTGGAATGTTATGTGCGAATACGCCGGTTTGCGCGATGGCTTCCACCCGTACCTGCGCGATCCGCATCAGTTCTTCGTCCATCAGTAAGGGAGCATTTCCGATCCGTTGACGCTCCGCGTTTGTAAATTCGATGACGGATAAACGGTACGCGTAGCCATTGTCTGGATCGCTGGATGGTTCGGGCGGCGGGGCTGTTGGTTCAGGTGTAAATAATGCAGGCGCAGCCGGTTCCGGCGTAAACAGCGTCTCCTGATTTTCCTGCCGGTCAGTAGTGATCCGCACTGCGCGGGCATTGCCGTCCCAGGAAACTGAAGTGCCCAGCCCGATTGTAACCGCACGGATCGGCACGAGCGTCCTGTCGTACATAATCATAGGCGGTGCGTCTAAAGGATAGGCATTGTTCGTGGTTAAAGTAACATTCCCATTTGCGTCAGCTGTATAATCGCCATACGTCATGACCGGCTCATCGACGACCAAAATCACATAAGAAGCGTTCAGATACATTGTGATTTGTTTGTTCATATCAGTCCAAATGACTTCCGCGCCCATCGCCTCCGCGATGCGCCGGAAAGGAACCATCGTTCTGTCATGGACGATGGTGGGCGGCACGTCAAATTCGATCGGCTGTCCATCCAAATAAACGGCAATAGGATTGCCATTGTCTGCCGCCGGCACGGCCGCCAGCGCAGCGTCATGCTGAACCGCGCCCACGCCCGAAGCCAGTGCGGCTGTCAAAAGCGCAGAGAACCCGTGCTTAAACATTTTTTTCATTTCACCCTCCTGACTGTTTTTTTTCTAATTGTTTTTTTCTAATTATTTTTTCTGATATTTAATATAAATCCTGCCGCTGGATTCGTCAATCTTTAAATCCCGCGCTCAATTGAGGCGTTTCGTCTCTTATTCATAAATTCAAACACTTGAAAAATACCATTTCGCGTTGCGCGGACTAAACTCGATCCATTCGCATATAAAACGCCTTTTTTGTTTTCGCGCCTAAATATTTTATTGACAATGCGGCGCGTTCTGATATGATTTGAAAAAATAGTTTTATGGATAAATGGGAAAAATGTTCTGAAAGAAGGGACACGAGTGCGGGAAAAACTGGAAGGCATCAAAGCGGATATGCAAAAAAAACTGGAATATATTGAAGATTTATCCGCTCTGGAAGAACTGAGGCTGCGCGTGCTGGGCAAAAAAGGTGAACTCACGCAGCTTTTAAAATCATTGGGAGCGCTTCCGCCGGAGGAAAGGCCCGCCATGGGGCAGCTGGTCAACGAAGCGCGGCAAGCGGTGGAAGCTCTGCTGGATCAGGCCAAAAAATCTCTGCGAGCGAAAGAGCGGGATCTCCAGTTGCGCCTGGAGGCAATCGACGTGACCATGCCCGGGAAACACGGGGCCATGGGACATAAACACCCCATAACCATTGTCACGGATGAACTCAAAAACATGTTTTTGGGGATGGGCTACGAGATCGCGGAAGGGCCGGATGTGGAGACGGATTACTATAACTTTGAAGCGCTGAACATTCCGGCCAATCATCCCGCCAAGGACGAACAAGATACATTTTACGTGGAAAACGGCTTTGTCCTGCGGACGCAGACATCCTCCGTTCAAATCCGCACCATGGAAAAAAAGAAACCTCCCATCAAAATTATCGCGCCGGGCCGCGTATACCGATCCGATCAGGTGGACGCTACGCATTCCCCTGTATTTCATCAGCTGGAAGGCTTGGTGGTGGATCGGGGCGTTACTTTGGGAGATCTCAAGGGCGCGCTGTCCGCGTTTGCCAGGGAACTGTTCGGCGAAACGACGCAAGTGCGCTTCAGGCCGCATCATTTCCCCTTCACAGAACCCAGCGCGGAGATGGACGCCTCCTGTTTTTTCTGCGGCGGCAAGGGCTGCCGCGTCTGCAAAGACAGTGGTTGGATTGAACTGCTGGGGTGCGGCGTTGTGCATCCGAAAGTGCTGTCCATGTCGGGCATAAGCCCTGATGAATATTCGGGGTTTGCTTTTGGCATGGGTCTGGACCGGATCGCCATGCTGCGCTTTGGCATTTCAGATTTGCGGCTGATGTATGAAAACGACGTGAGGTTTTTGAGACAGTTTTGATGAGAGGAAAAAGGAGAGGCTCGCGTGATTGTACCCATTTCCTGGTTGAAATCATTTGTGGAAATCGATCGGCCTGTTAAGGATTTTGTGGAAGATATTACATTAACTGGCACAAAAGTAGAAACAGTAACCAGCCTCGGCTCGGATCTCACAAACATTGTAGCCGGAAAAATTCTGAGTGTAGAAAAACATCTGGGCTCTGATCATCTGTTGATTGCGCAAGTGGACGCGGGTGAAAAAAAATTGCAGATCGTGACCGGCGCACAAAATATTTACGCCGGAGCGTCCGTGCCTGTCGTTCTGGACGGCGGAACGATCAGCGGCGGCCAAAAAATCAAGACCGGAAAACTCCGCGGCGCGCTGTCCGAAGGGATGCTCTGCTCCATAGAAGAATTGGGCTATACCCGACAGGATTATCCCGAAGCGCCGGAAGACGGCATCTATATTTTTCCAGAAGTGGAAGCGGAAAAATGGCCGCCTGGCTCCGATGTCAAAGCCGCCCTGCAGCTCGCAGACGACGCGCTGGAATTTGAAATCACATCTAACCGGCCAGACTGCTATTCCGTGCTGGGCATCGCCCGGGAAGCGGCGGCCACGTATAACAAGCCGCTGACTTTGCCGGATACGCGCCTCAAAGAAGAAGCGGACGGGGACATTAACAAAATGATTTCCGTCGCCATAGAAGATCCGGCGCTTTGCCCAAGATACATTGCCCGCGTAGTCAAAAACGTCAAAATCGCGCCGTCGCCGCTGTGGCTGCGCCAGCGTCTGATCGCGTCCGGCTTGCGCCCCATTAACAACATCGTGGACATCACCAATTACGTCATGCTGGAATTGGGCCAGCCCATGCACGCCTTTGACATCGACAACATCGATGAACGAAAAATCATCATCCGCAGGGCGCGTGAAAGCGAGACGTTTACCACGCTGGACGGCGTGAGCCGCGCCCTGGATCCATCCATGCTGGTCATCGCCGACTGTCATAAAGCCGTGGCCATAGCCGGCGTCATGGGCGGCGAAAATTCCAAAGTGACGGAGAACGCTTCGGGCATTCTCTTTGAGTCCGCGAATTTCAACGGAACCAATATCCGCCTGACTTCTAAAAAATTGGGCTTGCGCACCGACGCTTCCAGCCGGTACGAAAAAGGGCTGGATCCGAACCTGGCTTTAGACGCGGTGAACCGGGCCGTGCGCCTGGTGGAGGAATTGTGCTGCGGCCAATCCGTCAAAGGCATGGCGGATTGCTATCCCAGCCCACGGATAAGCTGGGACGTGCGCTATTCGCCCAATCGGATCAACCGTCTGCTGGGTACAACGCTGACTTCGGAAGAAATGCGCGGCTATCTGGCGCGGTTGGAAATCAAAGCGGAGGCCGCCGAACCGTCCACTGAATTTTGGACGGCGCACATTCCCACATTCCGTCCCGATCTGGAACTGGAAGCGGATATCGCGGAGGAAGTGGCGCGGCTGTATGGATACAATACCATCCCCAACACGCTATCCGCCGGTACGCCGACCGTGGGTCGAAAAAATTATAAGCAAATCCTGGAAGATCTGGTTAAAAGCGCAATGCTGGCCCAAGGCTATGACGAGGCGATGACATATTCCTTTGAAAGCCCAAAAGCGTTTGATAAACTGCGCCTCAGCGCCTCCGACAAGCTGCGGGGCACGGTCAAAATTCTCAATCCATTGGGCGAAGATTACAGCGTCATGCGAACCACCGCATTAAACGGGATGCTGACGGCCCTGTCCACGAACTACAGCCAGCGCAATGAGGATGTCAGGCTTTTTGAGGCGGCGAAAGTATATTGGCCGAAAACGCTTCCTTTAAATGATCTGCCGTATGAGATGAATGTTCTGGCGCTGGGCACCTATGGAAAAATGGATTTTTATGCATTGAAAGGGGCTCTGGAAAACCTTTTCGGACTGTTGGGCATCCATGGCGCTGTCTTTGAGGCGGACAAAAATCTTCCATTTCTGCATCCGGGGCGCGCGGCGGTGATCAAGCTCGGAAAGATCGAAAAGAACGGGAAAATCGCAACACAAGAAACGCTGGGCTATTTGGGCGAAGCGCATCCAGAGGTCTGCGAAAATTATGATATCGGCGTCCGCGTGTTGATCGGCTCGCTGAATTTGGATAAACTGTTTGAATACGCTGATCTGGCGAGACAGTATCAGCCGCTGCCCAAGTTTCCAGCGGTCACGCGCGACATCGCCATGCTGGTGAAAGAAGAAATCCCCGTACGGGCCATTGAGGACGCCATACGGGAAAAAGCCGGCGCGTTTTTGGAAAGCGTCCGGCTCTTTGATGTCTATAAGGGAAACCAAATTGAGGAAGGGTATAAGTCTGCCGCTTATTCCATTTCTTTCCGCGCGCCGGATCACACGATGAAAGACGAGGAAGCGTCGGAAAGCATAAAAAAAATTCTGGCCAATTTAGAAACGAAGCTGAACGCGCGGCTCAGGGATAAGTGAACTGTTATGTCTCTCAGATGGCTGAGCAGTAATGAATTTATATTTTCAGCATTAAAAATTTTTCAAAATCCCCTTGACAGACGATTTCAAACGTGATATAAGTTATATCTAGCATATATGTTTTATAAAAAATAACCTTGCGGCTGTACACAATGAACAGCAAAGCAACCTGTAACGCAGCAATGTTCAACAAAACATCTGCCATATGTATGATGTGCTGGTTTTGTTGTCCATCTGAAGCCATACCTATTTGTGCGTGAATTTTTACGTCTGCGCCCAAACGCGGTTCGGAAAAATTCCGAACCGCGTTTTTATATGTTGGCCGGACGCGAATTACATAGAAAAGAATTTTCAGAAAAGAATTTTCAGAAAAGGAGAAACGGCTATGAGCGACTTTCGACCACCGACTGACGCGCTCTATATCGAAACTAAAGAACTTACAAAGTCATTCACCGTCAAAGGTGAGCGGTTGGAAGTGCTTAAAGGAATTTCGCTGTCCGTGTCAAAAGGCGACATCTTCGGGATTATTGGGCTGTCGGGTGCGGGCAAATCCACGTTTGCAAGGTGCATAAACAGGCTTGAAAAGCCGGATGCCGGGCAGGTTATCATAGACGGCGTTGATGTGACGGCTCTTTCCGAGCGTCAGCTTCGTTTACATCGGCAGCGGATAGGTATGATTTTTCAGACATTCAACCTCTTCGACGCGAAAACTGTCTATGATAATATCGCCTACCCACTCGTCATACGCGGAGTGAAAAAGGCGGAGCGCGACAAGCGTGTCAGGGAAATCGCCGAGTTTGTCGGCTTGCAGGATAAGTTGAACGCTTACCCCGGAGGGCTTTCGGGCGGGCAAAAACAAAGGGTCGGCATCGCGCGGGCGTTGGCGAATAAACCTGACATTCTGTTAAGCGACGAGGCGACCAGCGCGCTTGACCCGCAGACGACTTTCAGTATTCTGGAGCTGCTTCGCGATATAAACAAAACCTTGGGGCTGACGATTCTGCTGATAACCCACGAATTGGATGTTATCAAGTATGCCACCAACAATATGGCTGTGTTGGAAGACGGCGTTATCAGCGAAAAAGGGAGAACAAGGGACATATTCGCAAACCCAAACAGCGCTACGGGGAAGATTTTCCTAAAAGTGTATTCCGAATTGCAAGACGGCTACCTCGAAGGAGGGACCGGCATATGAGTTTGCTAAACACCCCATTCTGGGATGTGTTCAAGGCTTCTTTCGCCCCGAGTGTCTGGCGTGAGATTTGGCCCGCGACTTTGGATACCCTGTATATGACGTTAATCGCGTCGTTAATCACGCTGCTGTTCGGGTTAATCTTGGGTATTGTTTTGACGTTTACGGATAAAGAGGGTTTGCGCCCTGTAGTTCCTTTCAACGCGGGCATGGGCTGGATCATCAACTGCCTGCGTTCCTTACCGCAGATGATCATGATTATCCTGATGATTCCTTTGGCGAGAATGGTATTCGGTCATTCCTACGGCATAAACTCCTGTATCATTGCACTCGCCGCGTCGTGCATACCGATGTATGCACGAATCGTCCAGAGCAGCCTGTTTGAAATAGCGAAGGGGAAAATCGAGGCGGCCAAGTCGGTTGGTTCCACCAATCTTCAGATGATTTTGCGTGTGCTGCTGCCCGAAACGCTCCCATCCCTTATTCGAGGGTTTACGGTTGCGGTCATCGCAATCATTTCAATGACGGCGCTCGCCGGGAATTTCGGAGCGGGCGGCATCGGGGACATAGCGGTGCGGTTTGGGTTTCAGCGTTTTCAGCACGAAATGCTGTTTGCCTGCGTGTATGTACTGATAGTATTGGTTCAGGTTATCCAGTTTGCGGGAGATTTCGCTTCT
>JAITPB010000076.1 GCA_031289625.1 Clostridiales bacterium | reverse complement strand
GAAGTCGCGGATGAAGCTCTGAGCCTCGGACTTCTCATCCCAACCAGCGCCCCATCGTTTGGAAAAAGTTACAGCGTTCGCTTGTATTTCATCCCATGATAGAGCCATTTGTTTCACATAAATCACAATACAAGCATATCTTGCTCATCGAATTTCCAAGCGTCCGCGCTCGCCACTTCCCAGTAGTAGCCGTCTGGGTCGGCGAAGTAGGCGTGGTAACCGCCCCAGAACACTGACTGCGGCTCCTTGGCGATAACCGCTCCTGCCTTTCGGGCAAGTTCAATCGTGTCGCGGACTTCCTGCTCAGTCCTCGCGTTATAGGCGAGCGTAATCCCCGCGAAACCCTCGGCGATTTTGGGAGGGTTTTCCGCATTGATGTCCTCGGCAATACCTTGAATAGGGTAAAGTTCAAACTTTGTCCCTGTAGTGTTAAAGAAAATCACCTGCGGACAGTCGGAGGTTTCGTTAGACTGGAAACCGAGGTCTCGGTAGAACTTCACGGCCTTCGCCATATCACGAACGCCGAGGGCGATGATGTTAATTCGGTTCATTTCGCGTTCCTTTCTCCGCACCAGATTGCGATTTCGGTTATCAGGTCAATCGGCAGCGGCTTGTTATGCGGCAATCGGACGCCACCTTTCGTGGTCACGAAGCCGTTCAGCTTATCAGCGATGGTCGTGTAACTGCTCAGTGATAATATTTAACATAAAAATGAAAACAAGCGGCTACTTGACGAAATTGAAACAAAGATTGATTTTGAATCAGTTCTCAAACAAGCTTGACGGAGAGATCGAAACCATCAAAGAAAATCTGCTGGCAAGCCCAGTGATGAATGTCGATGAGTCCCCCATGAGGTGTACACAAAAGCCTGTCTATGAGGAAGACAAACAAGAATCAATCATTGAGATTGCGGAGGGCAAGTCATTCCTTGTACAGACCAGGACCCACAGCAACAGGGAGCCGGCGCTGTTCATAGTTAACCCCAAAAATGAAAAAACAAACGCAAACGCCCCCTCGACGATGAACACCCGGGACGGGTTCGCATTTGTTCCTAATGACGGAGAGAGTGGGATTCGAACCCACGGAAGCTTGCGCTTCGCTGGTTTTCAAGACCAGTTCCTTAAACCGCTCGGACATCTCTCCTTGGGAAATTCGATCGTTCTGTAAAGTTCCCAATGATAAACATTCTACTGTATCATGCTGTGTCTGTCAACCGTCATTCTTCCCGTCGCACGATCTCCACGACGGCTTTTGCGGTAACTTGAGGATGCAGTTTAATCTCTATTTGTTTCTCGCCAATCATCTTTATCGGTTCATCCAATAACACTTTTTTCTTGTCAATGTCCAAACCAGTCCGCGCGGAAAGGGCAGCGGCAATTTCTTTGCTGGTGATGGAACCGAACAGCTTGCCGTTTTCGCCGATTTTAGCCTCCAGGCGCACTTTGGAGGCGGATAATTTTTGGGCCAGCGCCTGCGCGGCTTCCAGTTCCGCCATTTCTTTATGAAGCGCGGCCTTTTTTTTGTTTTCGATCTCGTTTAAATGCGCCGGTGTGGCTTCCACCGCCAATTTTTTCGGGATAAGATAGTTGCGCGCGTGCCCTTCCGAAGCCTCTATGACGGCCCCTTTCTTGCCCGTGCCTTTTACGTCTTCTAATAAAATGACTTTCATGAACCGCGTCCTCCTCTATCTAAAATAGGAACCCAAATATTTATAAAAGTTCGTTTTGCGTTGCACCAAGGTCAGCGCGTCCGCTAGATCCTTCGTTTGATAATCTTCTAAATCCACATAAAACACATATTCGCCTGGGTGGTTTTTCATAGGGCGGCTGACGATTTTCGTCATATTGATATCCCAAAGCGCAAAAATGTCCAGGATTTTATACAGGGAACCTGGCCGGTTCACCGTGGAAAAGGCGATGGTGGCCTTGCCGCCCGCCGTCAAACCCGAACGCTTTTCAGACAGAGCGACAAAAGCCGTTGCGTTATTGGCCTCGTCTTGAATGTTCTCCGCGGCGATCGCTAAATGATACACATCCGCCGCTAGTGCGGGGCCGATCGCGGCGATTGCCGCGGCGATCGGCTCCGCGTTTTCTCCAGCCCGCTCCACAAGGCGCGCCGCCTCGGCATTGCTCGTCATGGGAATCAATTCCGCCGATGGATAATGCGCATGCAAATATTTTCGGCACTGCGCGAGAGACTGGCTGTGAGAATAAATTTTTTCGACGCGCGGCATATGGACAAATTCTCGCCTTCTCAGGAGGCATTGCGAGATGGGCAGAACCAGCTCGCGCTGAATGTGCAAATCATAATCGAATATCAAAAGATCAATCGTGGCGTTGACAGCGCCCTCTGTAGAATTTTCAAGCGGAACCGCGGCAATGTCCGCCTTTCCATCCGCCGCGGCGCGCAGCGCGTCCTCAATAGAAGGGTAATCGATCAGTTCACGCGGATCAGACGGCACGATAATTTCTCCGAAGGTCATAGCCGCTTGCTGGGTAAATGTCCCAGGCGGCCCCAGATAGCCTATCTTCATAACGATCTCCCTTGCGGTTTTCTGTTGTTATTATAGAAAAAGCCATGGGGTTTGTAAAGAAAACTTTCCCGGCAATGCATTATACTGGGTATTTTGCCGATACTAAACAGAGATTTGTATTGGGGAGAGATGATGGAAAATGAGTATGAAAAAAGCGGCGGCCCTGATTTTGATTTGGATTTTCGCGCAGTGCGTCTGCGCAAACGCGTACGCGGAGACGGACGAATATATTTCGAAGGATCCGGTGATCCATACATACACGGGACGGGCGGAGGCTCGGGATATGATCAAGAATTTGGATTTTACCGACCTGCCCGAAGATTTTTGGGCGAAAGACGCCATCGTCCGAAACGGCGCGCTGAACATCGTCAAGGGATATGACAAAAGATATCAGCCCGACGCCATCGTCAGCAAGGAAGAAGCCATTGCCTTTGTCCTGCGCGCCATTGGATTGGAAGAACAGGCGCAGACCGCCGGCGCGGCGATTCGCGCACAGGATTCCGTGCGGGATCCCGCGGACGCCTCTTTGACGGCGCTCTGGTCTTTGGGATATTTAAACCAGGCTTCGCAATTGGGACTGATCACCTTGCTGGAGTATGACGACGCAATGATCTTGGATCAAAGCGCGCTGAATCCAACTGTCAATTTCATCCGATCCGCCGCCGCCACGCGCGAGGAAATCGCGTTTTGGCTGGTGCGCGCGCTGCAGTCTGTCCGTTCGGACGCGTTTCCGCCGGGCCGGGCGCAGCAGGCGATTTACCGCTTTTCAGATTGGCGCGATATCGATCCGGACAGGATACCCGCCGTCGAAGCCATAACGGAAAACCGCGTCATGGACGGAGACAGTCAAAACTGTTTCTGGCCGAAATCTTCTGTAACACGCGCTTACATGGCGGACATTTTGAAAAATATGGATAGTCTTTATTATAACGCCATTGGCGTGGTGAAAAAAACGGGAACCGTAGGCGGTCTGCTCGACGAACAGCTAACGGTAACCGGCCTCGCCTCCGTTACGCGCAGCCTTTTGGTGAGAGGCGCGGACGGCGCGATGGATGCTCTGCGTTACAGCTTTATCCGTTCTTCTTCACCGCAAGCGCCCGATATGGACGCGGTGGTTCTGCGCGAGGGAAAAGTTTCCGGGCTGGCCGCGCTGCAGGAAGGCGACGAGATTGAATATCTCGTTCGCCCAGCAGACAACACGGTTTTGTATATACAAGCGGTGCGTACAGAACTTCAAGCGCAAACCGTCATCGGAACGCTGCAATCCGTCGATACGGATCAGGGAACGGCTGTGATCATGGACGACAGAGGCAAAGAGTACACCTATGCGATGGCGGCTGGCTTGTATGGACAGGAGAACGGCGATCCCTTTGTCAGGATGTTTGTCAAGCTGTCGGATGTGAAATGGCATCCCGACGATCTCCCGTATGGATCCCGGGTGGAGCTGTCTCTCAAAAATCATGTGGCGGACAGAATCGCGTACTTGGGCGAACCCGCCGTGACAGAGGAAACGCGTGGGATTGTGGTGGAAAACAATACGGACGCCGGATTCATCATTCTTTTGAAAGACGATAGCTCATTTGTGACAAAGTCTTATACGCCGGGTGTCACGGCGGCGCGTAAGAAGCCCTATTACATGGATTTTTTTCGCTTAGATTCTTTTCGTCTGGATTCATTCTCTGGCTTTTATGCCCATTTCGATCCAGCCGATCGGGATGGGCGGCAGAAGGCCATCTCTTCGATCGAGCCAGGCGATATCGTATTTTACCAGACCGATCCGGAGGATCTGGACTTCATAACGCGGATCAGCGCCGCGGCGGATTACGTTGTCCGGGTTGGCAAGATCAAGCGGTTTCAAACACGGGAAAAAACATCCGATATGCTCATTGCGTATGAAGACGGGCGCGAAGCTGTCTTTACCATCCCCAACAAAATTTTGGTCACGTCCCGAGGGGATCCATCTTCCGTCAATGCCATTCAGCCCGGCGACTGGGTGAAAATGGTCGTGTCTCAGGCCGCCGCCGGTACGATCGAATCTGTCAAAGAAATCCGCTTGGAAGGCAGCACACATTATATCAGCCAGATTGTCTCGGGGCGTCTGGCCGGATTGGATCTCGTACAAAACCGTCTGATTCTGCAGAATGTGAGGACACTGACAAAAACCGGCTGGAGCGGCGGCAGACAAATCGTACAATTTGACCTTGCGGGAAATGACATTGCGTATTATTATGAAGGCGCGAGAATTTCACCCGATTACGCGCTGCATCATTTGAAACGCGCCGCCGCGTATGTGGCGCTTGAAAATCATTACACCGGGGAAAAAGTCAAAAAAGTCGTTTTCCGGACTGGGCGGGACGAGCCGCTGGCCACTGGCGCTATTCTGCGCGCCGAAAACGGTAAATTCAATATGCTCAGTCATCCCGGCACGATTTTTATGGATGACGGTGTGATCGTCCGGCGCTATGGCCGCCTCGCGGACAAAATGGATTTGCTGCCCGCAGACTACGCGGCTGTCAACATCACGGGGGATCATACCGCCGCTGTGGTGGATATTGTGCCCATGCCCGATACCAGCGGTGTGATCATCACGCGGGGCCGCGCGCTTGGCGTGGAGGACGGCCAATCTTTTCAGGTGGAGAGCATGGCCCTGCTGAACGGGCTGGATTGGATCTACACGCCCGTGCCGCGCCTGTACGCGGTGGATGCTGACACGCTTCTAATCGGCAGCGACGGCGTGCGGCCCAGAAGCGATTTTGCCGAGCAGTTTATGGTAGGCCGGGTCTATACGATCGTGACGGATGGCGCGAGGGCGGCGCGTGTTCTGGATGCGCCTTACGCGCCCAAGGCGCTGAGCGGCGTAGTGGATCAAAAGGCGGACGGCGTTTTGTCCATTCGGGACGTCATGATTTTCGACAGCGAGAAGGACGCCTGGGGTTACAGGAGCAATACAGACGACATGGCGTCCGTACGTGTTCCGCAAAACGCCGTACTCGTGAAAAATAATGCGCTTGCCGGTTTTGACGCGATCCGTCCAGGCGATCAAGTGCGGGTGATGACGGATCAAATTCCGCCGCCCGCCGGGGGCTTCGAGGTGCAAGGCTATATTGTGCTGGTGGAAAAATGAATGGGGGGATCGAAGAGGAGTTTTCAGATGAGAGCCGATCGAATATTATTCCGGCTGGCCGCCGCCGCCGCTGTCTGTGGAACTGTCTGCCTGGCCGCGGCTGGCCGCGCGTTCGCGCAGACAGGCGACATGGGCCTGTTCGGCGGGATCAGCGAAGGCCGGCGTCTGCCGAAAACAACGGATGTGCTTTTAAACCAAATCGGCAAGGCCAATGGCAAAAAAAATCAACCCAACACCTATATCTATAAAGAAATGATTTTTTTATCTGGCAAGCCGTTGGAATTTGAAGGCATGATGGATGTCACAGACAGCGGCGGCGTTCAAGATGGCGTGGATGTGGGGACGTATACCCAGACTTACCGGGTATATTCCTCGGCTTCGACCAACCCCAGCGCCAGCGTCACGCGCGACATTGTCTTTACGGTCAATTACCGGCGCGAAAATCAGCAAATCATCCAGGATTACGCAGTGGATCGCTGGACGGAGACGATTGAGGCGGACGGCGTGACGTACACGCTGGATCCGCGCGTCAGCGGTTTTGACCTCAGTGTGATCGAGGATCGCGCGCCCGGCGTGCATTATTACCGGGGCGATATTTCGCGGCGTTCCGTGTATTCTATCGGAGCCGAAGCGCCCGCCGCCGGCGCGGCTGTCGCTACCGAAGCGGCTGCCGCCACTGAGACGGCTGCCGCCACTGAAGCGGCTATCGCCACCTCGGTAACGCTGGAGGCGTCGGACGCTTTTTACGGCTATGACTGCGTATGGTCGGCTACGGAAACGCACCGCCTGGACGAAACCGTATCGCGGGACGACTGGCAGATGCAGGTTCAAGTGCGCCCCAGCGTGTCAGTGCGTAAAACATTGCGCTATACCGCGAATGAACCGACAGCCATCAGCTTTGAAGGCAACTACAAAGAAGTCTGCCAGAACCAAAGCGGGCTTCGCTACGATATTTTTATCAAGCCGCGCATTTATCCGGACGAAGCCGCCTCGGGCAGCGCAAGCATCGCCACACGAAACACCTTTGAACAGCTCATCGCCCCTGATGTTTCATTTTTAAAAGGCCACGCCGCGGAAGAAAATATCCGCAAACTGTTTAGTATGCAGATCCTGACGGGCGATCCGATGCTGTATCAGCCCCATCAGGCGATTACGCGCGGCCAGTATGTGACGGCTCTCACAAGAGCCATCAAATTGGCGTCCGAACCCATCGCCAAGCCCGCGCGCGGGCGCAAAACACCACCCCCCACCGTTTTTTCCGACGTGCCGCCGGATCGTCCGGAATATCCCAGCATTATGGCGGCGTATCGCGGCGACCTGGCGATTGGCCGGGACAATGCGTCGTTTAATTTTGACGCCGCGCTGGAGCGGCAGGAAGCGATTGCGATTTTAGTACGCGCGCTGGGCCTGACGCATTTGGCGTCCAACCCCACGTCCATGACCACGTTCACCGACGATCACGGCGTCGCGGACTGGGCCAAACGGGAAACCGCCGCCGCCGTCCGGCTCAGATTGATTTTGCCTGACGCGGAAGGCAGAATCCGTCCCCAGGATCTGGTTTCAAAAGCGGAAGCGGCTGACTTTCTCAACCGCTTAGTGGAATATATGCGCTCGGACATCGCTTCAGATTATGCGGATCACATTGTAAATTTCGCTCAATAGAACCAGCAAGGGAGGTTTGACATGAAAAAAACCTTATTGGCCCTGTTTATGGCGGCCCTTCTGTTCCTCACGCCCGCGCGGGCCTGGGGCGCCGACGGCGGCGCTATACAGATCATTACAGACGATAGCGTTAGCCTGACCGATGAGGAAAAGGCCATCGCCGCCGGTGAAATGCTCTCAGGCATCATTAGCCTGATTATGAGTAAATACACAGGTTCCCAAACGAATCCGGAGAGTTTGTATGAATCGGCCATCCGGGGCATAATGGAGCGGCTGGATCCCTACAGCGTCTATTTTTCGCCGGAGGAACTCAGCGGGTTTGAGAAATCCCTGTCCGGCAATTTATTCGGCATAGGCGTCAGCCTTGAAATCGACGCGGACGGCGCGCCAGTGATCGCATGGGTGGTGCAGGACAGCCCGGCGGAAAAGGCGGGCCTGGCAAAAGGCGATCGCTTTCTGGAAATCGACGGGCAGGAACTGCTGGGCTTATCCCTGGATAAAACCATCGCTCTCATTACCGCCGCCAAAGACACCGTGCGGCTAAGAGTGCAGACCGAATCCGGCCCGAGAGAACTTTCCATTCCCAAAGTGGAATTAAAATTTGCCACAGTCTTTACGGAAAAATTTGAAAATTTATTGGACGAAGCGCGCGATCGGAACAACGCGGGCCTGCGTTATATTGGCGTCAGTTCCGTAGGGGAAGATACGGCGCAAGAGTTTCAAAGCGCGATCGAGCGGCTGCGGAAAGAGGGCGTCTCCCGTATCGTGCTGGATCTGCGCGGCAACCCCGGCGGCTATATGGACGTGATTCTGCAATTGTGTCAGTTCATCGTGCCGAAAGGCCCCATTCTCTTCACGGTGGACAAAGACGGCAACCGCGTGGTTATCAATTCCAATCTGGAAAAATCCCCCTTTGAGAAAGTTGTAGTGCTGACCAACAACAGCACGGCTTCGGCGGCGGAAGTGCTGGCCTCCGCTTTGCAGGACGCCAAGGCCGCGTCCATCGTCGGAGAAAAAACATTTGGCAAAGGCGTCATACAATCTCTGTACCGCCTCCCCACCGGCGGCGCGATCAAATTGACTACGGAAAAATACCTGCGGCGTTCCGGCAGCGAAATCGATCAAATCGGCGTCACGCCCGACGTTATTGTCTCCGCCGGGCCAGCCCGTCAGTTGCAGCAAGCGTATGATATGCTGCGGAAATAATGATAAAGGTGGATGTGTATGCGGGCTTTGAGCTTGAATGAAATTCGGGAAAGTTTTCTTGCGTTTTTTGAAGGGAAGGGGCACCTGCGTCTGCCGAGCTTTTCACTGGTCCCCATGAACGATAAGAGCCTTTTGCTGATCAACGCCGGCATGGCGCCGCTGAAAACGTATTTTACCGGCCAGGAAACGCCGCCGCGCAAACGCCTCGCCACCTGTCAGAAATGTGTGCGGACAGGCGACATTGACAGCGTGGGCAAAGACCAGCGGCATTGCACGTTTTTTGAGATGCTCGGCAATTTTTCCTTCGGGGATTATTTCAAAGAAGAAATCATTTCCTGGTCTTGGGAATTTGTCACGCAGGTTCTGGAGATGCCGGCAGATCGCCTCTACGTGAGCGTCTATCGAGAAGACGAGGAGGCGTTTGCACTTTGGACGCAAAAAATCGGCCTGCCAGTATCCCGCGTGATCCGAATGGGCAAGGAAGACAATTTTTGGGAGCACGGCGTTGGTCCCTGCGGCCCTTGTTCGGAAATTTATTATGACCGGGGCGAGAAATATGGCTGCGAAAAGGCGTCGTGCGGGATAGGCTGTGACTGCGACCGCTACGTGGAGTTTTGGAATCTTGTGTTCACCCAGTTTAATAAGGGGGAAGATGGGCGCTATACGCCTTTGGCGTTTCCAAACATCGACACCGGCATGGGGTTGGAACGGATTGCGGCTATTTTGCAGGATGCCGAATCCGTCTTCGACGTGGACGCGATTCGGGCTGTCCGCGACCGGGTCCGCAAAATCGCGGACGCGGATGCTTATCCGGACAGCCGTCCGGGCAATCGCCTGGACAATCGTCCGGAATCTGTCTATATCATCACCGATCACATCCGTTCGGTGGTTTTCATGACAGCGGACGGCATCATGCCTTCCAACGAAGGCCGGGGCTATGTACTGCGGCGGTTGCTGCGGCGCGCGGCGCGGCATGGCAAGCTGCTGGGGATTGATAAACCGTTTCTGTCAGATCTCAGCCAGGTGGTGATTGCCGTTTCCCAGGGGGCCTATCCGGAACTGCTGGAGAAAAAAGAATACATCGAAAAAATGATCAGCGTGGAAGAAAACCGCTTCTATGAAACGCTCGATCAAGGTTTGGACATACTGCGCGGGCATATGACAGCCATGCGGGAAAAAGAACGCGTCCTGCCTGGGAAAATCGCTTTTCAGCTTTATGACACGTTCGGCTTTCCGCCGGATCTCATGCGTGAGATTCTCGCCGAAGAGGGCATGACGCTGCATGAAGACGATTTTCAGCGGGAAATGGAACGGCAGCGGGAGCGCGCCCGTGCGGCCCGGGAAGAATCTACCTACATGGGAGCGGAAGAGACAGCCTATCATCAATTGCCTGTGGACTTGAAAACGGAGTTTGTGGGCTATACGTGTCAGGAGGCAAATGGCGTCAAAATCGCCGCGCTGATCGCCCATCATCAGTTGGCGGATCGGATTGAACCTGCAGACGGGGATGTATCCGTCATTTTAGATAAGACGCCTTTTTATGCCGAGTCCGGCGGCCAAACGGGCGATCAAGGCTGGATTCGTACAAAAACGGGCCGCGTGAATGTGTATGACTGCGTAAAAGTAATTGGCGGCAAAACCGTTCATCTGGGGAAAGTAACAGAAGGCTTCCTTCAGGCGGGCAGCGAGGCCGTGGCCGAGGTCGGCGCTGAACGCCGCCTGGCCACGCGGCGCAATCATTCCGCGACGCATTTGCTGCAAAAAGCCTTGCGCGAAATTTTCGGCGCGCATGTGGAGCAGGCGGGTTCGCGCGTTTCCGCGGAAAGACTGCGGTTTGACTTCACACATTTTGCGCCTCTCAGCCCGGAGGATCTGCGCAGGACGGAAGAGATTGTCAACACAAAAATCTTAGACGGGCTGCCGATCACCGTCACAGAAAAAACACTGGACGAGGCGCGCAAAATGGGCGCAATGGCTCTGTTCGGGGAAAAATACGGCGACGTAGTGCGCGTGGTGGATATGGACGGTTACAGCGTCGAACTCTGCGGCGGTACGCATTTAACGAACACCGCGCAAATTGGAAGCTTTAAAATCATTTCTGAAAGCGGCGTGGCGGCGGGCGTCCGGCGCATTGAGGCGGTTACGGGCCGGGCGGCGCTGTCTTTTTACCGGGAAACAGAAGAATCCTTACGTACCCTGGGCGATGTCTTAAAAGGCTCTCCCGATAATTTGCTGCGCCGCGCGCGCGCGCTGATGGATGAACTCCGCGATTTGCGGGAAGAACGAAACAAAATGAATGCCAAACTGGCGGGCGGCATGGTGGAAGGAATCCTCGCGCGGCGGGAAGAAATTAAAGGCTTCCCGGCCGCCGCGGCCAGAGTGGACGGATTGGATATGAACGGCCTGCGCGAGATTTGCGACAAAGCGCGGGACAAGATCAATGGAATCCTCTTGCTGGCCAGCGTTAAAGACGGCAAAGGATTTTTCCTGGCCAGCGCGTCGCGGGAAGCAGTCGAAGCGGGCGTACACGCCGGGGAGCTGGTCAAAGAAGCGGCGGCGATTTGCGGCGGCGGCGGCGGCAAGCCGAACATGGCGCAGGCCGGCTGTAAAGACGTCAGCAAAATCGACGTGGCGCTGGACGCGCAGAAAAAATTATTGGAGAAGCAGATTCATTAGCCTGCTAAACTTTTTTCGATACCATTAAACAAACAGAAAGAGCTGCTGGAGAAACTCCAATAGCTCTTTCTCATTTTACAGCATAAACGCAACGCTTCGTTTTTGTAATTCGGCAATCACAGTTTCGCGGTATTCCAAATCCAATTCCACAAGCTCCATCGCTTCTGTAACGGAAAAATGTCATCTGATAACACTATTTTAATGCATCGCTCATTTTGAGTACCTAGTGCAGACATCCGTAAATAAAGGGGCCTATTAAACTCTAAGGAGTTTGCCAGTGTAATTCCATTGAAATGG
>JAITPB010000049.1 GCA_031289625.1 Clostridiales bacterium | reverse complement strand
AAAACAGGTATATGAATATGAACGACAGAGGCATCCTCTACGCTGGAAGGTTTATGGACGATAACGCCCGGCGCGGCGATACCATGGAAAACGTCCTCGCAAATATTCCACGCGTCATTATAATAAACTTGCTGCATTTCAACTTGCGCAAAAAGCATGATGATTTTCACCAGCCCGTTGATCTGACATACCGGAAGCCCGCGAAAGACGAGACAATCGAACGTGCCAGCAATAAAATATCAATCCATAACATTGAACTCAAAAAATTCGTAAAGCATATGCTTCCAGATTTGGAAAATAAGCCGTACAGTAGAGATACACCGTCGTTGTATTATTGGTTGTGGGCTTTGTGTAAGGCTCAAAACGAAAATAAGTCTTTAGGCGAGGTAATCAAAATGAGCGACGCGTTAAGTGAGTTTGCTGAGCAAGATGCAGGCTTTAAGCAATATACTGGCCGATATGAGCAAATCAGCTCAGATTTGCAAGTCCGCAGGGTGTACGCCATGTGGACAGAGGGAATGAGCGCGATTGATCAGGCAAAAATGGAAGGCCGCGAGGAAGGCATTGAAAGAGGCATAAACCTCAAAGGCATTCAAGCTGTGGTCAATAATGTTATGGCATGGCATTGCTCCGTTACAAAAGCGATGGAGGTTGTGGAATTGGATTCAGAATACCGCGACGATGTGATTGCCGAATTACAAAAACGAGGCGTTGCGTTTACGCTGTAGACAGTCCTACTCGACCAAGTAAATAAAAAAGCATCGGCTTTAACACAAAGCCGATGCTTTTTTATCATACCATTTTCGTCTAATAGAGATCATCAAGACTGCGCAGCAATCAGATCGCCTCTCCCTGCATCACGATCCCTTCCGATTGCCGCAGCAGTTTATCTGCCCATTCCGACGCCCATTCTCGCAACTCAGCCACACCTAAGGGCGCGGGAATTTCAGAGCGCTCATGCTCCGCGATACGATTGGCCAGAGACATGTAGACGCGCGCCTGTTCAGAATCCGGCGCGGCCTCAATGGTGGTCTTACCTTTCAGCTCGCATTGGGTCACGGTAATGGAACGGGGCACGTACTCCACCACGCGCGTTTTGGTGCGCGTGACAAAATCGGTGATGATTTCTCTGGAGTAACCGGCGCTTACGGAGTTGGCGATAACGCCGCCCAGCAGCGCGCCGCCAGATTTGCTGTATTTCTGAATGCCGCGGAATAGATTGTTCGCCGCGTAAATGGCCATAAAATCCGCTGATGAAACTGTGAACACATGCTGCGCAATGCCCTCGCGGATGGGTACGGCGAAACCGCCGCAAACCACGTCGCCCAGCACGTCGTAAATCACGTAGTCCAAATCCAGTTCCTCAAAAATGCGTTGCTGCTTAAACAGCTCCACGGCAGTAATGATACCGCGGCCCGCACAGCCCACGCCAGGCGCGGGGCCGCCTGCCTCCACACAATAGACGCCGTTAAAGCCGATGAATATGACGTCATGGGCATCCACCGCGGATTTTTCCCGCAGGGTATCCAGTACTGTCGGGATATATGTGCCGTCCCGCAGGGTATTCGTGCTGTCCGATTTTGGATCACAGCCGAATTGCATGACCTTCAATCCCATTTGGGCCAGGGCGGCGGAAAGGTTCGACGTGGTCGTGCTTTTGCCGATGCCGCCTTTTCCATAAATGGCGATTTGTTTGATCACTTTACCCATTCGCGCCTCCCTTATGTCTGAAATAATATCCGCGCGTTTTTTCGATGGCTTCCGGTATGGGCAGCCCGATTTCAAAAACGGATAAACCCGCGGCTTCCAGAGCGCGCCGCGCACCGGGACCGATTTTGGCAACAAGGATCACCCGGCAGTCCAACAGCCGCTCAATGGTTTTCTGCAGTACATCTTCATCATGATCGCCACCGCCGCAAAGATGGGTCACGGCGCGTTTCTCCACAACAGGGGCTTCTGTCTCATCAATATCAACAATATAAAAAGCCTCTGCCCGGCCAAAGTGCTCGTTGATCACTTTGCCGTCGGTTGTGGCAATGGCTGTCCGAATAGGCATCGCTCAACTCTCCTTGATATAGGAAAACGGATCTTTATCATACCATGTCTGCCGGTAAGGGAGCGGGCAGTGCATAGCCAGGTTCCGGTTAAAAGCACTGTTAACAAAAAGACGCTTGATGCGCCGCGCCACCTCAAACGCGCCGGCATACCCCATATATTGGTAGGTGGGACCGAACAGCGGCAGCAGCGGCAGCCCGCTTTTCGCGGCGATATTGTTTCCGCCGCTATGACAGATCAGCAGATCCGGTTTCAAACGGCGGATCAAATTCGCCTGCTCGAAAGGCTGCTGCGTGGCGACATTGAATGTGACGCTGTCAACGCCTTCCAACTGCGCCCACATCGGCTCCGCAAACCGATCGATGTGATGCCCTTTGAAACCCACGATTTCCATGTCCAGATCCTGAATGATTTCGGCTGTAGCCAAAACGCGCACCTCGCCGCCCCCGAGAAACACGCGCTTGCCTTTTAAGGCGGCGCGGAAAGGAACGAGCGCTTCGTCCAAGGCTTTATCCTCGGCGGCAATGAGCCGCTCCGCCTCTTCGCTTACATTAAAATGCCCCGCAATCAGCCGCAGCCAGCGGGCGGTGTTTTTTCTGCCAATCGGCATGGTATCCAAGATAAAGGGCATGTCATAAAGCGTTTTCAAATGCTCTAGAAAATAATCGTCATGCGTCCCGCAGATGCTGACGTTTAAGCCGCCTTCCAACGCGAGCTTAAAATCCAGCCCATTGCTGTAGCACGGCAGGAAGCGGACATGTAATCCGATCGCTTCCAACAGCCGCTGCAATTCCAGTTCATCGGCGCGCGACATGCTGGAAACGTTGAGGACGTTCACGGTGCGGTTGTTCGCAGATGTGCGCTGAACATCTTCATGAACATTGTCATGTTCGCCGTCATGTTCATCAGATACAGCCTGATTGTCCGGGCCGCGTTCGGAATCTTTGACAATGCGGCGCAGAATACCGTGATACACGTCGTCGTAAGCTGTGGCCATGACTTTTGTCTTGAAGCCGGGGCAATGAACCGGAATCAACTGCGCGGCGCATTCCTCTTGAAGCTCCGCTACAACGGCGTCCACGTCGTCGCCGATCAGGCTGGGCACGCAGCTCACGGGAATGATAATGCTGTCGGGGTGAAACTCCCGTTCAGCATACAGGATGGCGTCTTTCAGCTTTTGTTCGCCGCCGGAAATTACATCGGCTTCATCTAAATGCGTATTCAGCCAGATGAGCCCTTCGGAAGAGGGATCCCGCAGGGCTTTGAACGTCTTGCTGCTACCGGCGCCGCCAATAGAACATGCGCCGCAGCCGATGGGGCCGTGCATGATAATGACGGCGCTGCGCAGTGTATTCAGGATCGCCAGGCTGAGCGTAAACTGACAGCCTTGCGTTTGAGAAAAGGCGCGGGAAGCGAGATTCAGGCATCCGCCGCCGTCCGCTTTGGCGCATTCCCGCAAACGCGCGCAGGAACCGCCGAAAGCAATGCCCGCCCGGAGACGTTCTTCACGAACCGGCGGGGTTTTCGCGTTGCTATAATTCATGGCTTGCCTCCTATCGTCCCGCCACCAGAGCAGTCAGTAAATCGGCTGTGAGGTTCAGCCCGCCGTTATATCCAGCATAAGCCTGGTGGAGCACGGCGCGGTTTGTCACGGGGAAGCTGACCGTCAGCAGAGGCATGGAAAATTCCGCGGACAAATCCCTTTCAAACGCGCTGCCGATGATCACCGCCGGTGTAAAGCTGTCCGTATAGCGCTGGTTCTGGCCTGGCGGCCAAATTTCCCGCATGTACCGGCGCACGGCAGACGTGTCCGTATCAAAACGCACACGGGGCGCCTCCGCGTTTTCCCAGCCCGCGAACCGCCCGGCGATCTCCGTTTGCAGCGCGTCGTCCGTGAAATCAGTGACGACGGCCAGCTTCGGCAGCCAGCCGAGTTCATCCGCCACAAACCGGGATACGGCTGGCGCGTAGTTTACATCGCCCACCACAACGACGTAACGCTGCAGATCCACGTCGTTGTAGATATCAGCGAGGCGCTCTATGTAATCGTAATAACGGGATTCTTCTTCCAAAATCACGGCCTCCGCGACCGCCTCTGCGCCGTCCATATTTACGGCTTTGGCCACGGCGCGGATAAAGCCCGCGGTCTGCGCCGCGCCGATGGGCATGGGCAGACAGATATACGGCGTACCGTGCGTCCGTTCAAAATCTTTCGCGGGTGCCTTGCCGTATAGATCGCTGAGAACAATATTTAAAACGGCCTGACCCGCGCCGCGCAGGTTTTCCAATGTTTCGCCCTCGCCAAAAAAGGTGTTCACGCGCAAGCCCAGCTTTACGAGCAGCCGCTTAATTTCAGTCAAATTGCCTTTGTAAAAGGCGTCCTGTCCCGGTACAATCCCAAAAATATTGATTGTGCCGGGCTGTTTTTCCGCGCCGGACGCGTCCGGCGTCACAAAATTTTCAAACAGTCCCGACAGAATCATATCATAGCCCGTATAGCTGTTCCCCTTGAAGCTGGGCGTTGGAACGGCTAGTATATTATTTTGCCCGTCAAAACC
>JAITPB010000038.1 GCA_031289625.1 Clostridiales bacterium | reverse complement strand
ACCGCTTTGCCCCGCGGCCTTTGAACGCCCAGTTTTTCCAGCAATGCGTCGAATTTTTCGCGATCTTCGGCCATATCGATTTGCTCGGGCCGGGTGCCGTAGATAGCGACGTTTGTTTCCCGAAAAAATTTGGCGAGCTTGATCGCGGTCTGCCCGCCGAATTGCAAAATCACGCCGTCCGGCTTTTCTTTTTCCACGATGTTTAAAACGTCCTCTTCCGTCAAAGGCTCAAAATAAAGCTTGTCGGAAATATCAAAATCCGTGCTGACGGTTTCGGGATTGTTGTTGACGATGATCGTTTCAAAGCCTGCTTTTTTGAGCGCGAGGATGGAGCGCACGGAGCAATAATCAAATTCAATGCCCTGCCCGATGCGGATCGGCCCGGCGCCGATCACCAGCGCTTTGCGGCGATCGGAAACAGCCGACTCGTCTTCCTGATCATAGGTCGAGTAATAATAGGGCGAGACGGCCTCAAACTCGCCCGCACAGGTATCGACCATCTTGTATGACGGCGTGATGCCCCATTGCTGGCGCAGCGCATAAATTTTCGGCGGGCCGCACTTGATAAAATCCGCGATGGCTTTATCGGAAAATCCTTTTGACTTGTAAAACCGCAGAATCTCCGCGGTCAGATCGGGGAGCGAAAGGGTTTTTAATTCTTCTTCCCAATCCACGATATTTTTGATTTTGTGTACAAAAAAAGCGTCCATACCCGTGATTTCACAAATTTTCTCCACGCGGTAATTCCGCCGCAGCAGTTCCGCTAAATCAAAAAGCCGCTCGTCATCCGGCATTTGGACGTCTTGTTTCAATTCGTCTGTAGTTTTCCGGCGGGACGATGGCCGCTCCAGGCTGTACTGCCCGATCTCTAGAGAGCGGACGCCTTTGAGAAGCGCCTGTTCAAAGTTGGCGCCAATGGCCATGACTTCTCCTGTCGCCATCATTTTGGTGCCCAGCGTCCGTTTGGCCTGTTTGAATTTGTCAAAGGGCCATTTGGGAATTTTCAGCACGACATAATCCAGCGCGGGTTCAAAACAGGCGTATGTTTTGCCGGTCACGGCGTTTCGGATCTCATCCAGGTGGTAGCCCATCGCGATTTTCGCGGAGACTTTCGCGATCGGGTATCCGGTCGCTTTGGAAGCCAGCGCGGAGGAACGGCTCACGCGCGGATTGATTTCAATGACGGCGTACTGAAAACTATTGGGATCTAAGGCGAACTGTATGTTGCAGCCGCCCACAATGTTGGCGCTGCTGATAATATCAATCGCCGCTTTACGCAGCAGTTGGTATTCCTTGTCAGACAGCGTTTGGGCGGGCGCAACCACAATGCTGTCGCCCGTGTGTATGCCCACAGGATCCACATTTTCCATAGAGCAGACGGTCACGCAGTTGTCTGCGCTGTCCCGGATCACTTCATATTCTATTTCTTTCCAGCCGCGGATACTGCGCTCTATCAGCGCTTGCGAGACGCGGCTTAGGCTCAAGCCCCGCGTCAGGATCTCCGTGAGCTCCGCTTCCTTCTCCGCGATGCCGCCGCCTGTCCCGCCTAAGGTATAGGCGGGACGCACAATTACGGGATATCCAATTTTTCCAGCGAAATCCAGGCCAGCTTCCACCGTGGAGACCACTTCGCTTTCCACGATGGGCTGGCCTGTGCGCTGCATCAGTTTTTTAAAGCTGTCCCGGTCTTCCCCTTCCTGAATAGAGGCGATGGATGTGCCAATCACGCGGACGTGATATTTATCCAGCACACCGCTGTCATGCAGTTCGCAGGAAAGATTCAGGCCAGTTTGCCCGCCCATGCCGGCCAGCAGACTGTCCGGCCTTTCCTTCGCGATCACTTTTTCCACAAACGCGGGCGTCAGAGGTTCGATGTACGTGTAATGCGCCATCCCAATATCCGTCATGATGGTGGCGGGGTTTGAATTGATGAGAACAACCTCGGCGCCTTCTTCGCGCAGCGCCTGGCAGGCCTGCGTGCCAGAATAGTCAAATTCCGCCGCCTGGCCGATGACAATCGGGCCGGATCCAATCACGAGCGTCTTGCGTATGCTCAGATCTTTAGGCATGACAGTTCCTCCCTCATGTCCAGCGCCGCGGCGCGCGCCGCTTTGTCATATTCTTCCGGGCGGTATCTGTTCCGGTAGAGCGGTTGTTTCCAAGCCCCTATGATTCCTCTGGAAGAATTCACCAAAGATCCGTCCACCAAGTCAGACGCTTTCGCGCCCTGCGCGCCATAGCCTGGCGCTAAAAACAGCGTGTGCGGCATCAGTTCCCTCAGCCGCCGGGCCTGCTCCGGATGCGTAGCGCCCACCACCGCACCCACAGCGCTGTATCCGTATTGCCCAATCAACTCTTCGCCCCATTGGGACACCAAAGAAGCAACGGTTTCATATAGAGGCGCAGGCTCACCTGCGGACGCGGAGGCGATCGCGTCTGTAGCATTAGAGTTGATCACTGGAAGATCCTGTATCTGCCCCGAGCCAGGGTTGGAGGTTTTGACCAAAATAAAAACGCCCTTTTTATGCTCGCGGCAGTTTCGCAGAAATGGCTCAATGGAATCCTCGCCCATGTAGGGGTTAATGGTGACAAAGTCCTCCCCGTAAACGGAATGTTCCATCTCCCATGTCTTGACCAGACCCAAATGCGCGTCCGCATAAGCGTCCGCCGTGGACGCGATATCCCCACGTTTGATGTCGCCGATCACCAGCATCCCCTTTGATTTTGCGTAGGCGACCGTTTCTATATATGAAAGAATCCCATACGCGCCGTACTGCTCGTAGAAAGCGATTTGCGGCTTGACGGCGGGCGCGATGCCGCTGACCGCGTCTATGATCCCCCGGTTGAAATACTGTATGGCTTCAGCCGCCGCTTTGGTGGTTTCACCGTATCGCGCTTTGGCTCGCGATAAAATATATTCTGGTATCAAATCCAGCCGGGGATCCAGGCCGATCACCGACGGATTGCGCAGTTTTCGCATTTTTTCAATCAACTTATCTATGGTCATTGGCGTAAACAATCCTCCCGTCCATGATGGTGCAGACAACAGCGCCTATCAGCTTCCAGCCGCCAAACGGCGTGTTTTTTCCTTTCGAAAAAAATGTTTCCGGGTTTACCATGATTTCTTTTTGCGGATCAATAAGAGTGATGTCCGCCCTGGCGCCCACCGACAATGTGCCAGCGCCGATGCCCAGAATCTTCGCAGGGTTTGCGGCGCATTTCTGAATCAGCTGGCTGGGCGTGAGAATTTTGGGACGCACGAGCCGCGTAACGCACAGGGCAAGCGCTGTTTCCAGGCCCGCGACGCCAAAGGCGGAACCCATAAAGCCTTTGTTTTTTTCTTCAGGCGCGTGCGGCGCGTGATCTGTCGCGATCGCGTCAATGGTTCCGTCTGCCAGCCCTTCCCATAGGGCCAGCCTGTCCCGCGCAGAGCGCAGAGGGGGATTCATTTTATACATTCCATCGTCTCCAGGGATATCTTCGCAGCACAGCGTAAAATGATGCGGGCAAACTTCGCCGCTGGCTCTCACGCCCGCCTGTTTCGCCTGGCGGAGCAGTCGGACGCCGCCTGCTGTGCTGATATGGCAGATATGTATGTGGACGTCTGCGTATTGCGCTAAAATCAAATCCCGTGCAATGATCACTTCTTCCGCGTCAGCTGAAATGCTTGGCAAGCCCAGGCGCCGCGCCGCCGCGCTTTCGTGCATCACGCCGCCGCGTACCAAGCTGGGTTCCTCGCAATGCAAAAAAACCGGCAACCCCAGCGTTCCCGATTTCCGCAGCGCTTCTTTCATCAGGAAGGCGTCCGCCACACTTTTACCATCTTCGCTGAAAGCGCACACGCCCGCCGCCGCCATATCTTCCATGCGGGACAGCCGCGCGCCTTTTTGGCCTTCTGTCAAACTGCCGATAGGCAGGACGCGCGCGCCTCCGGCTTCCTGCGCTTTGGCATGGACGAAATTCACAATTTCCGCGCAATCCGTCACGGGGTTTGTGTTGGGCATCGCGCAGATGGTTGTGAAGCCGCCTTTCAGCGCCGCTCCCGCCCCCTGATAAACCGTTTCTTTGTATTCAAAGCCCGGTTCCCTCAAATGCGTATGCAAATCAATCCAGCCGGGCGTCACCCAGAGGCCGGAGGCGTCGATGGTTTCACACGCGTCCGGCGCGTCAGCTTCTGGACCCACCGCGGCAATGATACCGTCCTCGATTAAAACGCCGCCGGTTTCGTCCCTGTGATTTGCCGGATCAATGATTCTTCCGCTGCGGATGCATAGGCGCAACTATACCGCCTCCATATGAAAAAAGATAGGCAAAAAAAAAGACCACCCTAATCAGAGTGACCCTATCACCAGTGCCCGAGAAGGGACTTGAACCCCCACCCAATTGCTTGGAGCGGATTTTGAGTCCGCCGCGTCTGCCATTCCGCCACTCGGGCACGTCCAACTGCGAGATGGCTGTATTATATGCCAGACGAAAAAAAAAGTCAATATTTTTACGCGCGTGTGTGATTAACTTGTGATAATTTCACCCTGTGAAATTATTTTTTGAAAATTTCACCCTCCGGCAAAAATGAAGGGGTGAGGTATCTGTTGAACGCAAAAGAAGAACTCAAGACGCAAGT
>JAITPB010000037.1 GCA_031289625.1 Clostridiales bacterium | reverse complement strand
ACTTGCGTCTTGAGTTCTTCTTTTGCGTTCAACAGATACCTCACCCCTTCATTTTTGCCGGAGGGTGAAATTTTCAAAAAATAATTTCACAGGGTGAAATTATCACAAGTTAATCACACGCCGAAAAAAATCCTTGACAAAACAATCCGAAGGGCAGCTGTTTTTCACACCCTTACTCCACTGCGACGACAACTTCCGATTTGTTTTCGCGGTATGTATACACAGTAAATCCGTTGTAGTGCAATTCCCCGTCCTCTCCGTCGCCTATGCAGCTTTCCGCGTAGTCTTTGGATAAGGGCTGCCCTATCGCGGCGATCAGCTTACTCACGCTGGCATTCATAAATTTTTCCGCGTCCGCCCTGGTAGGCTGTAACGGCGGCGCTGGCTCGGGTTCCGGATCGGGTGTCTCAACCGGTGGTTCCGGCGTTTTTTCCGGCTCGGGTTCGGGTGCCCAAACGACGGGTTCCGGCGTTTTTTCTGGTTCAGGTTCGGGTGTCCAAGCTGCTGGTTCCGGCGCTTTTTCCGGCTCGGGTTCGGGCGTCCACGCCGCTGCTTCCGGCTCGGGTTCGGGCGCTGGCGTTTCGGGAACAGGCGTCGGTTTTGGCGTCGGCGTGTTCGGAACAGGCGTCGGTTTCGGCGTCGGCGTATTCGGAACAGGCGTCGGTTTTGGCGTCGGCGTATTCGGAACAGGCGTCGGCGTGTCAGGTTCCGGCTCAGGTTCTGGCGTAGGTTCTGGAGACGGGGTAGGCTCGAGTGTGGGCGTAGGTTCTGGAGTCAGTGTGGGTTCCAACGTGGGCGTAGGCTCCGGCGTGTCAGACGGCGGAACCGTTTCAGAGGCGGATAATTGTTCGGGCGATTGCTCGGGCAATTGCCCAGACGCCAAATTAGCCGCTCCAGTACATCCGGCGCTCTGCAACAGGATGAGCGCCAGCCCTATCAGTAAAATTTTTTTCATTATAAAATGGCTCCTTTTCACGGCTGCTCAAGGTTCACAAATTTTTCAAACTGGGCAATGTTCCGCTCCGCCATGACAATCAGCAGAGTGTCGGCCTGATATTCCTCCGCCAGTTCCAGCGCGTAAGGGGTTCTTCGGGAAAACACGGCTTTGCCGAAACTCTCCGCTAAAAAAGGATAAAGGGCATTCCCGAATGAATCCCGGAAGACCAACGCGGAACCGGGCTTATTTTCACACGCCGTTTGAATGGTCATGCTGCCTGGATCGCTGATTGGCTCGTCATACATAAAAGTGAACGCGCGCGCGAACTCCACGTCAAGCTCCTTCTCACGGCCTTTGGGATAGAGCATCTGGTACAGATCGCTGTTCCCTTCGCGCGGGATATTGTACAGTACGCCGCGCCGCGCGAAAGGCTCCTCTTCGCGGCCCAGCGCCCGGAGAATGGCGGCGTTGGCCAGATCGGCCCCCAGTTTATTCCAATGCGTATCCAAACGATAGTATATCAGATCCGGCGCCCAAGAGGAAGCTGTGCTATTCTGCGCAATTTCAGACTGGCGCGCTTTGGCTTCTTCCCGATAGGCGTTGAAAACGGCAAAAAGATCGACGTGAGAGACGCCGTCCGTCTGAAGCCGCTTTAAAAGTTTTTCGCGGTTGTTTTCCGCGCCGTGCTTAGGCCCCAGGTCCGGCATGTATTCTGGGTAAATGGAATTTTTATTGGGCGCGATCACGAATAAAAATTGAATGCCTTCTCTGGCGCAATTCCATTCGATCCGCGCCAGCGTTTGGGAGATACGCGCGATCTTCTCATCGGATAAGACGTTCTTCCGCAAAAAATCATCGATCGTTTCCTCATAGTACAGCCAGCCCTCCGCGCCCAAAATGACGTCGTCCGCCTGGGAAACGTCAAAGAACGCGGCTGAAAGCGCTGAATTCAGATGGATCAGTTCCAGGCGGAACGCGAAACATTTGTTGATAAACGCCGCGAAATCCGAGAGAAAATTCCAATTGACCGCGCCGTCCTCCGAGATGAATTCCGGGGCCGCGACAGGCGTTTCGTTCGCGGCGGGCGGAGACTGACCCAGAATCAGCGTTGCGGCCGCCGGAAACGCGTATGCAATCAAAACAACCGCGATAAATATTTTTTTCATCGGCGCGCCTTCCTACTTTAGAAACGAAAATAAATAAACGGGTTGAAGTTGGAAGAGGCGATGCTCATCATGCTCGCCAGCAGAAGCGGCAGAACCGCGCAGTAAGCGCCGGCATCCAATAGGGGAAGCCACCGAGCCGCTTTTTCCTGACATACCCGGCGAATCGCGGGCACACAGCCTGCAGCGGCGAGAACAGCCGCCGCGAAAACGAAACCATTATATCCGTTGAACGCCCGGCGCACCGCTTCGATCGCGGCGGCATTGGCCGAGGCGGGCCGAAAGCCGCCAAACATACGGATCAGCATCGCCCATGCCTGGCCCGCGCTGTCCGCGCGGAAGATGACAAAGCCGCATACAGTCACCAGCAGCGTGTAAATGTTTCCCAAAAACCGGTTCCCTTTTTTGATGGGCAGAACATCCTCCAGCAGGATAAAAAAACCATGCCACAGCCCCCATATTACAAATGTCCAGGAAGCGCCATGCCACAGCCCCGTGCAAAAGAACACGGCGGCTTTGTTGATCGCGCGCCGCGCCGCGCCTTTTCGGCTGCCGCCCAGGGGAATGTACAAATAATCCCGAAACCAGGAAGACAGGGAAATGTGCCAGCGCCGCCAGAACATTTGGACAGACGCGGCGGCATAGGGATATGCAAAATTTTCCTGAAAAGAGAAGCCAAAACATTTTCCCAGCCCGACGGCCATGTCGCTGTAGCCGCTGAAATCAAAATAAATTTGCAGGGCGTAACAAACCGCGCCCAGCCATGCGGTCCGCATGTCCATCGCGCCGATGGAGAGCGCAAAGACAGAATCCGCGATCCGGCCAAGAGGATTGGCCAGAAGCATTTTTTTAGAAAGCCCGAAGATCAGGCGGCGAAGCCCGTCAGCCGTCATGGCCGCGCTGCATTGCCGCGCGTCAATCTGTTCGGTTATGTCATGATATTTAACGATAGGCCCCGCGATTAACTGCGGAAAAAAAGAAATGTAGAGCAGCAATTTGCCGAAATCACGCGTGGCCGCTTTTTTGTCGCGATATACATCAATGGTGTAAGATAATCCTTGAAATGTAAAGAAGGAGATTCCAATGGGCAAAGCGATGGAAATCTCCGGTATGTGAAAATGAAACAGGGCGTTGAGGTTGGCGGTCAAAAAGCCCAGATATTTATAAGCCCCCAGCAGCCCTAAGTTGACGAACGCCGCGCCGATTAGAACGGCGCGGCGGCAATCGGGTTTTTCAGTCATCAAACATCCTGCGATGTAATTGCACAAAACCGAGAAGAGCAGCAGAGGCAGATGTTCGATTTGCCCGGCGGCGTAAAACACGAGGCTCGCCGCCGTCAAAAGCATATTTTTTGCCTTTATGCCAGGCATGAACCTGTACAAGACAAACACGGCGGGAAAGAAAACAAACATAAACGCTGCGGAGCTGAATACCATAGAATCAATCCGTCACTTTCGATAAGCAAAAGGTGCTGTTGAATACGTAAAGTTTAAGAAGCCCAAACGCTGTCCCTTTTTAAGATACGACATATCCAGCTCGGGATCGTCGATACGCACAGAACCGTTTTCGAGGATTTCCACCCATCCGTGCGGGGAACCGGCTCTGCCGACATTGCCAACAATGATATTTACATTATAGCCGATTTTACGCAGAAGCAATCCATAACCCCCGGCGAAGCTAAAGCAGTTTCCCCGGCCGGTCTGAAAAAAAGTCAGCGCGTATCCACTTTCCCATCCTTGCGTCCCTTTTGCGACATGAGCTCTCTTCAGATAAGAATAATTGCCGCGTACGTATTGGTACAGCGCAACCCGTTTATCCCAGTTTGTCATCGTGTCGTTCGTAACTTTATTGACAATATCGGTCAGGATGCGATCCAGTTCCTGATTTTGCGTTGTGTAGCGGCCATTCTCATCAAAATACCAGCTGCCGTAACTGGCGGAGCGCAGCATTTGACCTTGATCGTTTATGTAATAGAGTTCCCCGTTAATCGAATGAAAACCCGGTGAAAGCGCGGCCTGCGGGCTGTCCCAATCTGTCCACTGTTCCGCGCCGTTTTCTTGTTTTGTGTAATCATGCCGGATGGCCGCTTCTAATATGTCATAAAAAGCCCAATGGCTCGGCGGGACATCCGACAGCGCAAAAGTCCAATTCTCGCTGTCTATGGCAGCCCGATCCGATCCACGCCCGAGTATGATGTTCATAATGGACGCGGCTTGGGCGCGCGTGACAGGCTCCGACGGATAAAAATTTCCATCTTCGTCTTTATGCATCCAGCCTTTTTCCGTCACAAAAACAATCGAGTCTCCAGCCCAGAAATCATAGGGCACGTCAGTAAAAACAATGTCGCTGGTTATGTATTCATCGGGATAAAAGCGACGCAGCGCTGCGGCAAACCCGGCGCGCGTGATCGGCTCAAAAGGCTGAAACTTGCCTTCAAACCCATCCATAATTCCCAGCGCGCTTAAACCGTTCGCTTCATAATAGAAGTCAGTGCCTTCCAAATCCGCATAGAGGCTTGGCACGCCGTCCGGCTTGGACGCCAGCAGGGCGTAAAACATTCTCGCCGCTTCGCCGCGTGTTAAAGGAGCGCTTGGCCGGAAAAGACCGCCCTTGATATCCAAATACTGGATATGATCGGTTGTATTGAGCTGGGCAGCCGGCAAGGGCGCTGCAAACTCTGCGGGCGCCTCTTCCGCAGCCGGAGCGGGCGTGATGGTTTCCTCTGCAGGTAGTTCGGCAACATCCGAATCGTTATTGAGCGGTTTTCCGTCGGCTGGTTCGTTGATAGCCGGTTCTCCGTCGAGCGGTTCGTTGATGGCCGGTTCGTTGTTGAGTGGTTCTCCGTCGGCTGGTTCATTGATGGCCGGTTCGTTGATGAGCGGTTCTCCGTCGACCGGTTCGTTAATGAGCGGTTCACCTTCGAGCGGTTCGTTGATGGCCGATCCGTCAGCCGGTTCATTGATGGCCGTCAGGTCAGAAGCGAACACGGCGAATTGTGTCATACTCGCCAGCGCCATGACCAGAAGCATGAATAAAACCGTTTTGAATAATATTTTTGTTTTTGGCATCGTAGGCCTCCTTTCGATCTTTATTTTACCAGTATTATGCATAGCAGTCAATGAGGAAATCGCTGTTAATGGCAGAGGAGTATGCCCAGAAAAATAAACGCACAGCCCAAATAGCCGCGCGGTTCCATCGTTTCACCCAGCAGAACAGCCGCGCCCACGGCGGAAAAGAGCGCTTCCAGGGAAAAAATAACAGCCGCCTTGGCCGGGGGCGTGCCGCGCTGCCCAAATATTTGCAGCGTATAGGCCAGGCCGACGGAAAGAATACCGCTGTACAGCAAGGGAACCCTTCCGGCTATGAGGACGCTCAACTGGATATCCTCGAAAAATAAAGCCGAAATTAAGCTTAAAGCCGCGCAGACGACGAATTGCGTCAGGGAAAAACGCAGAGGGAGAATCCTGTCTGTAAAATGATCCACGAGGATGATGTGCGCGGCCCAAAAAAACGCACCACTCAGCAGCACGGCGTCGCCGATGCTTACAGATTGAATGCCGTCCGGAGCGCTGAGCAGATAAAGCCCCACGACCGCGGCGGCGGCGCCCGCCCAAGCGCGGCCAGATGTTTTTCGCCCCCACAGCATTCCGAGAAGCGGAACCAGCACGGTATAAAGGCCAGTGATAAAACCAGCTCTTCCCGCGGAGCCGGTGATCTCGACGCCGAACTGCTGCAGGGTAGACGCGATATACAGCACGGCGCCGCCCGCGAGGCCCGCCAGCAGTGTGACGCGCGAAGCGCCTCTTTTTCGTTCGAGAATTAAAATCACAGGAATCAAAGAAAAAGCGCCCAACGCAAAACGGACGCCGTTAAACAAAAAAACTCCCATGTAATCCGCGCCCACGCGCTGCGCGACAAACGACAGCCCCCAGATGAACGCGGTCAAAAACAAATAAAATGTTGATAATTTTTGATTCTGCTTGAACTGGCCCATTGCCTCTCCTTATAACAGAATGCTGTTTAAAAACTGTTTGGTTCTCGGGTTCTCCGGAGCTGTGAAAATTTTATCCGGCGGGCCTTCTTCCGCGATAGCGCCGTCGCACATGAAGATGACGCGATCGGAGGCTTCTTTTGCAAAGCCCATTTCATGCGTAACCACCAGCATGGTCATACCACTTTCCGCCAGGCTTTTCATCACCGATAAAACTTCCCCGACCAATTCCGGATCGAGCGCGCTGGTCGGCTCGTCGAAGAGCATGATCTTGGGTTCCATCGCCAGCGCGCGCGCAATGGCCACCCGCTGCCGCTGGCCGCCGGAAAGCCTCGCGGGATATTCGTCCGCTTTGTCGCTCAGGCCGACTTTGGCCAGCAAGGCGCGGCCCTGTTCCGCCGCCTCTTCTTTTTTTACGTTTTTTACATGGATCGGCGCGAGAATGACATTTCCCAAAGCGGTTTTATGCGGGAAAAGATTAAAGGACTGGAAGACCATGCCCATCTCCAACAGCAGCCGTTTGGATTCCGCCGATTCGGTATGAAACGCCGTCACGTTGTTTTCGCGGTGCAGAAAAAGTTTTTCGCCGATAAATATTTTACCGCTTGTAATTTTTTCCAATTGAATCAGCGAACGCAGAAAAGTGGATTTGCCCGCGCCGGAAGGGCCAATCAGGCAAATCACCTCGCCCTGCTCTACTGTAAGGCTGACATCCCGCAATACGCGCAGGTCGTTAAAATTTTTGCAGATGTTTTCCGTGCGGATCAGCGCCATACGCCATCGCCACCTCCAAACTGCTTTTTTTGATAGGATACTTGAGGCCGAAAACATTTGCCAGCAGACGTAAAATCAAGCTTTATTGGTTAAATTCCAGTCGACAACATCTTCAAATATATCTCTTAGATCAATTTCAAAATCCGAAAACAAATCCATATTGAATTTTGTTTTTGCGTTCAATTTATACTCTTCTAAATCATCAACTTTTGGAATTCTATATACATCAGATAATTGAAATCTATCTTCATTCAGCAAATAAACTTCAACCTCTTGAATATCTGGATCTACAAGCCAATATTCCTTAACACCAGCTTTTTCATATAAATCCTTTTTAGAACCACGATCGTTTTTCTTTGTGCTAGGGGAAAGAACTTCAACAATTAAATCAGGGGTTCCATGTATGCCATCTTTTTGCCATTTACGCCTATCACATAAGATGAAAGCATCAGGTACTACAACATTATCACCTTTACCTCCTGATTCTTCTAATAAATGAACAGCTACGCCATCAACAAAACTCCTGCATATCTTACCCCTCAAAAAATTGTAAAACATTCCTTGCAAGTTCGATACAACAATATCATGATTTAGCGCTGGCTCCGACATCATGACAATACGCAAACCACTGATTACCTCGACCTTGTAAGGAGCCTTTAAAACATTAACTTCACTTATATTGACCGCCTCCTTAAGTGGATCTATACGCAAGACCAGACATTTATCATTATTGATAGAGGGAGAAGCGGCGCTCCAAACGGGCAAATATAAACGAGAAAAACGCCGTGATGATCAGATAGATGATCATGGCTGGTATGTACACGAGCACGGTACTGGACGCGCTGGAAATGGCCCGGGTCATGTGCGTCAAATCCGACAGAGCAATGATAGAAACCAGCGAGGCGTCTTTGAGCAGCATGATAAATTCATTGGCTACCGGCGGGATCAGACGGCGGATGGACTGCGGAATGACAATCAGCCGCATGGTCTGCGCGTAGCTCATCCCCAGCACGCGGGAAGCCTCAAACTGCCCTTTGTCAATGGATTGGATAGCCGCCCGGATGATCTCGGCGCAATACGCCGCTGAATTTAACGAAAACGCAATAAAAGCGGCCAGAAATTTATTGTTGATGGCCAGAGACGGGCTAATCTGCGGCAGACCGTAATAGATAAAAAACAACTGCATCAGCAAGGGCGTGCCCCGAAAAAAGAATATGTACGCGCCGCAAATTTTTTGCAAAAATTTATTTTTGGAGATTTTACCCAGCGCGAGAAAAATACTCAGCAAAACGCCCGCAATGACTGTCGCCACCGACAGGGAAACGGTCACTTTCGCGCTGTTCACAAGCGGCGGCAGCCAGATGATCATATTCGCCGCCGTGGCGGCAAAACCGGAATTGACCGGGTGGATTCCGCGCAAAAAACCGATATAGGTATCCGAAACGGCGGTCATTAGATTTTTGCCCCGCAGAATATTAAATACGACATAATTGAAATATGTTTCACTGTATTGACTGCCCGCTTCCTGGATGAGGTCAGTGGATACGTGTTCCGCCAGCGAGGCGCGGCTGGGCTTTAAAAAACCGAAAACCGCGCATACGGCGATCGCCGCCAAAACAATTGCGCCAGTTTTAATCCATTGTTTACGCGCGGACAAAGTTTTAAACGCCAATACGTTTTCCATATGTCCTCCTTAAAAAAGTTAAGGCGCATGACTCCCGCCATACGCCAGTGTATACGCTTCTCAATCAAAGCCAGTTTTTACGGATTTCATCCAATTGGCCGCTTTTCGACAGATTGTCCAGAGCGACGTTAATGGCCTCTTGCAATTTAGCGTTGCCTTTTTTCATGGCGACGCCGAATGTTTCCGCCTCCGCGCCTTCTTCAGAGGATTGTATCCAGGTGATTTCAAAATTGTCCGGCTCCCGCGCGAGATAACCGTCCGCCACAGTGCTGTCGCACAGCACCGCGTCCGTGCGCCCCAGCCGAAGATCGTCAAACGCGTTCAAAACTTTATCGTATTCATTGACCGCGCATTCGATCCCCCCGGACTCAATCATCCGCTTCAAAATTTTATCGGATGTGGTCGCCTGCTGGTAGCCGACGGAAAGGCCGTTCAGCTCCAACATGCTATTGACGGGAGGGTTTCCTTTCTTCACAACAATGGCCTGCCAGTTTTCGATATACGGCGTCGAAAAATCCATCGTTACCTTGCGTTCCTCGTCGATGGTCACAGCCGAAATGACCACGTCATACTTATTGATGTCCAGCCCAGCGAATATGCCGTCCCAAGCTGTGTCCTCCACTTCCCATTGCAGACCCAGCTCTTCCGCAATGGCCTGGCCCAGCGCAATGTCCAGGCCAACTGGCGTAAC
>JAITPB010000024.1 GCA_031289625.1 Clostridiales bacterium | reverse complement strand
AACCGTCCAGCTTGCAAAATATTCCGCGGGCGTGTTATGATGTAAGCGGATTGTGGGGGATGCGTATGCGGCTTGAATTTGAGCATATCTATAAAAGTTTTGGGGAAACCCATGTGCTGCGAGACGTCAGTTTCAGCGCGCAAAGCGGTCGCGTCCTGGGTCTGCTGGGCCGGAACGGCGCGGGGAAAACGACCATCATCCGCATTCTCATGGATATTTTTAAAGCGGATCAGGGGCGGGTGCTTTTAGATGGGAAGCCGCTGCTCGGGCAGTCGGTGAAAATCGGCTACTTGCCTGAAGAGCGCGGGCTGTATCTAAAGCTGAAAGTTTCGGAGCAAATGATATATCTGGGGCAGCTCAAGGGCCTGAGCAAAGCGCGGGCCAGGGAATCTTCCCTGCGGCTGTTGAAAAGGCTGGAGGCGGATTCCTATTTTGATCAAAAATTAGAAACGCTTTCCAAAGGCAACCAGCAAAAAGTGCAGCTGGCCATCGCACTGGTTCATGACCCCGGCGTGGTGGCGCTGGATGAACCTTTCAGCGGTCTGGATCCGGTGAATGCCCATTTGTTAAAAGAATTGATTTTAGAGCAGGTAAGCCAGGACAAAATCGTGGTTTTTTCCAGCCATCAAATGCCCTATGTGGAAGAGTTCTGCCAGCATATCTGTATCCTCAACCAGGGCGGCCTCGTTTTGGACGGCCAGCTTCGTGAAATCAAAAAGTCATATCCGCGCAGCCGGATCCGGATTGTCCCGGAGCGGGACGCGGCCGGGCTGGCGGAAAAGCTGGCGTCGATGCGGGATTGGCTGCGGGAAGTCAAAACAACGGACGATGGGGAGGTTTGGGTGACGCTTCACACGGAAAAAGACAAACAAAAATTGTTTCAGATGGTTTGCGGGCAAGGCGTCGACGCGATTTCCGTGATGGAACCGTCTCTGGAAGAAATTTTTGTGGAAAAGGCGGGCGGACCCATTGAAGCAGTGTAAAACCGTTTTAGTTTTTGAATACCTTACCTATATTAAGTCCAAAAATTTTATTATTATCTCGATTCTGATGCTGCTGCTTGCGCTGATTCTGCCCACCGTTCCGACCGCCAAAAGTTTCCTGGACGGGCGCGGGCTGCAGCCAGGCGCGGCTTCTCAAACCGGCGGCGCCATGCCGGCGGTTGTGGCGGACAGCGCCGGTGTTTTTACGCCCGATGTTCTGCGGCAATACCTCCCGTCTTATACATTTGAAGTTTGCGCGGGCGCGGAGGAAGCGGAAACGTCCGTCAAAAGCGGGCAATCTAAAATCGCGCTGATCTTTGTTGAATTTAATTATACCCTGCTGATTCCGAACATGTCTCTCAACAGTTATACTTTAGGGGATACGATCGACGGCATGGTCAAAGAAATGTACCTTTACAGCCGTTTAACGCCGCTGGGGGTTTCGGAGGAGACGGCGCGCGGCTTTCGGAGCTTTAAGCCGGAGAGCCGGGTGCTTGCCGTCAATGCAGACGGCGGGGACGGAGACAGACAGCGATATATGAGCAGCGCCGCCGTGTCCTATGCGCTGGAGTTTATTTTGTATTTCGCGTTAATTCTGTACGGCCAGTACATAGTCATTTCCGTGGTGCGGGAGAAAAGTACAAAAACAATGGAGCTGCTGATTACCTCCGCCAAACCGGTATGGCTGATGATCGGGAAAGTGGTCGGCGTCGGGCTGGCCGGTCTCACGCAGCTTACTGCCACCATCACGCTCGCCGCCGTATCCCTGGCGGTCAACGGGGCCGCGCGAAAAAACATCACAGGCCTCGTGGAGGAAACGGCATTTGAACTGCCGCCGCACATCATTATTTTTTTGTTTGTTTTTTTTGTTCTGGGTTTTTTTATCTATGCGTTTCTGTATGCTGGGTTTGCCTCTACCGCCAGCCGGATGGAAGACGCCAACTCTATCGCCGCATTTCCGATGATGCTGGTCGTCGCCGCTTTTATGGTCTCGATCTTTGGCATGAGCAATCCCGGCGCTTTGTTTGTGAAAATCATATCTTATATCCCGCTGTTTACCCCGATGGTGATGTTCATGCGCATCTGCCTGGAGACAGCCGCGCTGTGGGAAGCTGTTGTGGGCGCGCTGCTGTGCCTGGCCGCAGCGGCTGGCTTAGGCGTCCTCAGCGCGAAAATTTACCGTTTGGGCACTTTGATGTATGGCAAGCCGCCAAAGATTTCAGAAATTTGGAAGATGCTCGGAGAATGAACGCCCAGCGCGGGAATTTCACGGTATGCTTTTTGGAATCTGGAATACACTAAATCTGTCTGGACAAACGAAAGGCAGGTGATGCCCAATGAACACAACTGAAAAAACAGCCAATAGACTGATAGACGAAAAGAGCCCTTATCTTTTACAGCACGCGTACAACCCTGTGGATTGGTACCCGTGGCGCGAGGAAGCTTTTGCCAAAGCGAAAGCGGACGATAAGCCGATTTTCCTGTCTATTGGCTATTCATAGGTTGGTTCCACAAGCCATGTTGTCATTGGTGTCATGTAATGGAACGGGAAAGTTTTGAAAATGAGCAAATCGCGGAAGTATTAAACGATTCTTTTGTTTCGATTAAAGTAGACAGGGAAGAGCGGCCCGATATCGACAGCGTGTACATGGAGGTTTGCCAGTCCATGACGGGAAGCGGCGGCTGGCCGCTGACTGTTTTTATGACGCCAGATCAGCGCCCGTTTTTCGCAGGGACATATTTTCCGCCCCATACGCGTTATGGGCAATTTGGAATGCTCGAACTGCTCAGCGCTGTCCGGGACAAATGGGCGGGCGATCGTGGCAGCTTGACGCGAAGCGCTGATGAAATTATGGAGGCCATCCGGGAGAATCGCCGGGACGATTCTCCGGCCAAAAATCAAGAGACTGCGGAATCGCTGCCGCAGCGGTGCGTTGAGAATCTGCGCGCCGCGTTTGATCGGGAATACGGCGGCTTTGGAAACGCGCCAAAATTTCCTTCGCCCCATATTTTATCTTTTTTAATGGCCTATTACCAAAAATTCCATGGACGCGCGGCGTATTCCGGCCCGGATCCGGAGGAAGCCCTGCGCATGGCGGAGACGACGCTGGAGCGGATGTACCGGGGCGGCATTTTTGATCACATTGGCTTTGGATTTTCTCGGTATTCCACGGATCGTCAATGGCTCGCGCCGCATTTTGAAAAAATGCTTTATGACAACGCGCTGCTTCTCTCCGCATACACGCAAGCCTATGCGCTAACAGGCCGCGCGCTGTATAAAGACGTCGTGGATAAAACGTTCGCGTATATCATCCGTGAAATGACGCACGAAGACGGCGGCTTTTATTGCGCACAAGACGCGGACAGCGAAGGCGGGGAAGGGCTGTATTATCTTTTTACGCCGGACGAAACGCTCCGCGCACTGGGCCAGAAAGCGGGCGCGCGGTTTAACGCGGCCTACGATATTACAGAAAAAGGAAATTTCGAGGGAAAAAGCATTCCAAACCTCCTGCACGGCGGCGCGCCGGAAGCGGAGATGGCGCCGTACTGGCCCGTCTTGCGGGAATACCGTGCAAAGCGGGCTTCGCTGCATAAGGACGACAAAATTCTGACCTCGTGGAACGGGCTGATGATCGCTGCGCTCGCGGAGGCATACGCCGTGTTTGGCGGCGAAGCGTTTTTGACGGCGGCTGAGCGCGCGGCGCGCTTTATCGAAACATATTTGAGCAGCGGAAACACGCTGTATGGCAGCTTTCGTCTCGGGCGGCGATCAGACACGGCTTTTTTGGACGACTACGCCTTTACCATCATGGCGTTCCTCAAACTGTACAGCGCGACGCTGGAACAGTGCTATTTGGATCGGGCGGCCGCACTTTGCGAAACATGCGTTCAAAACTTTCATGACGCGGAGGCCGGCGGTTTCTTTTTGTATGGCGCGGACGCGGAGACGCTCATTTCCCGTCCGAAAGAAATTTACGACGGGGCGATCCCCTCCGGCAACTCCGTCATGACATGGAACCTGCTCACGCTGGCAAGGCTCCGGCAGTCTGATGCTTTTGAAACGCTCGCCGATCAACAGATTTCTTTTATGGCGGATCGCGCCGCGATGTATCCCACAGGGTATGGCTTTTTTATGACCGCGCTGCTCCTGCGCTTTTTTCCGCCTAAGGAAGTGATCTGCATCCTGAAAGACGATCGCGATCTCGAGATCATAAAGCCGCGTCTGCCAAAGGACGCATTTGTGACGGTGTTGCGTGCCGCGGACGCCGCGGACGCGTATCCGCTGCTGAATGACCAAACGACTTTTTATGTCTGCGAAAACAACCAGTGCGGTCTGCCGGCAAACCAGCTGCCGTTTTAAAATCCTGCGCATATAAAAACCCCCGTAAAGCGCCGAAGCGTTTCACGGGGGTTTTTGGTTTGATGGTCCGTCACAAGTTGGTGCATCTACGCTGTATAGACAATGCCTTGTTTGTTTAATTCAGCAATCACGTGATCTCGATATTTCGGATCGAGCTGTACGCTTTCCATTGCTTCTGTCAAAGAAGCCCGCCATTTTTTTATGATAATTACCGCAGCTTCTATGGCTTTCAGGTTTAAACCTTTTTCCATGCCTTTTTCCATGCCCTCTTCCCAGGCTTCCTCCATCCAAACTTTCCGAGCTTCTTCAATGTTAAATTCAGCCATAAGCATGTTATACACCTCCGATCCGTGCCGCTTGAGAAATTCTTCCATAATATCATGGTCTATGCAGTATTGAATTGCTGTATTCACCGCGTCATCCAATTTAAAATGAGCGTGTAAATTTTCACGGACTTTACCCACAAAGGCGGCGTA
>JAITPB010000082.1 GCA_031289625.1 Clostridiales bacterium | reverse complement strand
AACTCAGGAAAGAGCATATAAATCAGACGGTCAGGCTGGCCGGATGGGTAGACGCCATACGGGATCACGGCGGCGTGCTGTTTATCGACCTGCGCGATCATTACGGCGTCACGCAGGCTGTAATCCAGCCGGAGAATTTCGGCGCGGCGGCGCGGGCGCTGGGCCGCGAGTATGTGATTACGGTAGAAGGCGTGCTGCGGGAACGGGATCCGGAGACAGTCAACCCGAAGATTGCCACGGGGGACGTGGAGGTCAAAGCGGCGTCCATGGAGATTTTGAGCGAAACGTCCCGCCCCATTCCCTTTGAAATCAGCGAGTCTCTGAAAACGCGGGAGGAAGTGCGGCTGATCTACCGGTTTTTGGATCTCCGCAATCCGCTGATGCATGAAAAAATTGTACTCCGTTCCAAAGTAATCCGCTTTCTGCGGGAAAAAATGCAAGACCTGGGTTTTCTGGAAATACAAACGCCCATCCTCACCTCTTCTTCGCCGGAAGGCGCGCGGGATTATCTAGTGCCCAGCCGCAAATTCCGCGGGAAATTTTACGCGCTGCCACAAGCGCCGCAGCAGTTTAAGCAGCTCATAATGACGGCTGGCTTTGACAAGTATTTTCAGATCGCGCCGTGCTTCCGGGATGAGGACGCGCGGGCCGACCGATCGCCTGGCGAGTTTTACCAGCTCGATTTTGAAATGGCTTTCGCCTGCCAGGAAGATGTTTTTTCCGTAACGGAAACGGTGCTGTACGATACGTTCCGCACATTCGCGGAAGGGAAAGAAATCACCGCGCCGCCGTTTCCGCGCGTCCCTTACGCCGAAAGCATGTTAAAATATGGCACGGACAAACCGGATTTGCGCAATCCGCTGATGATAGAAGATCTGTCGGATTATTTTTCCGCCGTGGACTTCATGCCGTTTAAAAATAAGCCGGTGCGCGGTATTGTTGCGCCCGCGTGTTCTTCAAAGCCCAAGTCATTTTTTGAAAAAATGCTGGCGTTCGCGCTGGACATCGGCATGAAGGGCCTGGGCTACATCTCCGTTCTGGCGGATATGGAACTGAAAGGCCCCATCGTGAAATTTTTGTCCGCCGAAAAGCAACGGGAACTGATCGAACGGCTGCGCCTGAAAGAAGACGACACGCTGTTTTTCATTTCGGACGCGCCGAAAACGGTAGACAGACTGGCCGGACAGATCCGGACGGAATTGGGCGGACGGCTGGAACTCATTCGCGAGAACCAGTTTGCGATGTGCTTCATCACCGATTACCCCATGTACGGGCGCAATGAGGACACGGGGCAGATTGAGTTTACGCACAATCCGTTTTCCATGCCGCAAGGCGGGATGGAAGCGCTGCAGTCGAAAGACCCACTGGAGATTAAAGCATATCAGTACGACATTGTCTGCAACGGAGTGGAATTGTCTTCCGGGGCGGTGCGCAACCACCGCCCCGACGTGATGCTGAAGGCGTTTGAAATCGCTGGTTATACGCGGCGGGACATAGAAGAAAAATTTTCCGCGCTCTTTGAGGCGTTTCATTACGGCGCGCCGCCGCACGCCGGCATGGCGCCGGGGGTGGATCGGACTCTGATGCTGCTGACCGGCGCGGAGAGCATCCGGGAGGTCATCGCCTTCCCCATGAACAGCAACGGCCAGGATTTACTGCTGAAAGCACCAGGCGTTGTGACGGAACAGCAGTTAAGGGAAGCGCATATTAAAATCAGATAAATATAAAAAGCCCTGAAAATGATCGAAATCATTTTTGGGGCTTTTTAATATGTGTGCAGAAAAATGTATGGCCATGTGTATCGCTGCCAACGCAACTTCCTATCGGGGGAACCGCGCGTCGTTCTCGGCGACGACGCGCGGTTCCGATTCCACGTAGTTCCTCCGGCGGGCGGATAAAATACGGCAGATTATGAAGCCATCTTAAACCTGTTGACAGTCTGTTTGAATACATCTGACTGGCTGGCCAGCTCTTGCGACGCGGTAGCAGCTTCTTGCGACACGGCTGAATTGGAAACGGCGATCCGCGACATCTGAGCTATGCTTTCCTTGTTTGCGCTGATATCTTCCGCCTGGTCAGCGGTATCAGAGGCGATCTCTTTAACAATCGACGTTACGGATATGATGTCTTCGTTTATATTGTCAAGTATGCCGGTCATTTCCGACGCCATATTTACACCCTCACGGATCCTTTCATCCGTCTTGCTTATAAGACCGGCTATTTCCTGCGCGGAACTTTGGCTGCGGGACGCTAGGTTGCGCACCTCTTCAGCAACTATGGCGAACCCCTTCCCCGCCGTGCCGGCGCGCGCGGCTTCGACTGCGGCGTTTAGGGCCAGGAGGTTGGTCTGGTAGGCGATGTCGTCAATTATTTTCATCGTGGCGCCGATGTTATGGGAAACTTCGGCAATCCTGTCCATGGCTTCGGTCATTTCCTTCATCTTGCGTTTGCCTTCCGCGGCATTCCCGCTTGTTACTGTTGCCAAGTTCTCCGCCTTGCTGGAATTTCCGGCGATATTCCTGATACGTTCGGATATGGCGTACATTGACTCTTCCAATAAGGCTGCGGCATTCGACTGGCTGGACGCGCCCGCAGCCAGCGACATGCTTGACTGAGATATTTGTGCCGCGCCTTCGTTTATATGTTCACTGGACCTGCCAATATCTGATAATAAACCGTTAAAGACACCGATAATCATGTTCAAGGAATTTTTTATACTGTTAAAATCGCCGATATATTCCCGGCTGATACTCAGGTTGTAATTATCGTTCGACATTTCACCCAATATGTCGTTAATCTCATTAATATACGAAGAAACACTTTTCAAGGTATCATTGAAAGTATGCTTGATCTTTTCGTAATCACCGCGCATTTCTGTTCTAATCTGCGCGTTCATTTTTCCCTTGGCCATTTCATCCAGCGCTTCGCTTATGGCTCCGAAGGGTACGGATATTTCGTTCATTAAACGGTTGATGCCATCCATAAGGCCTTTCCAGTCTCCCTCAAATCTCTCGCTGTCAGTTCTCTCACTTAAGCGTCCGTTTATGGCGGCGTCCGTTAGGCTTTGGAGCTCATCGCTTACACTGGTCAGGTTATTGCGCATGGAATCTATCATCGTGTTGAAAGCAGCCTTTTCACCAACCATTTTTGATATATCCGCATGGAAGTTACCCTTTCCGAACTGATCCACGCAGTTCAGTATATTTAATATATCAGCAGACATCGCGTCGCATAGTTTGTTGATATTTTCAGCGATAACTTTATAACACCCCTGAAATTTGTCTTCGGGGATTTGGATGGAATAGTTACCATTATTATATTCCTTAATCTTCTGATCCACCTCGGCATTTATGTCCCTTACACTATCAGATACTTCCATAACGCTTTGCGCCAATATGCCAACTTCATCCTTTGAGCGTATATTCAAGGGGCTGATTAGCTTTCCGTTAGCTAAATTACGCAATTCGCCCGCCAAAAGCCGGATAGGCTTAGCGATGGAGCCGGAGATGGCAAGCAGCAATGCCAACCCGGCGATTAAGGCAAGTAAGCATATCATAATATTCTTGCTAATAAACTGTGTGACCGCGGTTTCCATTGCCGTTCTGGGGAAACCCGCGAATATTATGGCGAATACTTCGTTGTCTGCGTTAATCAGCGGAATATAAGCCGTTACATAATTTCCCCCGAAGATCTTTGCGCGCCCATTATAGATTTGGTGTTTATTAATGACGGAATCAATAACGTTAGGGTCTGTGAGTTCAGTTCCGACAGCCCTCTCGCCATTGTCAAGTATTGTGGTGTTTATCCGCGTAGCATCCTGAAAGACAGTCGCCTCGACGCCCAAGCTGGTTTTGAGGCCGTCTACGAAATCATCGGTGTCGAGCCGATACCCTGCGGAGATAACGCCTATAAGCTGGCCTGACTCGTCATAAATAGGCGCGCCCGCCCTGGCTGAAACCTTAATTGACGTACCTGATTCATAATAAGATGATATCCTGCCATTGAGAGCATCCTGGACGTTCTGCTGATTTGTTACGGAATCCCCCATTTTTTCTGGAGCATAGGTTCTTAGCAGCACATTTCCCTCGGAATCGGCTATCGTGAAATAGTTGATCTGAAAGATATCAACTAAAGGAAGTAAATAGTTATAAATCGCTTGGGTGTCTCTATTGGACACCGCATTAATAAGATCTTTTTCCTTAGACAGGAAAGTAGCCGCTCTTTTGGTATTTTCCAGAAAACCGGCTAATTCAATCTCAATATTGTTTGAGCACATCTCAATGGTAGATTGGCTTTGCTGGCTGTTATAGCCGTTAAACTGCAATGATGAAGCAATGGTCAACGCGGCGGCTGTTATCAGAAGTATAGCAGCCACAGGTATAAGAATTTTAGTTTTAATGCTATTCATGTTCACCATCCTTAAAAATTGAATCTCAAGACTATTTTGCCCCAAACAGGATTATTTATCTCTAATTTCCGGATTTTTTCTTACCGCATCTCCATCAATCCTCTCCAGGCACCCACTGTCAACAGGTTAAGGAAAATTCAAAAAAGTAATTTCCCAGTACTGACGATTAAAAATTTTTTGCAATAAAAAACCTCCCGTTTTGGATAAATTTGAGATAAAATGTTTGTTCAAACAAATTTTTTCTCAAACCCAAAAGGGAGGTATTATTATGAGCAAGCGCCCATGAATAACCAGAACAAAAAAAGACAAATGCGTGAAGAAAAAAATTTAGCCCGCGAGCTAAAAAAGACGATCAATCATTTTTTCCCGGAGTTGCTGACAAAGCTTCGAAATGTAAAAGATCCTCGAAATCAATCCTATATTACCTATAATATTTCTGTCATTTTGCTTATACGTATTTTATCCGCGATTTTTATGCTGGCAAGCATGAGAAAAATGACAGAGGAGTTCAACCGCTGATTACTATCATTATATTCTGGAAGCGAAAATTGTTTTTAATAACAACATTGTTATCAGCATCATATCGGAATTTGTGGAAAATGAAGAAAACCTCGATCCGGAACACCAATCTTCGGATACTGACATCAGAAAACAGGACTGTGGAGCGACCGAGCAATGTTACGTGTATTAGTGAGAGAAAACCCCAC
>JAITPB010000046.1 GCA_031289625.1 Clostridiales bacterium | reverse complement strand
GAGAAAACCATCCGCGCCTGTAAATCACACAGCGCGGAATCTGCCGCGCTGGCTGGCGGCGTGGCGTCCAACAGCGGACTGCGGCGGGTCATGCGGGACGCGTGCGCGCAGCACGGCATCCGGCTTCACATTCCCAAGCCGGAATACTGCACGGACAACGCGGCGATGATCGCGGCGTGCGGATATTTTAAATGGAAGCAGGGAAAATTCTCTTCACTGGATTTAAACGCCAATCCGGATTTGCCCTGGGAGAGTTCATGCGGGCCGAAATAAAAAACTCACATCGCCAGGTTCAGGCGGCGGTACAACCCATCCCTCTCGATCAATTCTTCGTGTCTGCCCCGCTCTACAATCTCCCCGTCCTGAAACACCAGAATCAAATCCGCCTTTCGTATGGTTGACAGGCGGTGCGCGACAGCGATGATGGTTCTGCCGCGGGCTAATTCATGGAGCGCTTGCTGAATCAGCGCTTCTGTCTCGACATCTACAGCGGCTGTGGCTTCATCCAAAATAAGAATCGGGCTCTTGCGCAAAATGGCGCGGGCAATCGCGATGCGCTGTTTCTGACCGCCCGAAAGTTTGACGCCCCGTTCACCAACTTGCGTCTCATAGCCGTCCGGCATGTTCATGATATCCTCATGGACGCGGGCGGCTTTCGCGGCTTCGATGATGTCTTCGCGCGGCGCTTCCGGAACGGCGTAGGCAATATTTTCCCCGATCGTGGCCGTGAAAAGAAACGTATCCTGCAGCACCATCGCGATTTGCGAGCGCAGGCTTTCCAGCGTGACGTCCCGGATGTCGCGTCCATCTATGCGGACGGCGCCGGCAGATGGGTCATAGAAACGGGTGAGAAGCTGGAGCGCGGTACTCTTGCCCACGCCCGTCGGCCCGACCAGCGCGATCATCTTGCCGGGTTCCGCCGTGAAGCTGATATTTTTCAGCACAGGCGCGTTCGCATCATAAGCAAAACTCACATTTTCAAACTGAATTTCGCCCCGGACAGGCGGGATCGCTATCGCGCCCGGCGCGTCTTGGACGCTGGACGGCGTGTCTAAAATTTCCAGCACGCGTTCCGCGCCAGCCAGAGACTGCGCAAAACTTTCCAGAAGATTAGCGATGCCCGCGATGGGCGCGTAAAAAAGGGACAAATACAATAAAAAGCCCACAATGCTTTCCACACCGATGCGATTCTGATAGGCGAGATACCCGCCAAACCCCACGACGATGACCGTTCCGGCGGACGTTAAAAATTCCACGCTGGGATGAAATACGGCGGAATAACGCAAAGCGTTTAGCAAATGCTGTGTCAAAATGGTCAGCCGCTCTGAAACACGCTCCAATTCCTCTTTCTGCTTGCCGAAAGCCTGGATCTCCACGATGCCGTTAAAGTTGTCATGCAAACACGAATTGAGTTCCGCAAGAGATTTTTGCATCGCTCGGAATTTTGGCCGCACTTTTTTGGTAAAAAACCAGCCTGACGCGAAGATAAATGGAACAGGCACGCAGGTCAGCAGCGCGAGGCGCGCGTTCATGGTCAGCAGAATAACGGAGACGCCAATCAGCGTCACGACATTGGAAATCATTTCGGGGATGATGTGCGCGTAAAGCAGTTCAAAAGAAGCCGTGTCACTGACGACGCGGCTCATCAGATCCCCTGTTTGGCGGTTATGAAAAAAATCCATGGAAAAGCATTGGATATGATTGTATACGCGCTGGCGGAGTTCCTTCACAAGCCGCCAGGCGGCCGTATGCGCCAGATAATTGCTGAAAAAGCGAAACGGTATGCGCAGCAAATAGAGAAGCAGCAGCCAGCCCGCGAGTTGGTAAATGCTGGGCAGATCCGACGCGCTCACGCCGCCCGCGACAAGCCCGGTCATTTTGGTCAGGATACGCGGCGCCGTTAGATTCGCGGCGGTGAGCAGCAGCGTCGCGGATATGGCCCCCATCAGCAGACCCATATATTTTTTCGCCTCGCGGACAGTGCGCCAGAAAAGTTTCATACAATCCCCCCATTGTTTCTTCGCATTATAGCACGCCGCCAGTCTCTGATCAATTGAACTGGGCGGAAGCCGTGAATCCAATCCAGCGCAAAGTTACTCAGCTCTTACCTTGGTGGTACCTATACGCGGGAACGAAAACCCTTTCGTAAATGCAAAAAAAAGGGACATTGCAAACCGAAAATTCGGTTTTGCAATGCCCCCCTTTTTATTTTTGTCAGCTCCGCGTTCAATGTCAACAGGTTAAGGAATATGGGTTGTTTAATTCCCCTCCGCGGAGGGGTGGCGCGCAGCGCCGGGGTGGTGTCAAAACGCAAAAAAGCCTCAACAGAGCTTACAGGCTGTTAAGGCTTTTTATAATGCGGCTATGAGATTAACCTGGCCCTTACGGCCAGCCGTCCAACGGGTTGCTGCGTGTAGTCGCAGGTAATCATGGTCAGAATGGCGTCGTCTGTTACATTTTGCAAAACCCAAATGTCGTCGGAAGAAAGCTTCAGGGTCTCATATACTTCGTACTCGTATGACAGCAATTCATTCGAAAGCTGGACAATGTCTCCTTGGGTCAATTCGCTTAAGCGGCTGAAATGCCGGCCTTTGACGCGGCTTTTATGGCCTGCCAGGCAATAATTTCCTGCACTGCCCATCGGCGGCGCGCCCGCAAGCTCGCAAATTCCAAGATTCAGGTTGTTCATATCCGCGCCGCTTAAAATCGGCGATCGCAAATTGATTTTATCAATGACAATCATGCCTGTTACATAGGGCAGCAGCGCGTCTATATCAAAAGAGGGCTGCACGTTTTCCACAAAAACCTGATCTTGATCCAATTGAAGCAGAGTCTGGGCATTATTGAGACCCGCGACGGGCGATGGAATGTCCGCGCCTTCGGCTGCTGGCTGGTCAGAAGAAGGTGAATTCAGCAGGACATAAGCGTCCCAATTTTTGACCAGCTGCTGCTGCCGAAAGTCAAAAAATTTCGCCTGCGCCCAGGGGAAAACAATAAACCCCGCACCGGCCAGCAGCAACAAAATCCCAACCATCCATCTGATTTTATGATTGCTTTTAGATTTGCTTTTATGATGATTCATTTTTCGCCGCCTTCTTTCGCGAATGAACCCTCTTGACTGTTAAAAGAGGGGAAAAACGCGGGTATCGGTACAATCTTAGTGAGCGCGTCTTCTGAAGATTCGGACTGACGCGCGAAACTTATCGCCTGCGGATTCGCTGATTTTTGGGATGAATTTTCCGCGCTGACATCAGGCCAGGAATATATTTTAGTTTCTTCAGATGCGGGCCGCTTATTCGGGATTGGCCCTGTATTATATTGCGGCTGAACGGCGGGGACTGGCCCTGTATTATATTGCGGCTGAACGGCGGGGATTGGCCCTGTATTATATTGCGGCTGAACGGCGGGGATTGGCCCTGTGTTGTATTGCGGCTGAACGGCGGGGATTGGCGCTGTGTTGTATTGCGGCTGAACGACCGGGATTGGCCTGGTGTTGTATTGCGGCTGGTCCGCCGGGAGCGAGTCTGCATCGTATTGGAGCACCGGGATTGGCCCTGTAGGATATTGGATCGCCGGGATCGCGCTTGATCCGCCAACAACCTCTGCGCCGGGTTCCTTCTCCGCATGCCTTCTCTGCCGCGATGCAAGCCTGGATACAGCCTCATTGGCTGATGATTGGCTGTTGGCATTTTTCTGTTCACGCTTTAAGGACGACGCGTTTTTAGACGCGCTGCTCAGGCTTTTCTCAAATTTTTTTCCCTTTGATGCTGTGGACGCCGCGGACGGCTTGCGCGAATAATCGGCTGGCTCCAGTGTCAGTTTGCGTCTGCTGTTCGCTGGGGGTTTTGGGTAATCTTCTTCGCCTTCTTCCAGATCGAGATAACCAATCGGATGGTCGTCTTGCAGCGGTTCAGGCGTTTGACGCCTGGAAGCTTTCGAGAGCTTGGCTAAATTGCTTTTTCTCACTTTTTCGTGCTCCTGTCTTTTTCTCTTTTTCTCCAGAAGGTTTGATAAGATCAAAAAAGCCGCTGCTATGGCAACAACAGCGCCAATGCCGACAGGCGTGCGCAGAGCTGTTAGTATGCTGCCCACATGACTGAGATGAAACACCTTCTTGCCAATAATTTCTTTATATGTGATCGGATTGCGATCCTCAATGTTATTGGCGTCGCCGCGCGTCACATATCGTTTATCGCCAATTTCGTCCTGCTCAATACTGACAATGCGGTGCGTCAAAATCGTCGTGTTTTCTTCTATTGGATAATAGGTAATGACGTCGCCCACGTTCAGTTCACTTTCAGGCACTTTTTGGACAAAGATAAGACTGCCGGGATAAAATTCGGGCACCATACTGGGCGTTAATACATTGAACATGCTGTATGCGCCTAACGTGTAAGTGCCTTTTCTGGAGCTGGCGGATGGTAACGCGGTAAAAACAACCAGCAAAATCAGAATCAAGAGAATAGCAAATAACACGTTTCCGACAATTTTACTGATCGTTTTTCCCATTCTCATCCTCCCTTCCTATGGCGCTGCATTTATTATAACGCTTTTTATTCTATTATTCTATGGGAATTTTTATTTAACTCGATGCAATGACATAAAAAATCCGGTGGCGTCCGACAATAGATTATGCGAAGGGCAATGTTTTATTAAAAATATTTCCCGCTTTCATTTTCTCCGCTTCGCTTTTTTTAGTTTTGCTTACTCAAATTTATAGCCGCACTTAACGCAGAATTTATTCGTGGCGGGAACCTGCGCGCCGCAGTCGGGACAAGGGCGTTCCGTTGGCGCGGCTGGAATTTCCAGCTTACAACCGCACTCGAAGCAGAACTTTGTGCCGGGCATATTTACCTTGCCGCACGAAGGGCAAGTGATTCCCTTGGCCACAGGCGCGGCCAAAGGAATGGCAAACGTAGCTTGGTTCGATTGCGCCGCCTGCGCTTGCGCGGCGCTCTCCGCCTGAATACGCGCGATTTCCGCCTGTATGTCCGCTATCGTCTTGTTATGTCCGTCAATGACAGCGTAAAGCTCCGCTGCGCCGGAATCGTCCGCTTCACCTGCTTGATGTTTTTTATAATAATATTCGCCAATCCGCCACATACACTCGGTTATCGCGTTTTTCTCCGAGCTGATTTTGCTGTTCAGCTTGGTGACTTCGATGACGTCGTTGGCCTTGTCCCCTATGTTGCGGGCAAAGTCGCCCAATTTGTCTAAAAATGCCATTGCAATCGCTCCTTTTCTTTTTATTCAGTATTTACTTATGGTTTCACACGTATCGTTTCGTTATGGCACTGTATCACAGTTTGCTCCCGCAGCCGCCGCAGAACTTTGTGCCAGGCAGGTTGTCCTGACCGCAGGATGGGCATTTGCCGCTGGCGGCAGGCGTGGCAACGGCGAGATTCGCGCCGCAGTTGTTGCAGAAGCGGACGATCCGCTGGTTCTTCGCGCCGCAGTTCGGGCAGACCTTCAACTCCATGGAAGCCCCGCAGTTGTTGCAGAAATTGCCCGTCCCGGCCGGCTTGCCGCAAGAGAGGCATATCGTGGTCTTGCTCTCGAGCGCGCCCTGCCAAACTCGGGCAGTCTGCCCGGCCGCGTCGATGTTGCGTCTCATCGCGTCGGCGCGGGTCTTTGCGACGAGAATTTCCTGCCGGGGCGCGCATTTGACGCACAGACCCTCGTCCTCGTTGCGGCAATGGTCGCATACGTATTGATTGCAGGACGGGCAGCGGTGGAAATGCTGCTTGGCCTCGTTCTGCGCCCGCGTAAACGCCTGTTCATGCTCTTTCATCCATTCAGGGGATTTGCCCTCGAACCGCTCGGACAGGATGCGGCTCCCGCGCTCGGCGGCGTAGCCCAAATCCCGCGCCCTGCCGCCCAAAAGATGCCCCGCGAGGCTGATGCCCTGCCCCAACAGGCGGCTGCCTTTTTTCTTTTTATAAGTGTCGCTTTCGATAAAGCTGGACTTGTAACCGTCCTGGCAGATGTCGCAGTAAAAGGTAAATTGGAACCCCGCGTCGATGCTGTTGTCCCGATAATTTCTTGTGAACGCTTGCAGCATGTTTAACCTCCAAACTCTTTTTTGATTTTCTGGCCGCAGGCGGTGCATTTTATGTTCTCAAAGAACTGTAATTCGCCGCAGCGCGGGTTGGTGCAGCGGATCATGAGCCCCGCGCCGCAGGCTTCGCACCGTTCATCCACGAAGGTCTGCCGCTGACAGACAGGGCAGGTCACATACAGTGAACGCCCGCACCCCGTGCAAACCGTCTGCCCCTTTTCGATTTCCCGAAGACATGATGGGCAGTGATACCCGAACGGGCTGCGGCTGTGACATTTGGGGCAGAGCTGTGCGTCGCGATCCATAAACTGGCCGCAATGGATACAGGGCTGTTTGTATGCCGCCATATTAATTCTCTCCCTGCCTCGCGCCGCACTCCTGACAAAAATCATTTGTCATTCCTAATTCCTCCCATAAATTTAATGATCATCCGTATTTTCGGGGACGCAATCCAGACAAATTTAGAGTAATGTCTAACAATAGCAAAAATCTTGTAAAACCCAATTAAAAAAGGTAAAAAATAAGGCCGGATTTTATCCAGCCCCGATTCCGCCATATGCTGTTACCAACGCAGGACGCTGTTGATAGCCGCTTTAATTTGATTGGCCGCGTCTTCTCCAAAAAATGATTTACAAGCTTCATTCGAGGGCTCCAGCGCATAAGCCTCCAGCAAGGGGCTGCCATTTTCATCCGTTCTAAAATTGCCCGAAGCGTCTTTCCCCTCGCTCAATTGCAGTGTAAGCACAGCATATTGATAGAGATTGTTAAACGCATTAACGCCTGGATTGCCAGCGGACATAATGGGATTGACGGTAAACTCGTAGGTAAAAGACGCTGTTTTGCCGGCTGGCAGGTACAGAAAAATCCACTGCGAAGGATCCATGGCGCTTTGCGTGCCTGAATAGTTTATCAACTGCACGCCGTCTTCCAATTGAATGTCAGCGGAGACGCTTAGGCCAATCGTATCTTCGCCATTCCCATTTTGCGGGAAGCGCAGGGCGCTTTGGCTGTAAAAATCTAGCTGACTGATATCATATGGGATAAAACCGGCCTCTTTCAGCGCGCTGTGTTTGAGATATACAGCGGGCGTTTTAAAATCCGGGCCCAGTTCATTGTTTTCAAGGTAATCAGAATGAATTTGATAAATCCGAAATTCCACATGTGAAACTTTTGGATTGGCGGGTGAAACGTCAGAAAATTGTACGCCTTTTTGATTCACCCTGGCGATTACATCCCGTCCTGACGGATTGCTCACGGTATAGCGAATGCCCGATCTGGCATTTGGAATGGCCCGGCCATCCCGGCCCACAATATCGCCCGGATAAACGGCGGCAGGGTACATACTGTAGGTAGAATCCAACTGAACGGATGAATCATCTGACTTTGTATAAGCCTCAGCTTTCAGGTTAATGGTGACGCTGCCTGTTTTTGGAACACCGCTCATTTCCACAGCAATCATCGCTTTGTCCGACAGCCAGGCAAATGTTGGATTGCTGGCGGCTGCGCACAGCAGAATCACTAAAGCCAACCCTAACACCGCAATCGTAAACTGCTTTCTCATCCTTTTCTCCCCTAACCGCATGGCCTGAATATGAGACTGCATAAAAAACAACGCGGCCCGGCCTCTTGCGCCGAGCCGCGTTCTGATGTGACGCAGAATAAAATGATCCAGAACGGAACGATTAATTATTTAAGACCTAAGCCAGTTTGAAGACGACCAAAGATTCCAGTGCCATAGAACTGATCGACAGCCGCTTCTTTGGTTTGCGTGCCATAAGCGTACAGTTTCAGATCCTTAAGGTTATCCGGATCCTCTTGATCTTCGTCCAGCAGAGCCAAAGTATACACAGCATACTGATATGCGTTGTCGCCGATGATAGCCTCTGTGTTCTCATCTTCCTCGCCTTGGGGGTCTACTTCCAAAATCAACTTGAAGGTTACAGACGTGCCGGAAGGCATCTTCAAATATGTAAGAGCCTTATCCGTGTCTTTATCGAGCGTAAAGATCGTAACCTCATCATTCGGAAGCTCAGGATTGTTGCTGATGATTATGTCGCTGGTCGCTGTTACGCCGATGTGCGTACCCGTTTTGAACAAAGGCAGTGTTCTCTTCGGAGCATAGAATTTCTTGCCATTCATTACGCCATTCGCTGAGGCGGCCACCGCAACTTGGCTGATGTCGTATTTCTTGAAGCTATAGCTTGTCAGCTTCTGGATGTCTACATAACGATAGGGGTCATTGCCGCCACTCGGTTTTTTCGCGAAATAGAACCATGTATTGGCAGTGGCACTTTCCTGGTTATTATAGCCAAGCAGTTGGCGGACATCAAGATAAGTCTGTGTAATTCCATAAGAAGTGGTATTCGTTCCCTTTTCAACGGTAAGGCCTCTTTGATCCAAGCGGGCGACGACCGCCGTGCCGGAGGTATTGGTGAGCTTATACTCTAAAACAGACTGAACATCGTCCAGAGATTTGCCGTCAAAGTCTACAACATCGCCGGGATAAATGATGTATGGAGATGTACCAACCGGCTGGCGGTTGCCGTCTACTATGGTGTAGGAATCAACATCCAGCAAAAGATCCACATGGCCCGCTACAAGACCGCCGTCAACGCCGTTTCCATCGCCAGCCAGCCCGCCGACTTTCGCAGAAGCTTGCGCACTGAACCACGCGTATGTCGCCCCGCCGATTAAAGATACCGCCAATACTGCCACTGCTCCTAAAATAACAATTTTATTTTTCAGCATTTATAATACACTCTCCCTTTTTGTCTTTCTCTTTTATTTTTTTTGTTATAACTCTCTCTCTCAATCCTTCAGCCGCGGAAAAAAACGCCGCGCTTCTTGTAAACTCTCCTTGCCTAACCATTCACTTTCGACATGCTAACACAAAGTCCACTTGAAACCGATTCAGCTTGCCAGGCCTCACCTCTCTTCGCTCTTTCTCTATCTGCGGCGGCTCGCATGAAAAGCTTCCGCAATTTTTTATCTCTTCTCTATATTTAAACCGGCGCTGGCCAAGTACAGGAGCGGCCGGGTCATGCCATATTAAATTTCAGGGGGCGCGGGCTGTCGCTTTTTGCCACAACAAATCATCAGTCCTGCAGTTATCAGCAGCAATCCCAAGGATACGCTTCGCGCCACTGGTTCCTCGCCTGTCGGCGGCATTTTATCTATAGTCAGCCCTCCACCTGGCGGCGGCGCTGGGGTTGGCAGCGTCACCAGCTCTTCGGCGCCCGGCGTTGGTTCTAAAGGCGCAGAATCCGTGGGCGGCGGCGTATTCGTTTCTTGAATTGGCGGTTTGATCGGCGTTTCTGTTGATGTTGGAATTGGAATATTGATTGGCGTTTGGGTTGGAATATTGGTTGACGTTTGGATTGGCGTTTGAATTGGCGTTTCTGTGAAAGTGGGAGGATCGGGTGAGAACATCGGCCATTCGGGCGATTCCGAAGGCGGCGTTGGTTGATCTGTGCCTGACGGCAGCGTTGATTGATCCGCATCTGGTGTTGGCGTTGGTTGATCCGCGCCTGGTGTTGGCGTCGGACGCTCCGGCCCTGGGTCTAGCGGCCCATAATACTCACCTGTCAAAAAAACATCAAAGTCTGCGGATAGATTCTGATAGCGATTATCGGCGCCAGGCCACATCGTTACCGCAAATTTATATTTAGCGTAGGATTTGGCGCTCAGGGATCCCATCGGAATGGATTTGAAGGCAGCCGCCTCCTCATCGAACCCTGACAGCCATCCGTTGTACAGCGGCTTATCATCTAAGTCGTCATAACTTTGACCGGGTTCTTTATCCAGAGTAACCACCAGCCACAGGACATCCGCCAAATTCGGCGGGTTAGATAAATGAGGCTCTTCCGGCCACTCCGACATCAGCTGCGTTTGAACTGGATCAACGCCTGGCACATGCTGAGGCGCCAGAGGTTTCGCCGGATCTAATTCCGGCGCTTTGGATACGCTCTGCGCCGACATCGTCAATTCGATGGGCGCGCGGCTGTCGTTGCGCAGCGTCATGTAAGCGTACACTGGGTCGCTGCCTGGATAAACCCCCTCGAAATCCCAATAGGGATCGTGCAGATGAAAAAATCCCATAATATCATACACGTGTGTAGGTTTCAGACTTTGGTGCGTGAACAGCTCATTCACAACCACCAAGCTGTCTTGATCCAAATTGCCATGCACTTCGTAATAAATCGTATTGGCAAAAACCTCCACAAGCGTTACAGGCGCTGTCAGTAAACTTAACTGAACAATAATGGCCGTCAGTATTTTCAGCCATCTTATTTTCCAAAACCTCACCGCTCCACGTCCCTTCTCTGGCTCCATCTCTTTATTTACCAGGGCGCGTTCAAACCGGAATTTGTCTTGCTTCGTACATACGCCAAAGCGTCTTCTGTAGCCTGTATAGCCTCAGGGACAAAGGAAAGGCGCAAATATTTGGCATTATCAGGTATTCCGCTGGTCTTTCTCACTTGAAACTGACAGATAATTTTTATACTATCATTCTGCGCTGACGGAACAAGCGCATAATCGTTACTCTCTGTGTCCATCAATCGGATAAACGTCTTTTTCCCCTCATACTCCGCGCCGTCGAACATCAGCGCCGCACTGTAAAGCGAAGGCTGGATTTTCAAATTATTCGGCGCGCTGATCGTAACGCTCTGCATGACTTCAGCGGCGTCCGCTTCCACTCCAATGGGCCTATTCTGCTCGTCCAGCCAGGTGGGAATGACGCCCACGCGCATGAACGTTTCGCGATCGCCGCGATTCATCAAAGCAAACCCGCCCGCCGCGTTCACTTCACCGTTTACGACATTATAGAGCCAAGTATCGCCGGCGGCTTTTTCAATTCCAATGTTAAGCCGCGCCACTGTTTGATCTACCTGCTGAATTTTCATATCTGAAAACCAGCCAAAAACAGCCACACTGCCTGTCACAATGAGAATGGTCATCATGAAAGCGGCTATGATTTTATATGTCAGAGGGAAACGTTTGATTTTGCTGCGATTCACTTTGCTCCCCCCTTATGGCTTGACCTGCAATAAGCCGTTGGCGTCCTGCACTACATCGAAATTAAAATAATCTTTTACCGCGTATACAGACGATTGGCAAATGTCTACCCGGATAAAACTTTGTATATTGTTTCCTTGGTAGCTGTTTCCATCTTCGGGAAGGTCTTGCCCTTTCAATGCCATAGTAACCCGCATTTCGCATGTTTTTCCCGCGAGCAGCTGTCCGTAATAATAAACCGAGCTGCCGTTTTCCGCTGAAACTGTTTCCTCTCCGAAGATACGGTTGATTTGATTATCCGGGTTGTTGGGATCGCTGAAGATGTTCTCCACCAGAAAACTATTGTTGAGCAGCTCTTCCGCCGTGGGGCTTTTGGCCACCCGGAACACAATCGGCATGGTGTTTGGATTGCTGACAGTCAGGGTGATACCCATTGTTTCGCCCGGATACCAGGACTTTTTCATGCCGTCGGCGGTGACTTCCACTTGAAGGCTTGTGTCAGACGACGACATGCCGCCCATCGGTATCGCGTTTTGCACCCCGCTTAAATCCACTAAAGCCGCCGGCGCTGCTGATTTATCTGAAAACCAAGCGTATGTCGCATTTAAGCACACCGCGAGAATGGCAATCAGAAAGACAACAACTCCGATAATTTTCGGCGTCAACAATCTTTGAGAAAAATTTTTCATAGCCCAAACCTTCTTTCCAGCATCATGCCCAGAAACGCCCAGCCTCTGATCCATGGCTTGAATATAGGCTTAACCGATAATTCTACTGCCAGGTTCGGCGGGGCCGCTGTCAATTCTTGATTTATGTAAGTCAAAAAATTCTCCAGATTCACTTCCGCGTTTTTGTTGTTGACCCAATAATTGTTTGAAAGGACGGCCATCGCGTTTGCCACGTTGGAAAAATTCGCCGTTAGTGTTTCAGCCTGATAGCCGTATGGCGCATAAACGCCAAGCACAAGGCCGTCTCTCACAGAACCCGCCGGTACGGCGCAGTTTTGACTTTCCTTGTATCCGTTCGCCGCCGACAATTGAAAAGGAACATGAAACACGCGCTTATTTTCTGATTCGTCTGTGTACAGCGCGACGACATCAAAAACACCTTCCGGCCTTTGATTTTTATATCCTGCGCCACCGGTCAAAGTCATGGTGATAGCCGCGGAAGCGCCGCGAATGACAAAGGGGGATGCGGAAGCGTTCAATTCGCTATACCGCGGCGTCAGCCGCATGACGCCCGTGATCACATCTGCGTTTATATCCAGAGACAAGGTAAAATTGACATAACTTTCAGCGTCGTTTTCAGCCGAGCTCCCATGCGCAAGCGGAACATTTTCCGGGCTTTGCCCCTCTTTGGACACTTCTGCGCCGAGGTCAAAATATTTTTCCAGCAAGTTGTTCATATTCAGCCACGCGGCGGGCAGCTCTGCTATCGTATACTCGCTCGCGCCCGGCGTGTTCAAATCAGCCAGATCGCGCGCTGTTTTTTTGATTTTGACAGAGCCATCTATTTGTCCTACTGTACCTTTCAAAAAAACATGGTATGGATTAAACGCTCCAAATTGACATTGAGGCGGAATTGTCACCGCCAGGCCTCCAAATGGCATGACCTGGGTAACAAATTCCATAGATGGGTCAGGAACGCCCTGCCACTCCTCGTCTGGCTGCGCGGCGCCGAGGAAAACGGCGCATTGTGTTGACGCGTCCATGGAAACATTGACATTCCTAACGCCCGCTTCCGGGCTCATCTTCGCTTGCAGCCAATAAGAAACCGTGACATCGGCGGATGCGTTCGGCGCTATCAAAACCGCCGTCTCATTGGACGCCAGTTTCAGAAACGCGCCGCTGTGCTGACCACTCTGATAATTTTCCTGTGACATCACTTCCGCGGCGCTGAAGATCACATTGCCGGAACTGATTTGGAAGTTGGAAGCATCTCTGCTGACATAATCAAAGCCAACCCCGTTGTTTTCATCCAGCCAAGGAAGATCCCGAAGAAGAATCATACTCAGTTTCTTTTCCTGACTTGTCGTGTTTTGAACGGTAAAGCGCAGATCCACTCGATATTTTGCATAAGAATCCGAAAACATATTGACGACCCTGCTGGATGAACCTTCCGAAAAGACAACGGACTTATCCGCCGCACCCGGCGCGCGGTTGAAATCCAAACCCGTCACAGGTTTGCTTGCCTCCGCGGCGGGCCGCGCTCTATCCATCTGTTCAAAGGCGTCTGAAATAAATTGCGTCAGTTCCGGTCCGCCTGTTTTCCAAGCTATGTACAGTTGGGCAGCGGCGTCCTCCGCCAGCATGTTCATCCTGTTGTTACAGGTGACCGCCAATTGCTCATCCAGCATATATGTATCAAAAAATTGTTTCAATTCCCCGCGAATATCTATGGCGCTGAGATCCCAGGTTCCCGACGCGAGCTGCATTATCTCAACGCCTGCCGCGCCGCCCGTCTCATGATTTGCGTTATCTTCTGCCGATGTATCTTCACTCGAGCTGCTTTCTTTCGGACTGCTTTCTCTCGGGCTATTATCTATATCGGCATTTACGCTGTTTTCTGTATCATTTTTTTGATTGTCTTCATCAGAAGCCACCGACGCTTCTGTGGATGTTGTGTCTGAAGTGGACGGCGTCCCTTCCGGCGTTGGAATTATTTTGCCAGACCCGGGCGCAGGTTCAGCCGGGGAGGGGATACTGTTGAGATCTTCTATATCCAGGCGGGGCGTTTCCAGATCCGCGGGAGCGCCACTTGGCATTTCCGCCGCCGCGGCGTAAACACCTCCTGCCATTGGCAGACCAGAACTTTCCGCGAAGACGATCAATGCCATCGCAATCCCAGCCAAAACTTTAGGCTTAGGAATCTTTAATTTTACCATGATTTATATTACCCTCCCAGCTTGTTGCCTGTCTCTCTCTAATTTTGCGTCTGCTTTTCTTTCAGTAAGTTTATTATAACACAAAACAAGACACAATCAAGTCTTTTTCATTAAAATATTCAAGAAAATTTTGACAAAATACAACAAATCCGACAAATAACTGGATCTAACAAGGAAATCAAAAACGATCGCAATTAAAATAGTTTAAATTGCTCAAAGGTTTGCGCCCGCGCTAAAGTTTCCCGCTGGACAAACGCTTCCTGATGAAGGTTTGCCAGGAACGGCGACGGCGCGCCGGAAACCAGCAGAATCAATTCTTCCCGCGCCCTAGTCGCGCCGACGTAAAACAGCCGCCGCTCTTCCTCCAGATCGCAAGTCCCGTCCCTATCCCAGCGCGGCATCGATCCGTCGTTCAGCCCGCACAGAAACACAACGGGGTATTCTAATCCTTTGGCGCCGTGCAAGGTCGAGAGCGTGACGGCGTCTTTGTGATACGTCTTGCCGCCGCTCCGCGTAAAATCGCTCTCGGAACCGAAGGCCAGTGTTTGCAGCATCGATTTTATATTCTCATGGAATAAGGCCATGCCGAATAATTTTTGCATACAGGGCGCTTCCGCCAGCCGGTTTTCCCGCGCCCACGCTTCCAGGATATCCTGAGGATTTTTTTCATCTAATAGGGCGCGGTATTTATGAAGCGTCTGCGAAAATGTTTCGGCGTCCCAGGCAAACGCGTTTTGGCAAATCGCCCGCGAGAGCAGATCGCCTGGGTAAACGGCGCAGCGAAAAAACGCCAGCGTCCGCGCGGCCTCCGGTTCCGATAAAAAACGTTCTTTGCCGGTGACTGTATACGGGACGCCTTCTTTTACAAGACATTCTTCCAGCATATCCGCCTGGCGGTTCGTGCGGTACAGAAGCGCGATTTCAGAAAACGCGCGGCCCTGCCCCGTGCTGCCCAGCATATCAATGCCGCCGACCATCCGGACAATCTCTTTTGTCACAAATAAAGCTTCTGAAAAAGAATCCTGCGTCTGCACAATCCGGATTTTAGGGCCATGGGGCGAGACGGCGGTTAAATTGGCGCGCCCAGGGCTTATCCAATTTGCGCACGCGACAATTTCCGGCGTGGATCGGTAATTCTGGTTGAGTTCATAAAGCGCCGCGCCCGGATAATCCCGCGTCAGCCAATCGAAGCAGCGCGCGTCCGCGCCTCTGAATCCGTAAATGGATTGCAGAGGATCGCCGATCACAAACAGGCTTTTGCCGCGCCCGGCCCAAGCCCGCAGCAATTGATATTGAACGGGGTTCACATCCTGAAATTCATCCGCCAGCAAGTACGCAAAGGCGTCTTCCGGCGCCGCTTCCTCCGGCCCGCTGTACAGTTCCCGCGTTTTCAACAGAATATCGTCATAATCCATCGCCCCCAAAGCCGTAAGCTTTTCATTGTAGAGAGCGGTTATCTCCTGCCAAACACCGTCCGCGCGTTTCGCTTCGTTTTTGTATAAAGAGATTTCCCGCAGCGCGGCGCGGGGCGAAATTTTGGGCGTCCGATCCTTCAATATATCCGATAAAAGCGACAGCGCGCCTATTTCGTCTATGATAATTAAATCGTTTTGGATTAAAAGGCGCAGACAGATAGAATGAAACGTGCCGACGCGCATGGATTTGACAATGCCATTATCGCCGAAATGTTTTTCCAGCCGAACGCGCATTTCACCGGCGGCTTTGTTCGTAAATGTGACCGCCGTGATCTGTTCTGGCCGGACGCCGCGCTCTTCGATCAGATAAGCGATCCGGTTTGTCAGCGTCTTGGTTTTGCCTGTGCCAGGCCCAGCGATGACTGCGGTCACAGGCGACATGGAATGAGCCGCTTCTTTTTGCGCTTCGTTCAGCGCGTCAAACGAGCTTTCTTGGCTGGCCGGTGCGATCGCACTGGCCGCACCAGTCGCACTGGTCGGCGCGCCGCTCTCTTCATTATTAAGGCGCGTGATTTTTTTTCGGCTTTTCGTTTTGGGCGGGGCGGCGTTTTTTTTGAGCATAAGTTCCGCTTCCCCGAAAAGGCTCATTTGCCCGCTGATCGAAATTCTTTCGGCCTGATCCAAGATCTCCGCTTTGCCATATTCCCCGTCATAACCGGGTTGCCAATGCACTTTACCTTCCCGCAGCCTGCGGACGCCTTCGGACAAAAGCGGGCCGCCCTGCCGGGCAATCTCGTCCAGCGGCGTTTGCCGGAGGATTACAAGCTCCGGCCCCAAGGCCCGCAGTAAATGCTCCACCATGCGCCCGCCTTTGACGCCGGTCAGGCCGGTGGAAGCGGCGACGACTTCCAACAGGGGGACAATGCTTTCAAAAGGCCGCGCGCCAGCAGGGACAAAGCCTTCCTGGCGATCCGCCAGCGCTTCTACACGATGCAGCACCCCCACCGTAATTTTTCTGCCGCAAGCGGGGCAGACGCCTCCGGTTTGCCGGGTGAGCTCTGGCTTCTGGCAGACGCCGCAGGATCGATGGCCGTCATAATGATACTTCCCTTCTTCCGGGAAAAATTCAATGGTGCCGTGAAAGCCGGGGGCGTCTTTGTGAGACAGCGCTTTCGCGATGGCGGGATAGGAAAGTTTCGTATCGAATAAATTGGCTTCCCGCGCCAAATTCCCCGGAGAGTGCGCGTCTGAATTGGAAACCAGGATATAACTGTCCAGAGCGGACAGCCGCCAATTCATGGGCGGATCAGAGGAAAGCCCGGTCTCCAGCGCGTGGATGTGATCTGTCAAATCTTCAAAGCATTCATGGATATCGTCGAACCCCGAATACGCGCCAAACAAGGAAAAATGCGGCGTCCAGATGTGCGCCGGGATAAAAATCGCCTCCGGGCAGGCTTCCAGCGTGATTTCAAGCAGATCCCTGCTGTCCAGGCCCAGTATCGGCCTGCCGTCGGAATGCAGATTGCCAATGGCTTCCAGCCGGAGGGCCAGCCGATCCGCCGCGTCCAGTCCGGGCAAAAGGATCACGTTATGTACTTTTCGAACTTTTCCATTTTTTTTATAAATGGAGCTGATTTCTCCAGACACAATAAAGCGCGGGCCGTCCCCTTGCATCTGGATCGGATTGTCCCGGATAAAAGATTCTTTCAGCGCGTAAAGGCCCTCGCCGGAAGGCGCAAGCTTTTCGCGCAGTTCCCGCCGCCAGGCAGCGTGCGTGAAATCCCCCGTCCCAATGAGATCCAGCCCCTTGCGCCTGGCCCAAAAGTCCAGCGATTCCGGTTCGCAGTCTTTACTGGTCGCGCGCGAGTATTTGGAATGAATGTGAAAATCCGCGATAAACATACAGCCGCCTCTTCCTATATAAAGATAAAGATATTATAACGCCGCGCCGCGCTTCGCGAAATACAAAATTTTTGGAAAAATAAAACAAATCGACTGGATTGCCGCAGATACGATAGAAAGCCCCGGCGCGGTAATGCGCAGGGGCTTTCTATCGTATCTTTTTTTATGTGCGCGACGCAGTCAGAATCAGATATCACTAAAGCGGTTTCGCGTTGGCGCTTCTGGGTTCCCGCAGGTAAGCGGCAATCATGGATTCCGCCTGATCGGTTTTAAACATTTGCTCATACATCACGGCATTATTGAGCATCGTATAGGGATCTTCCGGCGCGCCGCCGAGATACACGCCCGTCTCCCGGACGCTCCGCTCTTTTGTGGCGACACTGCCGCCGGACGATTCCTCACTGAAATAATACACCAGCGTCTCCCCATAAAACATGGGCAAGTTGATGGTATACAGCCCAAACCGAAGATATTTCATTTTGCGCCGGTGAACTTCTTTGTCTTCCGCAGTGCGGTAGCAGAGCCATATCTCTTTGCCCGGCAGGCTTCTGTATTGAAAAGGCTGATTTTTTTCCCGGTACGGGCAGGGCTTTAACCTGTCCCTGTGCAGTTTAAAAACCGGAAAGAGGACGCCATTTTTTCGCTGCAGATCGCAGGCCTCCGCCAAAATTTGATCCGAAACCGCCGTTTGAACCGCATGGTTTAAGTATACGTGGCTCAAAGCGTAAGCCAAATATGGATCGCGGTTTTTCCCGTACATTTTTTCCAAAACAATCAGCGTTTCATATAAAGGCTTAAAGCCGTTTAAGAGCATTTCGTAAACGCAAAAATAGGCGAACTCCTCTATTAGATTGGCGCTTTCTGGCTGCGAACCAGGCGCTGGCTGCGGGCCAGGCGCTGGCTGCGGGCCAGGCGCTGACTGCGGGCCAGGTTCTGGCCGGGCCGCCATCCGGACAAAAATTCTCTGCGCGGTATCGTTCATTTGATGCATCCAAATATCGTTGCGCAGGATGATCTCGTCCAGGTTTTGATCCACCACCGAAATAGAGGCCAACGCGCGGTTCAGAACCCGCCAGTCCTCCTGCCCGCCTTTGAAATGGGTCAGCGTCAGGGAAAGCAACTTTCTGTCATACCAGGATTTTATCAGCAGTTCGTATGCGGGGCTTGCGATGATCTCATGATATTTTTCAAACCGTGACAATTGTTTGATCGCGCCGAACAGCGCTTTGTCCGACAGGCGGCGCGGTTTTTTTTCCATTTTTCCGATCAGCCGCGCGGCGCGATCCCATTCCCGCGCGTTGAGAAAAACTGTGAGCATCTGCTCAATGTACCTGTCCTCCAGCTCGTTTTCATCCGCTTCGCTGTAATATTGCAGCGCTTTGTCATACCGCGCCGCGTCGTACATGATGCGCCCCAGAACCGCCCGCGCCCGTGCGGCGAACGGCGCGGAGATTTCCGAATGCTCCAGCAGCGCTTCCAAAACAGCGGCGGATTCTTCTTTCGGCTGGCCCGCGGCCATGAGGGCTTTGGCCAGCGCGGCCAAAAGCGTAAAGCCGCGCGCGCCGCGCGCAAAAAAATATTCATACAGCCGCATATCGGCGTTTTCTACCAGCCGTGTCACGGCATACGGTTCCTGATACAGCACGCGCCCCTCTTCCGTCAGGCAGAAGCAGGAAAACGTTTCGTCAATGGTTTCGATTCTGGCCGCGCCTTCCACGCAGGAATAGACGCTCATATCTTTCTTTTCTTGCTCCATAACGTAAATGATCTTGACCGCGGGGTTTTGAACGCGGATTTCCGACGTGAACAGAACGGGCCGCAGAATTTCTTCCGCCATTTGCATATGCTGGCGGCTCATTTTGATTTCAGCGCCAACAGTCAAAAAATAACGGTATATGCTGTGAAAAGCGTTGCCCTTGAGGCCGTTTTCCAAAGCGTACATGCTGAACTGCAGAACGGCGTTTTGGCGGCCCTCGATCAGTTTTTTCAAAGGCGCGGACGTCAAAATCATGTGATACGCGTAAGCGGTCAGGGACACATCCCCGGTTCCCTCTGCGCCGCGCAAAAATAAATCCATGACATTCCAGCTAATTTTGTCCGCGCGCAGACGGCTGGCTGTTTTGACAATAAAATGCACGAGATCCGGAATTTGCATACGCTTGGATTCCGCTTCCAGATAATAGGCATACGCCGCTTTGGAATAATTCATGCCTCGCATGAAAAAAGCGCATATCTTAACCAGAGCCTTGCCGCTCGGATACAAACGGTAGAACCAATCCCGCCACAGCGCGGCCTGAAAAAAATGCAGCGGGAGCCACTCGGCGATCTGTTCCGCGTAACTGTGCAGATCGTGCCCATGCGTTAAGGCCCAGCGCGTCAGGTATTGGACGAGCGTATCGTCTAAGCGTCCAATCGGCTGAACAGCCGATCGGCTGTCCGGCTGATTAGATGACTGGAGGAATTTGCCCACGCATTCTGCCAGATATGAATAAAAAAACGCGCCGCGGCAGCCCAAGGCGAAGCTTTTTTCAAAATACCCCAGTGCGCCCGGCGCGTCTTCCATTTTGAGTGTGAGAACGCCAATCAAAAGAGAAGGCAGCCACGCGCATTCCGCAGCGTATTCGCCCAGCAAACGAATGATTTTACGCGCGCCTCTCTTTTTTTGGCGCGCGATGTCCAGCAAGCCGGTGAGAAAAAGGGTTATGGCGTAAGCTTGAGAATAATGATTTTTCAGGCTGCTTTTTACGGCGGATAATGGGCGAATCATTTCATCGGCCAAATCCTCGCTGCCCAATTCCAGATGGATAAAGGCGATAGCCAGCAAAAGATCCGGCTGGCCGCCCTGACGCGTTTTCGTGGAAATCAGCGTGTAATAGGCGCGCTGCTTCATCAGAATGGCCTGCTTCTCATCCGCCTCCCGGCTCGCCCGCCAATAATCCATCGCCAGCGCGATGGCGCGGGCTGTGGCCGGTTTGCGCTGGAAGCGGGCTTCGCTTATTTCGGCGTTCACAGCCACGCCCCCACATAGATTTTGACCCGCCGAGTCATTCCCTTGGCCCGCGCCTCAATGATCGCCGGCAGAGGCGGCTGTTTTCGTAAATTTCGTAAAGACAGGCTTTGCATGGCGGCCATTTTGATCGTAAAAGGAATCTCGGCATATTCCGCAATGATATATTTTTTCGCCTCAAAGCGCACAAATTTTTCAGACGATTGAATTTCCACCAGTAAATCCTCGCCGCTCTGATTTTCCAGGCAGAGCTTTCCCTCTTCTTCCACGCCGTACACTTCTTTGGAAGCCCGGACTTTTATGGCCGGTTCCCGGACAACCGTCACCGCCGCGTGATTCTCCGGATCATCTGTGACGAGAATTTTTGCCGTATTGCAACGCGCGGGCAGCAACGCGGGATCGATGGAAAACGCGATCGCGCCCTGCTCCGCCCCTTTGAGCGCCTGGGACAAAGAGGTCAATATTTTCAGCCAAGGCGCTCCGCCTTTCAGACAGACGCTATCTTCCAGATAACCCCAGCCTTCTTTTCGCACAGGGATTTGGGCGTACATCAGATCCCTTTGCGCCGATTTCACTTTAAATATAAAATCGCGCTTCATGACAGTCAGTTTCAGTGGTTTTTTGAAACCGGACAGGATCAAAAAAGATTCGAGCGCTCTGTTTCTGTCCTGATCTTTCAGCAGGTTTTCATAGGCTTCCATAAACATGAAATGACACCGCGAAAGCATGGCCCGAAAAGCGGTGGTTCTCATCAGTTCCGCCGCCGGGGAAACGCCGCCGGAATTTCCCGCAGTCAAGGGAGAAAGTCTCTGTGCGTAAGCGGCAAAATCCTGAAGATTGTCAATGACAGTTTTATCTTTGGCCAGGAGGCTTTTCGATCGGAAAGTGATGGAGACGGGCAGCCGCTTTTCCCCGCCGTTGGACAGGATCACCGCTTCGGATACAAATTCATCCTCCGCCAATTCGAGATCCGGCGCGGCGCGATAGACGACTTTCACTTCATTCGCCTCAAATCGCTGGGGGGAAAATTCCAGGCAGGGCCTGATCACGAAAACTTGCCCGGACAAAAGGCCGCCGCCCGTGTTTTTGACGACAAAACCGCCTTCCGTGGCCTGGGAAGCTTCCAATTGAATTTTTTCCGTGCTGACAGTCAGGACGGGCAAGGGATATTCAAACTGTTCTCGTAATTCCATCATGGCGCCTCTTGTATTCACAGCATTTTGTTGGCCAGCTCATCGAACTGCAGGCTCATTTGATCGTTCAGATGGACAATGGCGCTGGTTTCAACGCGGCTCTGCTCTATGATCTGTTCAAAAAGCGCTTGCAGCCGCTGAATCAGATCCTGATTGGCCGCGGTAATTTTGCCGATGTTATTTTGCAGATTTTCGTTGAGCGCCTGATAGGATTTTTGTATGTGAAATTCCAGAATCCCGCCGAACCCGTCTCCCATTTTCAGCGTCAGCCCTTCCAGGCTCTGCTCATAGCGGACGACCGCTTTCTCCAATAAAGCTTGATTCTTTTTTATGTATTGCACCTGTTCATCGATCACGCCGTAACGGTTTTGCGCGTTTTCGGTGCTTTGCCGCAGCGCCTGTCCCGCGTCCGCCAATTTTTCCGTATTGGCGCCAAATCCATCAAACAGCCCGGCCAGTTTCGCCGTGTGATTTTTCAAAGAAACTTCGAGGGCTTCCGACGCGCTTTTGAGCCGTGTGACGGCGCCGTCCATGAGCCGCAGCGACTCCGCGCTTTTTTGCTGCACCCCCGCCGTGTCCGCAATCGCGGATGTGATCGCCTCGCTCCAGGCTTGCAGAGGCTTGTGCAGCGCGCCGCTGACCCCAGCCAGTTCCGACGACATTTCTTTTAAGATTAAGCCGACGGCGCCGGACAAATTGCTTTCCAGTTTTTGGATTACATCCCGCAGCGACTCCGCCTGTTTCGAAAGAGCCCCCGCGACATTCACCGTGAACTGCTTCAGCGCGGCGCCGAAATCGCTGTTGTAATATTGTCCAATTTCCCGCTCCACATACTCTACGATTTCCGCGGCCAATTTTTCCCGCGCCAGTTGAAAATCAAACACAGCCGCCAAAATACGAAGCAGCAAAAAAGCGCCCGCCGCGGTCACGCCGAAGGGCGTCCGCAAAGTTTCTACGATCAGCGCCATGGCCAGCCCGGCCACGGGCAGCATCAACTCAAAACCCGTGATAAACCGTTCCATGCTATCAAAGCTCCAGCCTATGAAGGAGAGCTTCAGCAGATATTTGTGTGTGATGGCGTCCAGATGAACGCCCGCGACATTTCGTTCAGCCGTCCGGATGTAGTCGGCAATGATGTTTTTGAGCATCCCGAATCTGATTTTTTCTAAATCCGCTTTGGAAGTCACGCTTTTCGCGTTGAGCCTGAACAGCGCGTACTGCGTTTGCAGGCCGACGCACAGCACAATCCGCAAGACGGCTGTCAATACGCACAAACCCAAGAAAACGCCAAAGGCGGCCGCGCCGGCGTCCGGCTGATTCAAATAAGCGGTTATACTGTCTGATATTTGCGATAATATTTCCAGAAGCCTCTTGACCTCCTCCCTTAAACCTTGGCAATATCTTGAATCTTCCACCCTTTTGTGAAGGCCAGCGCCGCGCCGACCGCCGTGCCGTATTCCGCGTTTTGAGGGATAATAAAACGGATGGAAAACAGATTCGTGAGCCCTTCAAAGATCTTCGCGCATTGCGGCATGGTGGTCAGGTTGCCGATGAGTACGATCTCGTGCATGTCCGTGCCGCGTGTCGCGAAGATCGCCGTTGTGCCGACGGCTTGCAGAACCATGTTGATGATGCCCAGCGCGATATCCCCGCTTGTCGCCACATCGCTGATTCGGCCAAAATTGGACGCGGTTGTGTAGGGCGGCAGGTTGGGCAGAATATCCTTCGTGATGTCCCCCACCATCAAATCCACACGCGCGAGGTCGCCTTCCTGCGCCGCTTGAATCACAAGCTGGATATCCCGGATGTTCAACATGCGGTTGGAGAGTCCCAAGATCGTACCGCCGCCGATCCCCGTGCCGCCGATGTGCTCTATAGACGTTTGCGAAGCTTTCACCAGCGCGGTGCCCGTACCCATACTGACAATGATGGCCTCCTCGCGCTCCGATAGGAACAGGCCGCCCAGCCCATTCGCCAGAAATTCCTCCACCTTTGCCGTAGGCAGCCCATAAATCGGTTTTTGAATATAAGACGCGCCCACCCCAGTCACCATAATTTTTTCCACTTCGGACAGAGCGTAGCTGTTGCAATCAATAAATTTTCCAAACGCGCCGAACAAGGACGCGATGGGATCCGTGGCTTTGACCAGCATAGGCGTCCGAATTTCGCCGCCTTCAATACCGATGATTTTGGTCGTGCTGCCGCCGATATCAATTCCAACGGTAATGCTCATGGCTCCCCTCTCCTATCTTCACAATTTCCGCCTGCCGCACGGCTTCGCGGATCAGTGCCTCCAGATCTCCCGCTCGCCGTTCCTCGCGCTCAATCGCGGACGCGTTGGGTTTTGTTTCGGGATGCTCCGCCACAAAAATGGTACAGCAATCTTCATAAGGACGTATGGAAATATCGTATGTCTCAATTTTTTTGGCCCAGTCAATGATTTCCTGTTTGTCCATACCGGCCAGCGGCCGCAGGATGGGCAGCCGGACAGCGGATTGGACGGCCAGCAGGCTGTGAAGCGTCTGGCTGGCCACCTGCCCTACACTGTCGCCGGTGATCAGGCACTGGCAGTTTTCCTGAAAGGCAATCCGCTCTGCTGTCCGCAGCATGGCCCGCTTTAAAAGAATCGTCAATTTTTCCAGCCGCACGTTTTCATGCAGCCTCAATTGTATGTCCGTGAAAGGCACGACATACAATTTAACCGCTCCCGTATAGGACGACAAGGCTTTCGCCAGATCGGCGGCTTTATCTTTCGCTCTCTCCGAGGTATAGGGCGGCGAATGAAAATAAACGGCAGTCAAATCCACGCCCCGTTTCGCGGTCAAAAACCCGGCGACCGGGCTGTCAATGCCGCCCGAGAGGAGCAAAACGCCCCGGCCAGACGAACCGTAAGGCAGACCGCCAACGCCCTGTATGGTTTTGGCGTAGACATAGGCATGATTGCGCAATTCTACGCGCAGACGAACCTGCGGGCTGTGAACGTCCACTTTCGCGCGCGGCATGTGTTCCAGGATAAAGCCGCCTATCTCCGCCGACACCTCCAGAGATGGCACTGGATACCGCTTATCCGCGCGTTTTGTTTCTATTTTAAACGTAAACGCTTCCTCCGGGGCATGGAGGCGCAAATAGGCCAGCGCGGTTTCGCACAGGTTCGGCAGACTTTGATCGTCTATTTTTACGCAGGGGCTGACGCCAATCACGCCCAAAGTTTTCACGGTCAGGGCCATAATCCGTTCCCAGTCCGGCGCTTCTTCGCCGCTTTCCACGAGAAACCGCCCGTTTTCCCGGAACACGCGGACGTGCCAGGCGGAGAGCCGCCGCTGAATCACGTCTTGCAGTCTCCGTTCAAATAGGCCCCGGTTGGCGCCTCGCAGACAAATCTCTCCATATTTGATCAACAGAGCCTCTTTCATGAATAACCCCTTCATATCAAATCTAAATATTTGTGAGCCGCCTTGTATTTTGTTTAACCCATTATAATCCAAAACGCGATGGGGTTCAACTGACAGCAAAAAAGTAGAGGCGACCGCCCGGTCGCCCCCAATTTTTTAAAATTTTCCAAAATTTTTCAAAACAAATCGCCCGGAGGATCCGGGCCGCCCCGCTTGAGGCTATATCACCCGCGTGCCTTTGATTTGGATTCCAGGCCGGACGCGTTCTTTATCCACAATGTCGATTGTTCCGTCTATATATTTCACACGGTATTTGCGGCTGACTTGCGTGAACTGGCCGATCAGGCCGAACGGGCCGTCAGATAAATCTTCCAGGACAGCCACTGGCTCCGCGTTTTTGGTGTCAGTTCCCTCAAACAAAATGAAATGCATCCATTTACCAGACCAAACGTATTCCTCCAAGATGTCCCGGCTGCGTACCAGTTCAAAATCCTGGCCAGCCGGGATTTGCGCTTGGCTGACGCTCTGGCTGAGCGCGTAAGTTTGGCGCGTCAAGACATGAATCACCGGGTTGTTGGCGTTTTCCCACAGAATGTCCGCGCGCTCCGCCACATGGATCCAATGGCATTTTCCAGCCGGTTTGTTCTGATCCCACAGCTCATTGTAATAGGCTTGATAGCTTTCCCGCAAGTTCAAGGTCCGTGTGAATCTGCCGTCTTCCCAAGCGTAGGCGCAAATGAATACGCTTTCTTCGCGCGTCTCCGGCATCGGCCCTTTATGATCCCGTACGAGAATGAGGCCGCTGTTTTGTTCCGCCAATGGGATCACTTGCACGTCCAGCAAGTCCGTAAACGAATCGATCAGACAGCGGTATTGATAATATCCGTTCCGCTTTTCGTAATAGGCGATGAGGCTTTGGCCGGCGCCGGCTTTGAGAATCACCAGCGCGTCTTTTTGTTTTCCTTTCAGCCTTTCCAGCCTGACATCCAGAGAATATTGGCTGGGCTTCCCCCACGCGCGCCATTTGCCGCTGACGAGCAGGACGGAGGTAAAAATATCCTGGCGGCCCCGCGAGCCGCCATTCATGAAAGAGTTGAGCGTCCGCTCGCTGAACCGCGCGACGTGCGACGTATAATAATATGTTAGCCCGAAAGCGGCGATGAGAATGGCCAGCGCGGCCCACAAAATAAAAGTTTTCCATTTCATCCGGCATACACCCGTTCTTTTTGCTAAGTATATGTCCGGTAAAATAAAAAAAGTACATTTGGGGTGGTGCGCTGTCAGCCGCGCTGCATCTTTTTATGGCCCGTGATATGCATTTTGGCGCCGCCGGATTTTTGGGGGCTGTCTCTGTCTGGGAACAGTTCATCCACACACTGCTTAATGTCCAGCCGGCATTTGTCGCAGTACCGGCCGCGCGTGATGGGCTTGTTGCAGCGTTCACAGCGTATTTCGCCTTGCATGCCCCGGGAGATCTCCAGACGCCCTTCGCGGATGAAACGCAGGATGAGTTTTGGGCTGACTTGCGTCGTTTCGGCCAGTTCTTTTAAATGGCAGGATGGATTTTCGTCAATGAAATCTTTTAGCCTGTGAAACATAGCTTCTTCTTTTTTTTCACAGGCGGGACACAGAGGATTTTTAATTTTGGTAAATACCTTGCCGCACTGGGGACAGTTGATGACTTCCATTTTTGGATTCACTCCTTTTATTGCCTCTCTGTTTGAAGGAGGGACAATAATTTTTTGTTTTGCAGCAATGTCCGGAACAACGGGTAACCGGCGCAGGTCACGACCACAAATTCCCCGATCCATATCGACACGATGTTAAACCAGAGCGGCGTGTGTTCTATATAGGTCAGTTCAAAAGCCACCAGCGTATTCGCAAACATCGGCCACAGCGAGGCGATAAACAGGTTCTTCGTCCGGGTGATCGCCCACACGGCTAAAGCGGTTCCCAGCGTTCCGATCACCATATCGATCGGGCCCAGCTGAGAAAAACAATTCGAGAGAAAACATCCCAGCACGACGCCCGCGCCGTACAGCGGATCCATATACGCCATTAAATTCAGTATTTCCGCAACGCGAAACTGTATACTGCCAAAACTGATTGGAGCGAACGCCAGCGTCAGCGCCGTGTATACGGCTGCTGTCAGCGCTGTGACAATCAATCGCCTTATCATGCGGTCTCTTTTCATAAGCCATCCCCCTCAAAAATATACGCGCGAACGAAAATCTTTCGTATAAAACAAAAAAAATCATATTGGATATCCGATCTTTTTCTTTACTTTGCGCAGCATTCTCCCGGCCAGCGCGTTGGCCCGCTCCGCATGTGTTTTGATCAGGCCGTCGAGAGCTTCTTTGTCCCGGATCAATGCGTCGAAACGCGTTTGTATGGGGCGCAGCGATTCCACAACCGCTTCGCCAACCCTGCGCTTAAAATCGCTATAGCCTGATCCTGCAAATTCCCGCTCCGCCTGGGCGGCGTCCGCACCCGTAACAGCCGCGTAGATGGTCAGCAGATTGGATATCCCCGGCTTATCCGGATCGAAACGCACTTCGCTGCCGGAATCCGTCACCGCTTTTTTGAATTTGCTCAGGACGGTGTCCGGTCTGTCCAAAAGATAGACGACGTTATTCGGGTTTTCCGATTCTGACTTGGACATTTTTTTCTCCGGCTCCTGCAGGCTCATAATCCGCGCGCCGACTTTGCCATAGTAAGCTTCGGGCACGGGAAAGACATCGCCGTACATGTGATTAAACCGGATGGCGATATCGCGGCAGAGCTCCAAATGCTGACGCTGATCATCCCCGATGGGCACGAGATCAGCGCCGTACAGCAAAATATCGGCGGCCATCAGCACAGGGTAAGTAAATAAACCGGCGTTCACGTTGTCGGCGTGCTTGAGCGACTTATCCTTATACTGCGTCATGCGGTTTAACTCGCCCATATAGGTAAAGCAGTTTAAAATCCACGCCAATTCAGCGTGCCCAGGCACATGGGATTGAAAATAAAGCAAACTTTTTTCCGGATCAATGCCCATCGCGAGGCATAACGCCAGCAGTTCGCGCGCCTTCGCGCGCAGCGCCGCCGGATCCTGGCGGATGGTCAGGGCGTGCATATCCACGACGCAGTAAATGCAGCGGTATTCATCCTGCAGGCTCACCCAATTTTTCAGCGCGCCCAGATAGTTGCCGAGAGAAGGAATACCCGTGGGCTGCATCCCGCTGAAAATGATTTTTTTTTCAGCCGTTTTTTCAGCCAATAACATGACGTTCACTCCGCTTCTTTCATGAATCAAAATAAAGGCCCAAAATAAATATCAAGATAACACATTTGGCTGATAACCGCAAGGATGCGTATTTTGTCGAAACCTTCCATTGCTTTTTATTTAGGCGCCGACTATAATAAGACTTGACGAGAATCTAGGGGGAGGGTTTTAGATGAGCCATCGGATGGGCATTGACATCGGTTCCACCACGATAAAGGCCGTTGTGATTGACGACAACAACAAAATTTTATTTCAACAATACAAAAGACATTTTTCAAATATACAGGAAACGCTTTTTGATATGATTTCCGCGATGAAAGAGCAGCTGGGGGATATTTCTTTGGCGGCTATGATCACCGGTTCCGGAGGGCTGTCGCTGGCCGATTGGGTTGGCGTGGATTTTATCCAGGAAGTGGTGGCGGTCGCCCGTTCTATCGAAATTTTCGCGCCGGACGCCGACGTGGCCATTGAAATCGGCGGCGAGGACGCGAAGATCCTTTATTTTGCCGGCGGCCTGGAACAACGCATGAACGGAATCTGCGCGGGGGGAACCGGCTCTTTCATTGATCAAATGGCGTCGCTTTTGCAAACAGACGCATTGGGCCTGAACGATCTAGCCCGATCCTATAAGACGATTTATCCCATTGCGGCCCGCTGCGGCGTATTTGCCAAGAGCGACATCCAGCCTTTGATGAACGAAGGCGCCGCAAAACCGGATCTGGCGGCTTCGATTTTCCAGGCCATCGTAAGCCAGACGATCAGCGGCCTGGCCTGTGGCAAACCCATCCGGGGGCGCGTGGCTTTTCTGGGCGGGCCGCTCCATTTTCTGCCAGAGCTGCGCAACCGATTCATTGACGTGCTGAAACTGAGTGGGGACGCAATCATCATGCCCAAAACGGCGCATTTGTTCGCGGCACTGGGCGGCGCGCTGAATTCGGATCCGCTGAAACAGATTGCCCTAGACGAATTATTACATAACTTGCAAAGTAAAAAACAACTGCCATTTGAAATCAGCCGCCTGGCGCCTTTGTTTCCGGAAAAAGCAGAGTACGCCGCGTTTCAGGCGCGGCACAGTAGCCATCATGTCGCGCGCCGCGATCTGCGCACGTACGAAGGGAACGCCTTTTTGGGCATTGACGCGGGTTCCACCACTACCAAACTGGCGCTGGTCAGCGAAACGGGAGAGCTGCTCTATTCGTTTTATGCGGGCAACGAAGGCGCGCCGCTGAAGATAATCGTGCAATCCCTGCGCGAGATCTACCGGATGCTGCCCGAAAACGTGCGGATCAAAAACGCGTGCGTGACCGGGTATGGAGAAGGCCTGGTGCAAGCCGCGCTTCGGGTGGATCTCGGCGAGATCGAGACAGTGGCGCATTACAAAGCGGCGGCTTTTTTTAATCCGGCTGTGGATTTTATTCTGGACATCGGCGGGCAGGACATGAAATGTCTGCGGATCAAAGACGGCGTTATCGATTCTGTTTTACTCAACGAAGCCTGTTCCGCCGGCTGCGGCTCTTTTATCGAGACGTTCGCCCGGTCTCTGAACCTGCCTGTGGCGGATTTCGCGCGCGTCGCGCTTTCCGCTGAAAACCCCATCGACTTAGGTTCCCGCTGTACTGTGTTTATGAATTCACGTGTGAAGCAAGCGCAGAAAGAAGGCGCGGACGTGGCGGATATTTCCGCCGGGCTGGCCTATTCGGTCATTAAAAACGCGCTGCTCAAAGTAATTAAAATTACCGATCCCGCGCAGCTCGGGAAAAACATTGTGGTGCAGGGCGGCACGTTTTATAATGAAGCGGTGCTGCGCGCTTTTGAGCTCGTGAGTGAGCGGGAGGCCGTCCGTCCGGACATCGCGGGCATTATGGGCGCGTTCGGCGCGGCGATCCTCGCCAAGGAGAAATATCGCGAAGGAGATGAGACGACGCTGCTGACCGCCGCAGAATTGGACGCGCTGGAAATCAAATCCACGCTCTCGCGCTGTAAAGCCTGCGCCAATCAGTGTCTGCTCACCATCAGCCGGTTTTCCGGCGGTCTTTCCAAGGGAGAGTCCACCGGACAAGAGTCTGTGGGGCGCCGGTTCATCAGCGGCAACCGCTGTGAGCGCGGCTTGGGCAAAGAAAAACAAAATGCCGGGCTTCCGAATTTATTTGATTATAAACTCCGCCGGGTTTTCGCGTATGAGCCGCTTGCGCGGGAAAAAGCCAGTCGGGGCGAAGTCGGCATACCGCGCGTGCTGAATATGTATGAAAATTATCCGCTGTGGTTTACTTTTTTTACAGAGTTGGGCTATCGGGTGGTGCTGTCGTCCGCATCTTCCCGCGCTGTGTATGAAAAGGGCATTGAATCCATCCCGAGCGAATCCGCCTGTTATCCCGCCAAATTGGCGCACGGGCATATTATGGATTTGCTTGGCCAGGGCGTCAAGTTTATTTTTTATCCCAGCGTGGCTTACGAGCGCAAGGAGATCGCCGCCGCGGATCATCATTTTAACTGTCCTATCGTAACGTCTTATCCGGAAAACATCAAAAACAACGTGGAAGATCTGCGGGAACAAAACATTGACTTCCGCAATCCGTTTTTGAATCTGAACGATTTACCCGCGCTGACCAAACGTCTGATCGCGGAATTTAACGGGATACCCGCCGGGGAAGTGGCGAAGGCGGCAGCCAGGGCTTGGGCGGAACAGGGGCGTTACCGGATGGATATACGGCGCAAAGGGGAAGAAACGCTGGCCTACCTGGATCAAAATCATTTGACCGGCGTGGTGCTGGCCGGCCGGCCTTATCATGTGGATCCAGAGATCCATCACGGCATCCCAGAGATGATCACGGGCTATGGCGTGGCGGTTCTCACGGAAGACAGCGTGGCGCATTTGGGGCAGGTAGACAGGCCGCTAGACGTCCGGGATCAGTGGGCGTATCATTCGCGGCTGTACGCAGCGGCCAGCTTTGTCCGCGTGAAAGAAAACCTGGAATTGGTGCAGCTCAACAGTTTTGGCTGCGGATTGGACGCCGTCACAGCCGACGAGGTGCATGAAATTCTGGATGGCGGCGGCAAGATCCACACGCTGCTGAAAATCGACGAGGTCAACAACCTGGGTTCCGCGCGTATTCGCATACGCTCGCTGTTCGCCGCGCTGGAAGAACGGCGGAACCGGAGGCAATCATGTCAGCAGTCGCCTCCGCAATTACCTCTGGTCAAACGGCCCGCACGGAAAATTTTTACGGAGGCGATGCGCAAGACGCACACACTGCTTTGTCCGCAGATGTCGCCCATACATTTTGATATTTTAAAAGAAGCGTTTATTTCCTGCGGATATCATTTGGAAGTCATGCCGGGTTTGGATAAAGACTGTGTAGATACAGGCTTAAAATATGTCAACAACGACGCGTGCTATCCGGCGCTCATCGTAGTCGGCCAAGTGTTGAACGCCCTGCGCTCCGGCAAATACGATCTGGATCATGTTTCCGTCCTTATTACGCAGACCGGCGGCGGCTGCCGCGCCAGCAACTATATCGGTTTTATCCGCAAGGCGCTGCGCAAGGCGGGCATGGAACACATACCGGTTATTTCCATCAACGCGTCCGGTTTGGAAAAAAATCCCGGCATGAAATACACGCCCTCTTTGATCAGCCGCGCGATACAATCGCTGCTCTATGGGGATCTGCTCATGCGGGTGCTTTATAAAGTACGGCCCTACGAAAAAACACCGGGCGCGGCCAACGCCCTGTACGAGAAATGGAACGAGGTTTGCAAGCAAGCGGTACATAAGGGCGATGCCCGATCGTTTAAACGAAACATAACAGGTATCGTAAAAGAATTTGACGAGCTGGAATTGCTGGACGTCCAAAAGCCCCGCGTGGGCGTGGTGGGCGAAATCCTAGTGAAATTTCATCCGACGGCGAACAACGGCATTGTCAGTCTTTTGGAAAATGAGGGTGCAGAGGCGGTCGTCCCGGATTTGACGGATTTTCTTCTCTACAGCTTTTTCAACGCCAACTATCAGGAAAAATATTTGGGCGGCAAGGCTTTAAAACGCGCCATCTGCAACAGCGCCATCTGGGGCATTGAGCTTTATCGGCGGCCCATGCGCGCGGCGCTGCAAAACAGCAAGCGGTTTGAGCCGCCCGTGCATGTCAAAGAATTGGGCGAGCTGGCGGAGCCGATCGTTTCTTTGGGCAATCAAACAGGGGAAGGCTGGTTTCTGACCGCGGAGATGGTCGAACTGATCCGCTCCGGCAGCAGCAACATTGTATGTATGCAGCCGTTCGCGTGCCTGCCCAACCATGTGACAGGCAAAGGCATCATCAAAGAACTGCGCAGACGCTATCCCCTTTCGAATATCGTGGCGGTGGACTACGACCCTGGCGCGAGCGAAGTCAACCAGCTCAACCGGATCAAACTCATGCTCTCTACAGCCAAGCGAAACATGAGCTTGGACGACTCATACCAGGATCGGGAGCAGCACGAAAACCAGGCCGGTAAAACGCGTCTCAAAAACGCGGCAACTAAAGAGGCGCTGCAGTATTAAGCCACTGATCAGCGTCTTAGAATGAAAGTGAGATCATAATGAATTTCGATGGAATATTGATTGGCGTCATGACGTTTTTGATTATAGGGGCTTTGCATCCTATCATCATCAAAGCCCATTTCCATATGGGCACAAAGGTATGGCCATTATTTTTATTGGCCGGTTTGATTTGTGCCGGAGCTTCCTTGTTCTGCCATACGACTGTACTGGGCGCGGTTTTAGCCGTGGCGGGATTCTCTTTGCTGTGGAGCATTCATGAAGTTTTCGAGCAGGAGGAGAGAGTGCAAAAAGGCTGGTTTCCCGCCAACCCTAAGAACGCGGCAAAAAATCAAAATTAAGCTTATGCAAAAGCCCAGCGCAGTTTGCGCCGGGCTTTTGCATTTAAAACATATCCGTAACATTCTTGCATTTCTGATACCGAGCGTTATCCAGCACCAGATGGATTGTCTGTCCGGCATACTCCGAGGAAATTTTTGTAAGAAGATCACAAACCTGTGCAGCTGTGATATATGTATCATTTGTAACAGTAGTCAATTTTTTCGAAACAAAATTTAATGCGCCAAGGACATTGCAGCGCATACGGCCTGAATATGTCTTTATAAAACGACGTGTCACACCGTAAACATAACCAAGAAAGTCGCAACCCATAACAAAATGGGAAGCATCCATGAACAACAGCACGATTTTATCACTCTTCGCCTGCTCCATCAGAGGCTGCAGCACTGTGTCAAAAAACGCGCGTTGTTTTGCCGCGTCTGCCTT
>JAITPB010000034.1 GCA_031289625.1 Clostridiales bacterium | reverse complement strand
GTCGTAAACGCTTTGAATGACGTCCAGATACGCCAGCGCCGGTTTGACCATGACAATATCCGCGCCTTCTTCCACATCGAGCAGCGCTTCTTTAATGGCTTCCCTTTTGTTGTGATAATCCATCTGGTAAGATTTTCTATCGCCGAAGGCTGGACATGAACCCGCCGCGTCCCGGAACGGATCGTAAAAGGAGGACGCGTATTTGACCGCGTAACTGATCATCGGCAGTTGGCCAAAACCGTTCTCATCCAGGCAGTCCCGGATGGCCCGTACGCGCCCGTCCATCATGTCGGAGGGCGCAACCATATCCGCGCCCGCGCCCGCGTGAGACAGCGCCGTCCGCGCCAAGAGCGGCAATGTTTTCTCGTTGGAAACTGTTTCGCCGTCCAAAACGCCGCAGTGTCCGTGAGACGTATATTCGCACAGGCATACGTCCGTGATGACATACATTTCCGGCAGACGTTTTTTAATTTCCCGGACGGCGCACTGAACAACGCCGTTGTCGTCATACGCGGAAGATCCGGTTTCGTCTTTTTGATCCGGCACGCCGAAGAGCAGAACGGAACGCACGCCTCCACGCAAAAGGGATTCTATGTAAAAAGGCGCCGTATCGGGGCTGTACCGTTTCTGCCCGTACATCGCGAGTTCTTCGGCCACGCCCGATCCTTCCCGGATAAAGACGGGCTGAATCAAGCTGTCTGGACTGACCCGCGTTTCTCTCACCATATGCCTTAATACAGGGCCGGTTCTAAGCCGGCGCGGTTTTTGCGAATTCATTTTTAACATGCTCCTCCACGCGTTCCGCCATGCTTTCAAACGTGCTTTCCCTGGACGTCAAAACTTCCATGCCCTGTTGAGCCGCCGCGTCCGCCGTGCGCGCACCCATGCAGACCGCACGCAGCCCTTTCAGGCCGTTTGGCCCGGCCGAAGCCGCAAGCCCCCGCACTGCGGACGCACTGGAAAACAGCACATAATCCGCGTCAGACAGGCCGCTGGCGTCGCAGGGGATCAGGCGTGTTTCATACACCGGCAGGTGCTCCGCCTTTTCCTGCAAAATGTCCAGCAAAGCGCTTTCTGGTTCCAGCGCGCCGGGGAAAAGGGCTTTTTCCTCTGGCCGCATGATCTTCATCAGCCCTTCGGCCAAATACGCGGCGTCAAAACGATCAGGCGTGTAGTCCGCGAACAATCCGTATTTTTGCAGTTCCTTTTCCGTTTCGCTGCCCACGGCGGCGATCTTGATCCCGCCCAATGTCCGAACGTCTTGTTTCCGCGCGGCCAAGCCGTTCAAAAAACAGCGCGCGCCCTGTTTGCTGGTAAAAATGATATACGCGTATCGCGTAAAGTCTGGAAGGGAAAACGGAAGGGGCGTCACATCCGCGCACGGATAAATCACCGCGTCGCAGCCCCTGTCCGACAGCAGCTCGCCAAGCTTTTCCGCCGAAGCCGCGTGACACGCTGCAGCTACCTTGACGCGGGCGAGTGGATTTTGGGAAAACCAGTCATAGGTTTCGGCTAAGAGAGCCACATCGCCGACGACAATCACCGCCGGCGGAGACAAATGATTCGATTCCGCCAATTCTACGAGCTGCGCGAGCGTCCCAACGGCGCGCCGCTGCCTGGGCATGGTTCCATCTTTCACGATCGCCGCCGGCGTATCGCCTGGTTTGCCTGCCCGAAGCAGCCCTTGCACAATCGCCTCCATATTTTCCAGGCCCATCAAAAACACAAGCGTGCCTTTCAGCCGCGCCAGCGCGTCATAGTCCACATCCAGCGCGCGTCCGGCTCTGGCGTGCCCCGTGATAATGTGCAGCGACGAGGCGTACTCTCTGTGTGTCACCGGAATCCCCGCGTAGGCGGGCGCGGCCACCGCGCTCGTGACGCCCGGCACAACTTCAAAGGGAATCCCATTTTCCCGCAGGAGCGTCAGCTCTTCCGCGCCGCGGCCAAACACAAAGGGATCGCCGCCCTTCAGGCGCGCCACCATCCGGCCTGGCAGCGCCTTTTCCAATAAAAGTTTGTTGATTTCTTTCTGGGTGACTTTATGCGCGCCGCTGTCCTTGCCCACGTCTATTTTTTCGCAATCCGCGCGCGTCTCCAGCAAAAAGCCTGGGTTGATCAGACGATCGTACAGTACGCAGTCCGCTTTTCGCAGCGTGCGCAATCCCTTGACCGTGATGAGCCCTTGATCATACGGCCCAGCGCCGATCAAAATCACTTTGCCCGTCTTTTTTCCCCCGGCCTTTAATTTTTCCGCCAGCAGCGCGCCGCCCCAGGCGGCGTCTTCCCGGCGTACGCGAAGCTTGCCTTCGCGGATTTCTTCTGTCGCTTCCCCCTGCCCTGCCACATACAGGCCGAGAATTTCCAAAAAGCCGTCTTTCATGTGGGCAAACGCGGCGGTGGGCGCGGAACAGCCGCCTTCCAGCGTTTTTACAAAGGCGCGTTCCGCCAAGGAGGCTGTGTACGCCTCCGCGTTGTGAAAAGGCAGCAGATAATCGTAATTTTCACCCGCGCGTCCTTGCACGGCCAATATGCCCTGACAAGCGGCGGGGATCATCTCGTCCGGCGTGAACACGCGTGAGGCGCGGCGTTCCAGCCCCAGCCTTTTGAGGCCCGCATAAGCCAAAACCAACGCGCCGCATTGCCCGGCGTCCAATTTTTCCAGGCGGGTGAGAATGTTACCGCGCGCCGGTACAATGTCCGCTTGGGAAAACATTTTTTTCAATTGGATGGCGCGGCGCGGGCTGGAAGTTCCGATGGGCTTTGAAAAATCGATCTCCGTTTGGCCTTCCGGCAGAACGAGCGCGTCGCAAGGCGCTTCCCGCTCCGATACAGCCGCGATGATCAGGCGATCGTCCATTTCGGACGGCATATCCTTAAAACTATGTACGCATATATCCACAGTACGATCCAGCAGGGCTTTTTCCAATTCTTTGACGAAAAGGCCCTTGCCTCCTATGGCGTCCAGCGTTTTATCCAGAATTTTATCGCCTGTTGTTTTAATGGTGACAAGTGACACTTCGATTGAATCATCGCGGCGGCGAATCGTCTCCGCGGCGATCTCCGCCTGTGCCACGGCCAACCGGCTTTCACGGCAGCCTATTTTGATTTTCACAGCAATCCCCCGCTATCATTCTTCTTCGCTCAAGGCCGTCCGAAGCCGCTCAGCCGCGCGTTTCGCCCGGCGATGATCCCCGTCTATGGAGACGACGCCTGCGATCACATGCTCTGTCGCCGCCACGCCGGGAAACCAAAAGCCGCTCTCGCCCTTGTCGTCCGCCACGCTGCAAAAAATCCCCCGGCTGCGGGCTTCTTCCGATACAGCCGCATTGACGGCGCGGGAATCCGTAGCGGCGACGGCAAGCCAAGCGCCCGCTAAATCACCGGTTCGGTACTCTCTGCCGATCCAGCGGATTTTCCCCTCTTGAGACAGCGCGCGCAGGTTTTCCGTCACAACAGGGGAAATCACCGTAACGCCGCGGGTAAAACGCAGGATCGTCTTCACGCGTCTTTCCGATATCTGCCCGCCTCCCACCAGCAGCGTTTCTTTCCGCGAAAGATCCACAAACAGCGGGAAGCGGGGAACCGGGCGATTGTCCGGGCGATCGTCCGGACGATCATTCGGATGATTATCCGGTTTTGAGGCTGGCGGCAAATATTTCCGTTCCAGCCAATCCTTCGTTTCCTGTAGGGTGAGTCCTTCTTCCGTCGCAAGCGCTTTGGGCCGCGCAATGACAAGGGCCGTCGCGTTCAGTTCCCGGACAGCCTGCATTTTAGCGGCGAACCCGCCCGGTTCTCCAGAATCTTTTGTCACCAGAAACGCCGCTTTCGCCGCTTTCATCATTTCAACATTCATGGCTTGGCTGAAAGGCCCTTGCATACAAATAATCTGAGACGCGCGATAGCCCAGCGACAAACAGCGCGCCAACGATTCCGTCGCGGGAAGCACGCGTATGGTCATGCGCCGCTTAAAATTCGTTATCTGCGTAAAAGCTTCCGCGTCTTTGACGCCGATCGTCAGCAGCGCCGGTTCTTCCACCGTGCTGAGAAATGCGGCTGCCGCCGCCGCGCTGTCAAAATAACGGACATGCGGGTCAGCGGTAAGCGACATATCCTCTGTAGCCTCATTGCGCGAAACGCGGATGAGGCGTACATTCTCCGCGGCACAGGCCGTTTGGATGTTTTCCGTAACAGAGACCGCGTAGGGATGCGTGGCGTCCAGGATCAAATCATACCCGCGAAACAGCGCACGCATACTCTCTGTGTCCAGCCGCCCCTGCAAAACGCGATCAGAACCTTCCCGCGCCAACTGCCCGCCGTATTCCGTCGCCGCCGACAGCGTAAAATCCGCCTGGCGTTCCGTCAAAAACGCCGCCAGCATCCTGCCCTCCGTCGTTCCGCCAAAAATCAGCGCGCGTTTATTTTCCATCGTCATAGCCCCGGGCGGTCACGAGCCGGCCATTGATCACTTTCGTTTGGGAATTGCCTACGATGACGGTGGTAAACATATCTACCGGTTTCTCCGTCAGTTCTGCTAAAGTGCAAATCTCTTTCGCGCAGCCCTCGCGGCCGGCGTTGCGCACCAGGCCGCAAGGCGTTTCGGGCGCGCGGTACTGTAGCAAAATTTCGCGGGCTTTTGGGAGAACGTCGCGCCGTTTATGGCTGGCGGGGTTGTACAGGGCAATCGCAAAATCCCCCTGGGCCGCGGCCATCAACCGTTTTTCGATGGTCGGCCAGGGCGTCAGCAAATCGCTCAGACTGATCGCCGCGAAATCATTCATGAGAGGAGCGCCGAGCATCGCCGAGGCCGAAAGCGCCGCCGTGACGCCCGGGATGATCTCGATCTCCAGGTCAGGATCGTTTTCCGCTATTTCCAGCGCCAGCCCCGCCATACCGTATACGCCGGCGTCGCCGCTCGACACAAGAGCGACGGTATGCCCGTTTCGGGCTTCCTCCACCGCGGCCGCCGCGCGCTCCTTTTCTTTTCGCATACCGCTGGCGATAATTCTTTTGCCAGCGACCAAATCCTCAATCAAACGGATGTATGGCTCATACCCCACCACAACGCCGCTTTTTTCCAGCGCCGCGAGGGACTGCCCCGTCATGTACGGCCTGTCGCCCGGCCCAATGCCAACCACATATAGACTCATTCCGATTCCCCCACGATGATGACGCTGAAATATCCCTCCGAGCGATCGAGTTCCCGCAAATCATGATGCAGTTTTTCCCCCGGCATACCGCAGCGCGAAACCATTTTAGAACGCGCCAGCAGCCCACGCTGTTCCAAGGCGTCCAAAATCGCGCCGGTTTTTGTCCCGGACTTCATCAAAACTTTCACGCCGGGCAGGTTCAAAGCGTCCTCCAGCCCGTCGTAAGAAGCGGGAATGATGTGCAAAGGCGTTCCGCCCTCGCAGAGGGACGTCTTCAGCGCGGCGGCGGCAGCGCAAAAAGAGGATACGCCGGGCACGATCTCCGTTTCAAAGCCCCTGGCCGCCACCAGCGCATGGACATACATGAGCGTGGAGTAGACAGCCGGGTCTCCCAAAGTTATGTAACACACGTCTTCGCCCTGTTCCAAAAACGTGCAAATCTCATTTGCGGCGTCTTCCCACGCCCGCTTGAGCGCGCTGGGATCGCGCGTCATAGGTGTGCGGCATTTCACAACCCGTTTCCCCTCCAGATACGCCGCAACAATCGTGAGAGCCGTATTTTCCCGGCCAGAAGTATCCGGCGCGGCAATCACGCCGCATTGCCGCAAGACTTCAACCGCCCGCAAAGTCAGCAAAGCAGGATCGCCCGGCCCCACGCCGACGCCATAAAACATTGCCCCACTCCTTTCTTAAAGTACAAAAACGGATAACGATCAAAAAGACTCCTTTGAGCGGGTTCCGCGTCAAAGGAGTCATCTCTCCACCGTGAACAAATCAGCTGTTCTCAGTATAACAGCAATGCCCTGTGCCTCGCAGAATGCTTGTGTGGCGTTAAGGCAGGTTCCTGGCTCGCGCGGCAATCGTTGACGCCTACGCTTACAGTAGCGGGACTGCATGGGAGTCGCACCCATTTCCCTTTTAATTTCCGGCTGAAACCGGACAACCTTAATGGAGACAGTGTAACATCCGCCAAGCGCCGCTGTCAAGATTTTCTTTGCGGCTTGCCAGGGGCAATTATTATATAGGCTCTGATAACGGTTCTTCCGGGCAAGTCAGAAATCAACGAACAGGTATAAGATAGCGGGATAACTTTAAATATATGTTTGGGCTGGGTGAAAATTGACAAAATGCATTTACACCATATAATTGTGTATATGGAGGTGTATAATGTGCGTACAAATATAATGATTGACGACGCTCTGATGTCGAAAGCGATTGAAGTTTTCGGCATAAAAACAAAGAAAGAGAAGATTTCGCCGCGCATATAAGGAATGTTGTAGGGCAGGATCCAACCGCCAAATACATATTTATCGTAGATAATTTAAATATTCATAAATCAGAATCCCTGGTTTGACCAGGCGTTTGCTCAATAAACGGGCAAGCTTTATTTCTGTTGCGGATCTTGAAACCAGAATTATGGAATTCATTAAATTTTATAATGAGCATATGAAAAGGCCATTTCAATGGAATTACACTGGCAAACTCCTTAGAGTTTAATAGGCCCCTTTATTTACGGATGTCTGCACTAGCTTCTCAGCGGCTTCTAATTTCTTTCTTTGGACTGCGTGAATATATAGTCTTTCGGTTATGCTTATGTTGGTGTGCCCAAGCTGACTTGATATAACGGCTAAATCTACATCCCCCGCAAGCATTTGTATGCCTCAAATCATGAAAGCGCATACGCTTGAAGCCATGCTCTACCAGAAATTTAGGGAATTCGTTGGTCAAGTAATGTGGGTTTATCCGATTGCCTAAAGCATCCACATACAAGTAGCAACCTTCCGCCTTATTGTACATTTTGCCGCACAACCGGCGGTTTGCTTCCTGCTCTGCCTTAAATTTCAAAAGCTTTTCACAGATATCCGGCACAAGCGGCAAAGCCCGGAAGCTTGATTTTGTTTTCGTTGTGTCGTCCGCGATCAGCCGTTGCTTGCCGTCAATTGTCGCGATCGTTACGGTATGCTCAATTGTAACGGTATTGGCATCGAAGTCTACCACATCCCATTTCAGGCCGACGATTTCCGCACGGCGCAGCCCATAAAATGCGCCGAAAATTACGCCCAATTCCAATTTGTGGCCTTTCACCGCTTCAAACAATTCCACGGCTTCCGATTGTTTCAAAAATTTACCGGTAAACCGGCCGAGTTTGCGGCGATTAACCTTATCCATGACGCTGAAAGGGATATAGCCGTTTTGCACTGCATATTTCAGCGCTTTGCTTATGTTGGCATAAAATTTATGTATTGTAGTCGCTTTGAGCCACTTTAGTTTCTCCTGATAAAAATTGTTAATGTCCTCAGCGGTCAGCCTGTTCAGTAAAATTTTGTGCTCCCGAAAGTAACAGGTGATCATCTGGACATTGTACTGATATCCGCCATAAGTTGTCAGCTTAATGGACGGTTTGATCACTTCCAGCCACTGCTCCATAAAGTCGACAAATAATATTTCCCCGCCAGCAGGGTTTCCTGTTCCCTGCATTTTTCATGAAGGATTTCCTCAGACAGGAGAAACGTACCCACTAATTTCCAGTATCAAGAAGGGATCAGATTATGGCCAAATAGTCTCAAATATATAGTCGAAGGGTTTCTCAAAACGTAAATATTCAAAAAACTTAGGAAAGCCTACAGCAGGATGAACAACGCCATGTTTGTAAAATACATAAAAATAGCCAATAATGATTCACCGAATAATTCTATTTTGTGTACTTTTTTGTATATTTCTTGGAAATAAATGGGTGCGTTTCTCCTGCAGTTCCTGCCAAATAAAGTTGATTTTTGCAGGCAATGAGCTATAATGATAAAAATCTACAGTTCCCGTCATGGCGGCGATTCCACTCAGAACCCGATCAAAAAAAGCCGTCATCGAAAACCTTGATAACAGCTTACAGCCTTACAGACGATGTGTATTTGAATGAACCTTAAACAGATCTTGAACGGAAATTGGCATACTCTGGATAGGGAGAAATTGATATGAAACGCTTATGTTACGCTACTTTCGCGGTGCTACTCAAAAAATGTGCCATGAATGACATAAGTCAGTTCGCGCTGCACAACGCTTTACTCACGCCGATCAATCCGCATGACCCCAAAAGAGATGATGCGCAAGCTTCACGCCTGTTCGCCGCCAAGCTTAACTTTTCCCATGAAGTTATTGCCTTAGCGTGTAAAGCCGACGCCGAAACGGTCACAAGCTATTTCGATAAAAAGGTTGTGCCTCTGTTCGATCCGACCAAATTAAGAATCGCGGTTCTCGCCTTATATGATCTCATCGCAAACGATAGCGTGATACAACCGGATGTGATTGTGGATGTGGCGAGCGGCGCGACGAAACGAACCTTGTCCAGTCAGAGTTGTTTTGTCCCAGAACGATTTTTGGCTGGCGTGTTCTTGTATTCTGTGAGAGCTGTGCCTAACAGAGCCGGATTGGATAATGTACAAGATATCACAGATGAATATTTCAACATGTTTTCATCCTAAAGCGCAATGATTGCCTTCGTAAAACAGAACCCCGCAGCAACGCCTCCGGACACCCCCACTGATGTTGTCATAACGGAAACCCGCTCATTACAGCCCACACATTTTTTTCGCGGACGTGTGACAGCAAATTGGCCGAAATCAAAAATAAACTAACCAGCAACGCGAAACTGCTTTTGCTCAATGGCATGGGCAGCAGTCAACTACGGCGCTGCCTACGCGGAGGATGATTCGCCTCATGATGATTTGGACGCGATTATCACCATGGCAGACCGCCACACATTAGCCGTTGAGCTGCTGGCAAAGACGCGGAGCCTGGGATAGTTTAGAGCCATACTGGAAGAACAGGGCTTTTCCCTCTCGGCGCTCAGCGAAAAAATCATTTACACGCACAATCCTGAACAAGGCGATTGGGAGAAAGCCGAACAGATTTTTATTGAGCAGTTCGCAAAAGCGCTGGATATTTCTGGAATTTTTGGTTGTCCGGCATAAAGCTATGCCGGACGCCATCATGGCAAAACCGCTTTTCTCCGGGTTGATCGAATCGCTAGAACTGCCGGACACAGAAGTCTTTACTGCTAAACTTCCGTTTGTGAAACATGCCGTTTCCGTGATTGACGCCATCGGTGGGATTGACGAGGACCTATCCGGTTTTAATCAATCACACTTCGAATATCCTTTTGCGCGTTTCCGACTATCGGAAATCGGAAGAAATCCTTCTGAAAGGCAGCAAGCTTTTGGCGGATGACCGGCCTACGGCGGCGGCAACGCATAACAATCTCGGCATGGTCTATGAACGCCTAGGCGATTATTCCCATGCATTGGAAGAATATGAAAAAGCCCGCGACGTTTTCTTTGCGACGGCCGGGGCGGAACACCGAGATACTGCTACTGCGTTTAACAACATCGCGGGTGTTTATACCACTTTGGGTAAGTACAAAGAGGCATTATAAATCCTTGGAAACGCTGTTGTATGTCTCAGATATGTATGTCTGAAAAACTGCTGGGAAAAGGACATCCGAAAACCGCTGTCGCCTACGGGAACATCGCCGATGTTTACAGTACAATAGGTAATTATGCCGAAGCAATGGAATGGAATAAAAAGTCGCTGGATGTTATGGAAAAGGTTGTAGGCAAGGAAAGCCCCGAAGCAGCGAACATTTATAACCACATCGGGGTGATTTATGCAAATCGCGGAGAGTACCCAAGGGCATTGGAGTATTACGAAAAGGCAGTTGCGATTTATCTCAAATTGTTTGAAATGGATCACCCGGACATGGCCATCGTTTACGACAACACGGGGCAGATGTATGACCTGCAAGCGATTACGCAAAGGCATTGAAGCTGACGCAGGAGTCGTTGCGCGTGACTGAGAAGGTATTTAGAGCGGGGGCATTTAAATACAGTGATTGGATACAGCAATTTAGCCGGTATTTACAGCCACTTGGGCGCTTATCAAAAAGCGCTGGAATTCAGCCTAAAAGGCTTAGAAATCCGGAAAAACATCTTAGGGAAGCAGCATCCGGACGTTGCGATCATCTACAACAATCTTGCTGACACATATAATCGGCTGGGTAAGTATGACAAAGCAGCGGAATCCGCTCAGAAAGCCCTGAGCATCCTGGAAGATACCGTCGGGCTGGAACACCAGGCAGCCGGGGGCGTGTACAACAATCTCGGGAACACCTGTTTCTGTCAGTCTGCTTATCAGGAATCGCTTGAGTGGTTTACGCGGGCCTTGGAAGTTTGCCGGAATGCGTTAGGCGAGGAGCATCCCAACACAGCCGCCGCATATGACCAGCCTTGCGGGTATTTACAATCGGCTGGGATTCTATGACGAAGCGTGGGGAACTGTTTCATCAGGCATTGGCGATTAAGGAAAGGACATTGGGGAAGGAACATCCGAAAACCGCTGTCTCCTACAGCAACATTGCGGGTGTTCTGGATATTCGTAGGCAGTATGACGAGGCATTGGAGTGGTATCAAAAGGCGCTAGAAATCCGTGAGCGCGTTTTCGGGCGAGAGCATCCTGACACCGCGTGCTCAATAGTATCGCGGGAATACATGATAACCACGGGGAACATGAACGAGCATTAGGCGAATATAAAGAGGTTTTGGCTATCCGCAAAAAAATATTTGGGTTACTTCATCCTTCTGTCGCCGCCATATGCAACAACATCGCGTTTGTTTACGACAGGCTGGGGGATTGCCCAAACGCAATCCACTGGCATGAGCAGGCATTGTCCATCAAAGAACAGACGGTGGGCAGGGAGCATTCTTCTACAGCGATTACATACAACAATTTGACCGCGCTTTATTTTGACATGGAGAATTGCGGGAAAGCCGAGAAATATTACAAAGCGGCCTTGGCTATTCGTGAAAAAATATTGGGAGACGAACATCTGGAAACTGCCGCCATCCATCATGGATTGGCGTATGTTTATTTTAAACGCGGAAATTTTTCCGACGCGAAGGCATTTTTTTGAAGGCTTACCATATCCACCGCGATAAGTTGGGGGATGAGCATCTCGAAACGATGGATACATTGGGCTGTTTGTGGACGGTTTTCAAACAAAATGCGCAGGGCGATCTTCTATTTGAGGACTGGATGAAAGAAAATATCGGATAATGCAGCAGTTTTAATCATCGTAATGCCCACGGCATTGCAGCACCCCAATAGAGTCGTCACGTATTTGGTAAACAAGTCTGTACACCTCATCAATGTGGCGACTCCATCCGTCGCGATGCCTGAGTGGTTCGGGTTTCCCGATTCCGTCGCTGCCATTGCGGGAAATGTCTTGAAGCAACAAGTTAATGCGTTTGAGGATTTTCTTGTCGTTCGCCTGCCAGTATAAATAGTCCTCCTACGCTTTTTCTGCGAACGTTAGCTTATTCATGCTCCATCGACTTAAGCTCTTCAAGCATTTTCGCTATTACTCTGCCTTGCTGATAAACAACCTATCGCTTGCAGTTTATGAATGATGGTCCTTTTTTAGATTTCTAATGATCTCCAGTAATTTGGCGTTTTCCTGTTCCAAGGTATTCTTCTCTTGCTCCCACTCAGCTTTATCCATCAAATATTCACGTTCTGTATAGTATGGCTGAGAGCCTAACACCTCCAGTGCCGCCTCGTCAAACACTGCTTCGTCATACAACCGTACCAACTCCTTCGCTAATCCATTTTCTTTAAATTCATCACAGAACCGCGCAGCTTCTTCGCTACTTATGACAGCGAAAAAACGTGCAAATATATACAAATCGTCTTTGATTTTATTATTAGTAATGACTGTCGGTACATACACAAGAGACATATTAATCAAATCATCGAATATCTCATGAGTATCCTCATAACACAGTACGACACGGCGAATTTCCGTTTCGTTATCTGCTTTCTCTGACATGACAAAGCAGATGACTACAGACTTTAATTTGTGATACTCGCTTTTCTCCACATGCTGCGTGGAGACTGAACGTGATGCGTAATAGACGACCCTGCGCTTTATATTTCTGGTCCAATAACTTCGTTGCATATCAATACTGCAAATGGCGGACAGGCCATCAATGAGCGCGTTTTTGGAAAAGACGTCAAAACG
>JAITPB010000163.1 GCA_031289625.1 Clostridiales bacterium | reverse complement strand
AAAGCCGCGGAGGCGCAATCGGCTGGCGCGGATTACGTGGGCGCGGAGGATATGATCAGCAAGATTCAAACCGAGAATTGGTTTGAGTTTGACGTCGTAGTGGCCACGCCAGACATGATGGGCGTCGTCGGACGCCTGGGACGCGTGCTGGGCCCCAAGGGCCTTATGCCCAACCCCAAGGCCGGCACGGTGACGATGGATGTCGGCAAGGCCATTGCCGAGATCAAAGCCGGTAAGATTGAGTATCGTCTGGATAAAACGAATATTATCCATGTGCCCATGGGCAAGGTGTCCTTCGACAGCGCAAAGCTGCTGGAGAATTTTCAGATTCTCATCAGCGCGATCCTCAAGGCCAAACCAGCTGCGGCCAAAGGCCAATATCTGCGCAGCGTGGTTTTAGCCGCTACGATGGGGCCCGGCATTAAAATCAATCCGATTCGGTTAAGTGAATAAATATCACGCAAGAATGGGCTGCTCTTCGGTGCGGCCCGTTTTTTTTGCGCCCGTCTTTATATTTCCGGCTATGTCCGCCAGGGAAAGTGAGGTTCTTATGCGCAGCCGCGAAACGCTGTCTTTGTATGGAAAACTGTTTCTTTCGACGTTTGTGATCAGCGCCGTTACATTCGGAGGCGGCTATGTGATCATTTCCATCATGAAAAAAAAATACGTAGAGGAGCTGAAATGGCTGGAAGATAAAGAAATGCTTGAAATGACCGCGCTGGCGCAGGCCTGCCCCGGCATTATCACGGTGAACACCTCCATTTTGGTGGGGCATCGGATGGCGGGTGTTCCGGGCGCGCTGCTCACAATGCTGGGCGCTGTGACGCCGCCTTTTCTGGCGCTGATGATTATCAGCTTGTTTTACGCCGCCTTCCGGGAACAATACCTAGTGGGGCGGTTTTTATGGGGAATGCAGGCCGGAGCGGCCGCCCTGCTGGCGGATGTGGTGTTCTCCATGTGCAAAAATGTTCTGAGCCAAAAAAGTTGGGCGGATAATATTGTTTTGGCCGCCTCTTTTGCCGCCGTGTTTTTTTTGAAAATAAATGCGGTGTGGATTATTCTGGCTTGTGCGGCGTTCGGCCTCTTTTTCAGGCGGGCTGATCCAGAGAAACAGAAAAGAAGCGCCGCGCCATGATCTATTTGGAAATTTTTGGGACGTTCTTTCAAATTGGCTTGTGTTCCGTCGGCGGCGGATACGTCATCCTGCCGTTGATGCAAAGCCAAATTGTTGAATCCAAACACTGGCTGACGATGCGGGAGTTTGCCGATTTGGTTTCGCTTTCTCAAATGACGCCCGGCCCCATTGCTATCAACGCCGCCACTTTTGTGGGAATGAAAATGGGCGGCCCGATGGGGGCAGTTATGGCGACAGCGGGTTCTGTGGCGCCTTCCTGCGTAATTGTCCTGGCGCTGGCCCATTTCTACCAAAAATATAAAAACCTGGGCAGAATCCAGGGCATTTTTCGCGGATTGCGGCCTGGCGTCGCCGCGCTCATCGCGTCCGCTGGGCTTTCGATGATTGTCTTAACGTTTTGGGGTGGCGAAGGGTTTGCCTGGCCGCCGCAGAACATTGACATTTTGGCCGTGCCGCTCTTTGCCGCCTGTTTATTTTTACTGCGGCGCTTCAAGTTTAATCCAATTTTGACCATGCTGGGCGCGGGGCTGGCCGGGCTGGCCGCCGGGTTTTTCCAAGCCGGCGGCTGACGTTCGCGTAAAATCCAGATGACCGTCATATAGACGTCACATTCCATGGCTATACTTTAAAACGAACAGGAGAAATTTCCTGTATCCAACAAATAGGAGATGATTGCATATGAACAAAAAATTTAAAAACGCTGTAATCCTGGTAATGGCCGCAGTGATGCTTTCCGTGCCCTGCATGGCGTTCGCGGCCTCTAAGAGCGGTGGGGTCAAAACCGATGTTGTTTCCATCGCGGCTTCCGTTCTCGGCATCAGCAAGGATGAGCTCAAAGCATCGCTGCAGACTGGGAAGATAGGCGACTTGCTGCTGGCGGCGGGCAAGCTGGACGAGTTTAAGACAGCGTATCTGTCGGCCGTAAAATCCAAATTGGACGCCGCTGTGGCTGACGGGAGCCTGACGCAGGAAAAAGCCGATGAGAAGTACGCCGCCGCTCAGGCCAAAATGGCGGCCTATGACGGCACGGAGCATCTTTGCGGCGGAAAAGGTCATCACGGCAAAAAAGAAAAAACAGAAAAAACAGAATAATTCTCAAAAGAAAATCCCGTCCGGCGGAAATAGTTGCGGCGGGATTTTTATTGACTATAATTGAGGCGGGAGGCGGATCGTATGGCAAAAATATTGGTCGTGGACGACGAGGAAAAAATCCGGTCGCTGATATTGAAATACGCGAAATTTGAAGGGCATGACGTCAGCATGGCGGAGGACGGCCTGGCCGCGGTGGAAGCCGCGCAAAAAGAAGCGTTTGATTTGATTATTATGGACGTGATGATGCCGGAGCTGGATGGATTTTCGGCGGTCAAGGAAATCCGCAAGACCGCCGACACGCCTGTGCTCATGCTTTCGGCGCGCGCCGAGGAATATGACCGGATACATGGGTTTGAAACCGGCGCGGACGATTATGTTACCAAACCGTTTTCCCCGAAAGAACTGATGCTGCGCGTGGACGCGATCCTCAAACGCTCCCGGAAAGCGGAAAAACTGAGCCGCGAGATATGGCGTAAAGAGGGCCTCGACGTAGACATTACCGCGCGCACGGTTTCCGTAGATGGGAAAATGGCCGCCATGTCGCCGAAAGAATATGATTTGTTTTTCTATTTTTTGAAAAACCGCAACATCGCCATCACGCGTGAAAAGCTGATTGAAGATGTGTGGGGGTATGATTTTTATGGAGACGACAGAACGCTGGACACACACGTAAAACTCCTGCGAAAATCTCTCGGCCCGTACGCCAGGTTCGTCGTGACGCTGCGCGGCATGGGATATCGGTTTGAGGACTGACGCGCATGAAAATCCGGATGAAAATTTTTATGTTTCTGCTGCTGTTCTGTTCGTTTTTGATTGCGCTGCTGTGGCTGTTTCAAGTTATTTT
>JAITPB010000203.1 GCA_031289625.1 Clostridiales bacterium | reverse complement strand
CCCGCCGCCATCGAGCGGCGTCTAGACTGCGTGGAGGAATTGCGGGATCAGGTTTTGCCGCGGGAGGAACTGCGGGAACTCTTCGGATCAGTCTTGGATCTGGAGCGCATCATGGCCCGGATCATTTACGGCACGGCCAACAGCCGCGATCTCGCCGCGCTGTGCGCGTCTATCCGCCATTTCCCGCGTTTGAAAGACCTGCTGGGCGAATTTCACGCGCCGCTCCTTTCCGAAATACATACGAACTTTGACGCGCTGACCGACCTGTATCAGTGGATTGATCAGGCGATTGAAGACGACCCGCCTTTCAGCGTCCGCGAAGGCGGCTTTATCAAAGACGGTTACAACGCGGAACTGGACAGTCTGCGGGCGGCCAAGAGCGGCGGCGCGGACTGGCTGACGGCGCTGGAAGCCGAGGAACGGAAGCGCACAGGCATTAAAAACCTCAAAATTCGTTTCAGCAGAGTTTTCGGCTACTGCATCGAAATTACCAATTCTCATAAACATCTGGCGCCCGAGCGTTACATTCGCCGGCAAACCCTTTCCAACTGCGAACGCTATGTCACGGAAGAGCTGAAAAAAATCGAAGAAACCATTCTGGGCGCGGACGAAAAAATTGTGGCGCTGGAATATAAACTGTTTACGGAACTGCGCGGCAAAATCGCCGATCAGGCCGAACGCGTCAAGCTGACCGCGATGATGATCGGTGCGGCGGATGCGCTCCAGTCCTTCGGAGACGCGGCGGATCGCTTCCATTATTGCAAACCGGCGCTCGGCGGCAGCGGCGCAATCGAAATCCGCGGCGGACGGCATCCTGTGGTGGAACAATGGATGGATCAGCCGTTTGTGCCCAACGATACTTTTTTGGATTTGGAAGAGAACCGTCTGGCGATCATCACGGGGCCGAATATGGCCGGTAAATCTACATACATGCGGCAAACTGCGCTGATTGTTTTGATGGCGCAGGCGGGATCGTTCGTCCCGGCGGACAGCGCGCGCATCAGCGTGGTGGATCGGATCTTCACGCGCGTAGGCGCGGCAGACGATCTGGCAACAGGGCAGAGCACTTTTATGGTCGAAATGTCAGAAGTCGCCAACATTTTAAACAACGCCAGCCGGAACAGCCTGATCATTCTGGACGAGATTGGCCGGGGCACCAGCACTTTTGACGGCCTTTCCATCGCATGGGCGGTACTGGAACACATTGCCGACGAAACGCGGATCGGCGCGAAAACGCTTTTCGCCACACACTACCATGAACTTACAGAGTTAGAAGGAAAAGTAGCGGGCGTCAAAAATTACTGCGTCGCCGTGCGCGAGCGGGGAGAAGAGATTTTATTTTTACGCAAGATTGAACGCGGCGGCGCGGATCACAGTTACGGCGTTCACGTCGCGCGCCTGGCCGGCCTGCCGACGAGCGTGCTGGCCCGATCGCGGGAAATCTTGGACGCCCTGAACAGCGCCGACATTGTGAAAACCAAAAAAACAAAAGTCCGTGAACACGATCGTGTTCACGATCGTATTCGAGATCGTATCCCCCAAAAACAGTCCGCGCACAATCAGCTTTTTCTGCCGGACTTTATGGACGACGCAGCAGAAGTTGACGTGAACAGCCAAAAGTTCGACAATTCTGACGGAAGGGAGGACACGCATTCCTCCCCCGCTTAACGTCTTCGGCGTTTCAAGCGGGAGTCTCCTGCGCTAAAATGAATGAAAACGAATCAGATTCAACTGCTGGACGCGGACATGATCAACAAAATCGCTGCGGGCGAAGTCGTAGAACGCCCGCTTTCCGTCGTCAAAGAACTCGTGGAAAATTCCATTGACGCGGGGGCCTCCGCCATCACCATTGAGATCAAAGACGGCGGCGTGACGCAGACGCGCGTGACCGACAACGGCTGCGGCATCCCGCAAGATCAGACGTGCGCGGCTTTTTGGCAGCACGCCACCAGCAAAATCGCCGCGCCGGATGATTTAACGCGCGTCATGACGCTGGGCTTTCGCGGGGAGGCGCTGGCCAGCGTCGCAGCTGTCGCGCGGGTGGAAATGATTACGAAAACAGCGGGCGCGATTTTGGGTTCGCGCCTGGAGGTTCACGGCTCGGAAATTGCGGCGGACGAAGAAATCGGCTGCGCGGAAGGCACGACCGTAATCGTGCGCGATTTATTTTACAATGTCCCCGTGCGGCTGAAATTTCTCAAAAAGCCCGCCTCGGAAGCCGGGGCGATATCGGATATTGTAAACAAACTGGCGCTCGGGCATCCCGAAATCGCGTTTCAGTATATCTCCAACGGAACCACAGCCCTGCGGACAAACGGAAACGGCGATTTAAAAACCGCGATTTTTTATGTCTACGGGCGGGAGACAGCGCAAAAACTTTTGCCCGTGGAAGCACGCGCAGAGCGGTATACACTGACAGGTTTTCTCGCAAAACCGGAACTGTCGCGCGGCAGCCGCAATTATCAGACTGTTTTCATCAATGGCCGCTATGTCAAAACTGAACTGCTGCAATCCGCTGTCGAGGACGCTTACAAAACTTTGGTGATGACGGGGAAATTTCCCACGTTCGTGCTGCATCTGTCGATTGAGCCGGATTTGGTAGACGTCAACGTGCATCCCAACAAGCTGGAGGTGCGTTTCCGCGAGGAGGAGTCCCTCTTTGCCTGGACGCGCGCCGCGGCTCTGGCGGCTCTGCAGGATCAGAACCTGATCCCCACAGCCAAGCCGGAACGCCTGTTGTTTCATCGGGCGGCGGACACAAAAATTTTGGAACCGGCCAAAACGCAAGCCGCTCTTCCTTTTCATCCCTCTCCCAAAAGCGCCCCCAAAACGGTCTATACGGTGAAAGAAAACGATCGCGTTTTTGCCCCGGTTCCAGAACACGTTCCAGATCAAATTCCGAAACCAGTTCCGACTCCAAACCATGAACCGCCGCAGGCCGATCCCCATCCGTCTGAACCTGCCCCGTCTGCGCCAGCCTTTCGCGCGCCGTACCGCATTATCGGGCAAGTCTTTCAGACGTATTGGATGGCCGAACAAAATGAATCCTTGTACATCATCGATCAGCACGCCGCGCACGAAAGAATCTTATACGAGGAACTGTTAAAAAGCCTGAAGCAGGAAAGCATTCCTTCGCAGCAACTCCTGCGGCCCATTGCGGTGCAATTGTCTTTTCGGGAAAGACAGCTTTTGGAAGACAACCAGGAAATGTTTGAGCGGTTCGGTTTTGAGATAGAGGATTTTGGCGGGCAAAGCGCCGCCATTCGGGCTGTACCGTTTTTATTTAAAAATCCCATGAAAGCGGATTTTTTGCTGGATATTTTGGATAAACTGGAAAAAGACAGCGCGTTCGCGGATTCAGGCCCGATCGAGCCTGGATCAACCGAGCCCGCCGGGCTTTATCAGTTAAAGCTGAACGCGATCGCATCCATGGCGTGCAAAGCGGCAGTCAAAGCCAACGACTCTTTAAGCCCGGAGGAGGCCAGAGCCTTGATTGAAAAAATGCTCAGCCTGGAGCATCCGTTTACCTGTCCGCATGGCCGGCCTACCGTCATTGAAATGACCAAACGCGATTTTGAAAAAAAATTCAAGCGAGTATAATCAGGTGAGGCCATAATGGAGGCGCCTATCTATTTTATTGCCGGGCCTACCGCCACCGGCAAAACGCAAACCGCGATCGCGCTGGCGCGGGAACTCGGCGGTGAAATTGTTTCGGCGGATTCCGTGCAAGTCTACCGCTATATGGATATCGGCACGGCCAAGCCCTCTCCGGAAGAGCAACAAAACGCGCCGCATCATCTGATCGGCGTTGTGGATCCGGACGAGCTGTTTTCCGTTGCGCGCTATCAAAAAATGGCGCGGGACGCCATAGCGGATATTCAACGCCGCGGAAAAACGCCTATCGTGGCGGGCGGATCGGGGTTTTATCTGAACGCCCTGCTGTACGAAACGGAATTTGGCGGCGCGCGCGCGGAGGACTTGCGGGAACGTCTGCAGGCTCTGGCGCGGGAACAGGGAAACAGCCGTCTGCACGATGAGCTTTGCCGCGCCGATCCGGACGCGGCGAAGGCGATCCATCCCAACGATGTGAAGCGGGTCATTCGCGCGCTGGAATATCACGCGTTGACAGGCGCGAAAATATCGGAGCATAACCGTCTGGAAAAAACGCGCCGCCCCTTGCCCAACGCGCGGCTGATTATTTTGACCGCACAGCGCGGCTCGTTGTATGCGCGTGTCAACAGCCGCGTGGAGAACATGTTTGCCCAGGGCCTGGCGGAAGAAGTCGAGTCGCTGCTGGCCAGAGGCTATGGAGAAAATCTGCCGTCCATGCGAAGCCTGGGCTATAAAGAAACGGTCGCGTATATCCGCGGCCGCCTTCCGCTGGCAGAGGCAAAAGAATTCATCAAGCAGTCGACGAGGCGTTACGCCAAACGGCAGATCACATGGCTGAAGCATCAATGCGGCGGGCTGTGGATGGATATTGACGAATGGAATATTCACGATATAATAAAGAATGTGATTTTAGCACAATAGAGTATAAATAAGGGGATGCGGCTATGAGTGGCAAGAACTATCAGGATCTGATCCTGAACCAGGTACGTAAAGAAAACATGCCTGTCACGATTT
>JAITPB010000179.1 GCA_031289625.1 Clostridiales bacterium | reverse complement strand
CGCGACAAAATCTTTTTTCTGTCCGTGAATCCTTGCCAAGGCCAATTCCAGCATCAATGTAAAGGCGTAAGAATCCGACGGGCTGTCTCCCGCGAGTTCCCCCGGATGGCGCGGCATTTTGTTTTCAAAAAAATCATGCAGCGCCTCCGTGATGCCGCGTAAATCGCCGCCGCTGACTTGGATCAGTTCTTTGCCCACGTCAAACATCAGTGCGGCGTATAAAAAATGTTCCGGCGTGATGTATTCATGGTTTTGCAGGCGCGCCTCGTTTATGGCGACAACATACACCTGATTGGAAACAGCATCTAATTTCATGCGCAACGCCTCTTAACATTCATCTAATGTTAATTTTAATGGAAAATTTCTTTCTCTGGAGAGCTGATCGGCCTGACGCTTTTTGGTGACAGCGACATCGTAGGTATAGACGCCCGCCACGCCTAAGCCGCCGCTATGAACCTCCATCATGATCGCCGCGCCGTCAGCCGCTGTTTTATGGAAAATTTTGACCAGCAGCTCCACCACAAAGTCCATCGTGGTAATTTCGTCATTGTGCAGGACTACCGCGAACATTTTCGGTTCTCGTGTTTTTATCAAAGTTTTCTCGCTGTGCTGAACCTGGCCGGCCATGCCGACGCCTCCTTCTTTAGATTGAACGCGTTCATGGATTAGACTTGCCGTTATTTTCTCCTATTCATAGATTAATCATTGATCTTCTATACGGCTTTCTGATATACTCGTTAGGATAACGTCAAGGGGTTGAAAGTGAGAGCGTCTATGAATCATTATCATACCAATTGTAAATCTATAAATCAAATATTTAAAGATAAATTTTTGAATGCCTACCACGAGCTGAAGAAAAGAAAAAAAACGCGGATTTTAAAATACATCTCCTCCATCTATCGCCGCTGGTTTTATTCGGCGCTGGTAGAGGACACTTCTTTGACGCCCGCGAATCTTTTCGCCATGCTGGACGTGGGGGAAGTGCAGGAAACGCCGCCGGTTTTTCGTTCGCCCGTGATACGCCCGCTGAAAACCGGGCGCGGCTCATTTGACTTCCCTGTCATGGCCTACTCCGCTGAGGCCCATCCTGTCATCGAAGATTTGAAAATTTTTGTGGAATGCTGTATGCCGGATGTCGGACTGGATTCCAATGATATGCTCCAGGAAGAGTATATTGAAGCCATTATGGAAAAAGTGAGCCTGTGGGATCCCTATTATGTGGAATATCTTCTGAACACTTCCATTTTATTGGGCCTACTCAAAAAGAGCCCTTCTATTTACGCCAACCGCGCGCGGGTTTGCGACTCCTATGAATCCATCCTGGGGCTGCCGCAGGATGAGCTTTTCAAAAAAGTGGTAAACGCGACCATCAGCGGGGCGTCCGCTTTTATCAACGAAATGATTCCTCTGCCAGAACCTTATTTTACCATAGACGTGATCACGTCTCTGCTGAAAAGCCCGATGGCTTTGGACGATATTTTTCAGGAAGTGTACGGGATGCTGGGCGTTAAGCTGGAAGATATCTATAATATAGAAGATGAGGATCCTTTCAGCGACGATATGAACAGCGCGGTGATTTCCAGCACTTTTTTGCTGGGCCTGCTGCTGGACAAGTGTTTTTTAACGCCGTTCGGCTACTATTTGCGATTGATCCGGCCGCTGTACACGCTGTCGTATGAATTTGAAAACGAGTTGAATTACCTGGTAGAATCTTTTGATGAAGAAGAGGGGCCCATCACGGCGTTATACGCGCCCGCCACGTATTATCAGCTTACGCCGCTGGGCAAGGCGTTTTTCGGCGTCACCGACTCGGGCAAAGCCTCCAGCCAGGCAACTTTGCCTTTTGACGCGCTGATGAATTTAGTGGAAGGCCGGGTGCAGGATCCGCAGGAACTGATGAAGCTTTTGAAAACGGAATTCGCACTCGCCATCGACGCCCGCGCGTCTATTTATGTCATTAAAATCAGGCTGTTTGCGGAGAAAAGCTTATGGAAAAATGTTGAAATCCCAGGCAATACCAATTTGCATCAGTTCTTTGGGGAAATCTGTTATCAATTCAGCCTGGATCCTTCTTCTGAGTACAGCTTTTTTCAGGACATTACGGAAAGCCCTTTCAGCGAGTACACGTCGCATCAGCACCCGCGCCGCAATAAAAAAGCGCACGCGATTACGCTGCAAGAGATGAATCTGCCTGAGAAACATAAATTTGTTTTGGTGATTTATAACACGTTCAACCCCTATGTCAGTTTTGACGAAGCGCCAATGACGAAAAAAATGAAAATAGAATTGGAAATTCTGAAAGTCAAACCACGGGAAGAAGGGCAGGAGTATCCGCGCCTCGCCCGCGTGAGCAGCGCCTTCAAAGATTTGGAAAATTGATCTTTTGGAAAATTGATCCGCCAAAAAGCAATAAAAATAGCCGCCCAGGATAAACAGCGGCTATTTTGTATTCTGCTTTTGCGCCAAGATCAAAGTCATCCGCACGACGACACAGGCAATCGCCAGACAGATCAGCATGGCGATAATCCATACGTCCCGCTTTTCTTTTTCCGCGTCGCGATCGAAAACACCCAAGGGCGAGTCTTCGGGGTTCAGTTCCACGATATCGTCAGAGGAGGCGTTTGCGGGTACACTTGTACCCGCGTTTGTACTCGCACTCCGCGAAACCCCTGAGGACGATCCGCTGTATTCGTGGAGCCGTTTATTCGCGGAGAGCGTCACATGGCCCTGCCGGTCGACCAGCGCGACGGTCTCCTCCGGCAGGGTCCAATCTTCCGGAGCGCCTTCCGACACCTCATCCCACAGATAAAACACCGCCTGTTCTCCGTTTTCCAGTATCCGGATTTTTTCCCAGGGAATGTATAAGGCGGCAGGCTGCGCGTTAAACGATCCGCCCTGCGAAATGGATTGCAATTGATTGCCCCGCAGGACTGTCAGCACGGAGTCGATCCGTTCGCCCGCGGGCGTCTCCAGGTGGGTGATAAACCCATATTGAAAACTTTCGTCCAATATGTCTGTCCAGTCTTTATTTTGAAAACAAAATGTGTTTCCGATAAAAACGGTCACGCTCCCTGGCCTTTCATTCGCGATCGCTTCTCCGCGCGGCCAGCCCAGCGCGGCCAGGATAAATAATAGACGTGCGACGTCTGCGAGACGTGCGGCGCCTGTGGTTCTTTTTCTCATAAAAAGCCCCTCTAACGGCAAAATATAGATAATGCTATTTTGTCAATAGAGGGGTCATTTTATGCATTGTTACTTTCTCATCGGGCTGATATGAATCTGATCTTCGCGCATTCCGGTTTTGCGTTTCACGATGTCTTCAATCTGCGCGATTTCCGCGTCGGTTAAAGCTTCTTTGTTGACGACTACGTCCACGCTGTTGTCGTCGATGCGGACATAAACTTCCGAGAAGCCTTTGGATTCGATCATCGCTTCGGCGGCCGTCTCTTTTTCAATCCGCTTTTGAATTTCCATCATGGAATCTACGGCTTCCGCTTTTTGTTCTTGAGCGATGTTGGTGTTGTTGAGCATTTCCGTCAGGATGTCTTTTTCCTTGGCGCGGGTCTGCTCACGCGTCAGTTTCGCTTGCACAAAGTAGGAATCCTGACGCGACGCGTTCGTATACGCGGTGACAAACACCGATTCGCCGGGTTCGCTTTGGCCGCCGGAGGTTCCAGGTTCCGCGGCGTTCTCACTGCCAGCTGCGTCCGTGTATTCCTGATTGCTGGAAGCGCTGTCAGAAGTAAGCCCGTCAGAAGTAAGTCCGCTGGAAGTCAGATCGTCAGAAGTAAGCCCGCTGGAAGCAAGATCGTTAGAAACGATGCCGTTCAAAGAATCGCTGATAGAAGGGTCGTCGTCTTCCCCCAGTGTCAGCGCCGTGCCGATTTCGTAACCGCCCATATCGCTGTTGACGCTGGCTGGCGCCAGAGCGTCGATCTCGCCCGCCTCGTTGAGCGTAAGCCCTGTGGTCTGCGGCGATCGGCCGTCTACAAAGTTTAAATAGCCCGCGACGGCAATCATGACAATGAGCGCCGTAATGATGATTTGATTCCTCTTTAAGACAAACATGTCTGTACCCCCGTTTATTTTTTCATTTTTGAAACCACAATTTTATTGGCGCTCAGGCCGAGGACAGCTTCAGCCGCGTATGTGAGCGCTTCTTTGACATAGACGTTGTCTCCGCCTTCCGCCACAATCAGCACGCCTTCCACTTTAGGCTGAATTTCTTTGAGAATCAACGGGCGGCTCCCGCCGTTTTTGTCTGTGATAATGATATTTTTTTCATCCACAATCCGGCTCTCGGCGGTTCTGTCGCCGCCTTGCGCGTCCGTTTCCTTCGTTTTGGTTTCGTTGGATGTCTTATCCTCCGCAACTATGATTTCCCTCCCATATGATAAAGTCAGCATGACCTTCACTTTGCCTACGCCCGCTATCGTGGACAGACACGCTTCCAAACGTTTTTCCAGCCGGGTCTCATAGGCGCTGTCGGATTCTTCGGACGATTGATCAGAAACCTGCCCGGAGGATCCTCCGACGGACGATTGTCCGGGCAATCCTCCCGGTGCGTCCGCCGCGCCGTCTTTGCCGCTGGTTTTAAAAAAGCTGCTGCCGATGATCAGTAAAAACACGCCAACAGCGAGAGCCGCACCGATATTCACAATGACTTTTTTATCCTTGTTTTTGAAAAGCTCACGCAATTCATTCACGCGTACCCGCTCCCCGCTTATGCCTTTGTTTCAGATCGTCCGCGCCTCATTCGCTCTCCTCTATATGTATATTATCCGTGGACATATTATAGAAGTCAGCGATTAATTTTTTTATTTTTTTCCACTCCGCGCTATCCTCCGCTTGGCTTCGGCCTGGGCGGATCGGCTCGACATAAATAAAGCCTCTCGGTTTCCCGGCTTCCTGCCGCTTGAGCGTAATCCGCACGGAAGTCAGGCGGCTGTAGTCTGGTGCGGTTTCCACATTGACGGACAGCAGGGTGTACCCTTCCTTAGCCAAAATCCCGGCCAATTGACTTTCCGCCTGCGCGTTAAAAGACTGCCGGATCATTTGACGCTGGATTTCTTCATATTGATCCGGGCTGGCCGCGCCCGCGCTTTCACCCAGTCCGGAAAAAAAAGCGTTGACGGGGATCTCTTTTTGATTCAGCCAGTCCGCGGCTGGCGACAAAATCATCAGCACCAATATCAGACCCAAACAAAGGTTGATATACTTTTTATATTTTTCATTGGGCAGAATTATGCCTACAAACGCGCTGAAAATCATAAAAAACGCAAGATTTTGGATCCAATGGGCAATGCCCGCCATATCTTCCCTCCCTTCACATCGCCAGCAAGATCACCACCGAAACGATAAACATCACGACTACCGTCACGCCCGCCCCCAACAGCAGGCCGCAATAGGCGCCGATGGCGTCCAGGCATTTTACAATCCGTTCGTCGCTCACCGGCTGCACCACGGCGGCAACGATCTTATAAATGAGAAGCATGGCCAAAATTTCCATGAGCGGCACACAGCAGACCGCAACGAGAGCAATCACCAGCGCGACCATAACGCCGCTTTTGAGAGCGGCGCTCCAAACCAGCACTGTGTCTAAGGCGCCGCTGACCATGCCCCCGACGACCGGAATGGCGTTCGCGCCCGCTTTGGCGGCTTTCACGGCGAGATGATTCAAAATAGGGGAGCTGACTTTTTGCAGCGAGAGGACGCCCAAAAATAAAATGGCAATCCCTTTTAACGACCAGTCCGCTAATTTTTGGATAAATTTGGCTAAGTTGGTCAAAACATCTTTTGTGGATAAAAAATTGACGATCTCCAGGACAGCCGCTAAAGTAAGCGCCGGTGTTAAAATATTCCGGATAAAGAGCGTCAGCGCTTCGATCACAAACACAAACAAGGGATTAAACGCGGACGCGCTGGTGAGATGGCCGGAAGCCGCCAAAATCCCCAGCATCACCGGCAGCGCCGCCGCCATGAAGGCGGACAAATGATTGATCAGGTTGGTCATGACCTGCACCGCGATTTGAAAAGACGCGAAGAGAACCGTCACCAGCGCCATGTAACTCACATAAAAACCCAGCTCGCCCACGGATTTATTTTTAAAAGAATCGGTAAGGACTTGCAGGATCGCGCTGAGGACGGCAACCAAAAACAAGCCGCGCATCAGCGAACCATTATCCAGCAGCGTGCGCAGAAACAAGTCGCGCGCTTGTCCGGCTAAACGCGCAGGGGATAAATCCAGCTCGCCATGGATCGCTTTCTGAACCAAATCTTTAAAATCCATCTGGGATTCTTGGTTCAGCGCGGAAAAATCAAACAGATCCAGTTGCTCATCGACAACGACTGATTGTCCGGCGGCTAAATCCGTTTCGGCAGGGACAATGGTCCCGACAATGGTCCCGACAATGG
>JAITPB010000176.1 GCA_031289625.1 Clostridiales bacterium | reverse complement strand
AGTCCATTGAAAATATCCGTAAAGCAGAACTGGAGGAACTGGCTGGCGTTGCGGGTATGAACCGCCGATCGGCTGAAGCGGTGTACCAATTTTTTCGATCAACGGGCGATTGATAATCGCCTCTACGGAAACACAGGGGGAGCAACGATTAACAGTTCCCGTACTTTTCCGCGCCCATGGCCAAGGGAGTTGATCGCCCTGCTGGCCTCTATCCTCATAATCGTGTGTTTTGCGTAAAGCCTGTCGAAGAACTCATCGCTCTCGTCCATATTCTTCGGGTCAGAGTTGCTGGCCGCGACGCGCGCCCCGCATTCGCTCATTTCATCAATAAAGCGGGCGAGCTTCGTCTGCGCCGCGTCGTCAAACCCGTGTTGGGCATACGCGGTAAAGCTGGACGTAACAGACAGAGGACGGTACGGCGGATCGAAGTAAGCAAATGTTTTACTGTCTATGAAGTCTCGTGCCAATTGATAGCTGCCGTGTACAATCGACACGCCTTGCAGCTTATTGGATACGGCGCGAAGGTTCGCCTCGCCGCAGATGCGCGGATTCTGATAACGCCCTTGCGGGACGTTGTAATGGCCTTTAGCGTTTACGCGGTACAATCCGTTGTAGCAGGTGCGGTTCAGGAAAATAAACAGCGCGGCCAGTTCCGGTGTGTTGTCTTCTGCCGCTTTCAGCGCATTGAACCGATCCCTCTTTGCGTAGTAAATGGCTTTGCGCCGCTCCGTTCCTGCCGGACCATATTCATTCTCAAAACCGTGAAGCGTTTGGATCAGCGCGTCAACATCGTTTTGTATGATTCTATAGGTATAAATCAGTTCACGGTTGATGTCGCTGATATAAACCTCCTCAAACGGATAGCGGTTCAGTACGTCGAACAGCACAGCGCCGCCGCCTACAAACGGCTCCGCGTACTTCTTAATCTCACCGCCCAGCCCAGCAGGATAGGCTGCCCTTATGGCGTCTAGTATCTGTGATTTACCGCCCGCCCATTTCACAAACGGCTTTGCGCCATGATTATTTTTTATGCTAAGCATCCGCGGCGCTCCCTGATTTTGGCGGCGCTTCTCATGATTCAACTGGAACATATCCCGTCGCCTCCACAAGATACTGCCCCTGCGGTGAAAGCGTCCAGCCGATAAGCTTGTTTATATTCTCTATGCGCGCGGCGTTGCTATACGCGCCGCCGCGCTGCGCGGTGATCGCGTAAAAGTCATTGGCGAACGGATACGCGCCGTTCGCGATGTTTTCCCGTGTCGGCGCGACACCGTCAATGGACAGAAATTTAACTTTGTTTTCGTTAATCATGCCGCTGATATAAAACAAAAATGAGTAGCCCAAAGAGTTTTCAAAGTTTTTATAGTCCGCTACGCGCTTGTACATGCCCATCATCGTATCATAAATATCCTCTTGAGGCGCGGGGACAAGCGGCGCGCCGCCCATAATCTGTTTTAACATGGTTTGGCTGCCCGATTCGTCCGGGCGCTGATACGCTTTTATTTTGCCGCCTTGGCCGCCCACATCCCGCCAGTTTGCCGCCTCACCGGAATAGATTCGCTGGATATCCTCTGTTGACAGATTGGCACTGGCATTGCGGCTGTTTACGAAAAAGACAAACGCCTCCCGCCCGATTGGCGTCAATTGTAATTCGACGCCTTTCGCTTCGGCCATTTCCCTTTGCTTGTCTGAAACGCCCATCAGGAAAATAACGTCGGCATAACCATCTATCAAATTTTCAAACGCGGCGATTGTCGCCGAACATGAAACGATCGTTTGATAATCTGAACCGTCCCCCCGCAAATCATAATAGGGAAAATATTCCCCCTCGGGATACGCCGCGCGGACAAAGGCCGCATAAAGCGGATACAGCGCCGTCGCGCCGTCCAAACGCGGCAGATTGTCATGGAGTTTCAGTGTTGACTCTTCGTTCAGCGTGACTGCCAGTGTATTGGCATTATCCGAAGCACGGCTGTCGCCAAAAGGCATGTATTTTAACAAATTAATTTCCTCTCCCGGCGCTTCTGGGATGGCGTTTTGATAAATGACGGGCCCCGCAAATACCGCTGTCAGCAGAATGGCGGCGCTAACGGCTGAAAGAGCGGCTATGCGCCGGGTTTTTAATGAGAAAGGCTTCCAGACAAACAGCATGCAGACGATAAACGCCGCGCCGCACAGGATAAAGGGCAGCCAGACGCTATGTACGCCGATGAAATTCGGCAGGACGAAAGCCGCCAGGAGAACCGAGAGGACAAAGAACCCCACAAGGCTCAGAAAACTCAAGCCGCCTTTTACCATTTTGTTCTTGATAAAGCCGGCGGCTATCGCCGGCACGAACACGATACCGGTAACGATATAAATAAACTCCATAGAATCATAATCCTCCTGATGTATCCAACGCATCCAATCCAATTTTTGCGAAATTTCCGCGGCGGCAGACGCCCAAATATTCCCACCGTGATTATACCGCGCCGCGCTTTTTCTTTCAATCAAATTCTTGACATCAAATTCTTGGGGCATAAAATGCGGGGGCGTAAAATGCCGGGGCATAAAATGCCTATTGAAATCATGCGGGAAATGATATATATTGGTTTCGTTATGTGTTTACCCGATAAATGGGGGTTCGCTATGTACACAGTGACTCTCTTGGCATTGATCCGGGAGTTTGATTTAAAATTACTGTCCGCTCAGGTGGATATAACAGACAAAGCGCTCGCGCACGCGGAGATCAACCGGCCAGCGCTCCAGCTCGCAGGGTTCTATGACTATTTTGATTCCGATCGCCTGCAAATCATCGGCATTGTGGAATACACGTACTTGCAGAAAATGGAAGTGGACCAGCGAAAGCGGACGCTGCAAAAAATGTTCTCGTATAAAATTCCGTGTTTGGTGATTTGCCGGGATATGGAGCCTTTTCCCGAGATGCTCGAATACGCTGAAACCTATGACGTGCCGATTTTGGGCTATCAAGATACCACCACTGATTTTATGGGCGAGGTGATCCGCTGGCTGAAAGTGCATTTGGCGCCGCGGATCACCATGCACGGCGTACTGGTAGACATTTACGGAGAAGGCGTGCTGATCATGGGGGAAAGCGGCATTGGCAAAAGCGAGACCGCCTTAGAATTGATCAAACGCGGTCACAGGCTGGTGGCCGACGATGCCGTGGAGATCAAGCGCGTATCTCATCAGACGCTCATTGGCAGCTGCCCGGAGGTGATTCGGTATTTCATTGAGCTGCGCGGCATCGGCATTATCGACGTCCGGCAAATGTTTGGCGTGGAATCGATTAAAGCCACACAGTCGATTGATTTGGTTATCAAATTAGAACTTTGGGATGAGGCCAAAAAATATGATCGTTTTGGGCTGCGCGAGGAATTTATGGACATTCTGGGCAACTCTGTGATCTGCCACGCCATTCCCATCCGCCCCGGCCGCAATTTAGCGATCATCTGCGAGTCGGCCGCCATCAATCACCGACAGAAAAAAATGGGCTATAACGCCGCCCAAGTGTTGAACGAGAGAGTCATGCATAATATGTCGGAGATTTGAAAAGGAGACAAGCGGGCCATGAGCGGGAAGGGGATTCATTCCATCGGTATAGGCGATCCCGGCGCGGTGGATACTAAGTATGTTTCTTTGATACAGGATTTAAAGCCAGAGCAGATACGGATGAATGAACCTCTCCAGAATCACACCACGTTTAAAATCGGCGGCCCGGCGGATCTGTTCATACGTCCGGCCAGCGGCGCGGACATGCAACATATCGCGGAACAATGCCAAAAGCGGCGGATTGATTATTTGGTTATCGGCAACGGCAGCAATCTGCTGTTCTCAGATCGGGGATACCGCGGCGTTGTCATTCAGATTTTATCCAATATGTCTCACGTCCGCGTTTGCCCGGCGGATGATTATCCGGACAATTGTCCGGATAATCATCCGGACGATCGTCCAGACAGGAAAATAATATCGGAAGCGGGCGTCACGCTGGCCGCGCTGGCCGCCGCGGCGTATGAAGCGGGCTTGACCGGCCTGGAATTCGCTTCCGGCATTCCGGGCGCGCTGGGCGGCGGGATCGCCATGAACGCCGGGGCCTACGGCGGCGAAATGCGGGATGTGTTTTTGGAGGCGGAGATCCTTTTGGACGGGCAAATCAGGACGCTTGCTCGGGACGAAATGGCCTTTGCATACCGTTCCAGCGCCTTGCAGGTCAATAACGGCGTTTTGTTGAGCGCGTCCTTGAAGCTGAAGACCGGGGCGCGGCCAGCCATTAAAGCGCAAATGGACACGCTCAACGCGCGCCGCCGGGAAAAACAGCCGCTGGAATGGCCCAGCGCGGGCAGCGCTTTTAAAAGACCAGAGGGGTATTTCGCAGGGAAACTGATTATGGACAGCGGGTTGCGCGGCTTTTCCATCGGAGGCGCGCAGGTATCGGAAAAACACTGCGGCTTTATCATCAACC
>JAITPB010000064.1 GCA_031289625.1 Clostridiales bacterium | reverse complement strand
GAGTTGGAGAGGGTGGAAAACACGGTGAAGGCGAAACTGCATTCCGTGTTGGGATTGGACTGCAAAGTGCGTCTGCGCGAGCCGGGCGCGATCGAACGGACGGCGGGAAAGGCGAAACGGGTGATTGATAACAGATGAGTCCCAAAACTTTGATGCTGGGCAACGAGGCCGTGGCGAGAGGCGCATACGAAGCGGGAGCGGCAGTCGCGTCAGCGTATCCGGGTACGCCCAGCACGGAAATCACAGAAAATTTAGCGAAGTACGGCGAAATTTTTACGGAGTGGGCGCCTAACGAAAAGGTTGCCCTTGAGGTGAGTCTCGGCGCGTCCATAGGCGGCGCGCGCGCCATCTGCGCGATGAAACACGTGGGCTTGAACGTGGCGGCGGATCCTTTATTCACCGCGAGTTACACAGGCGTGGGCGGCGGCCTTGTAATCTGCGTGGCGGACGATCAAGGGATGCATTCGTCGCAGAACGAACAGGACAGCCGGCAGTACGCCCGGGCGTCCAAAATTTTGATGCTGGAGCCATCCGACAGCGCGGAATGTAAACAGTTTGTCAAGCGGGCTTTCGCACTCAGCGAACAATTTGACACGCCCGCGCTGCTGCGTTTGTGTACGCGCGTTTCGCATTCACGCGGCCTGGTGGAAATGGAGGAAAGGGAAAAGCCCGCGCCGAAAGAATATGTAAAAAATCCGGGCAAATATGTGATGATGCCTGCCATGGCGCGCGCCAGGCGCGTCGCTGTGGAAGAACGTACGCGCGCGCTGCGGGAGTTCGCGGAAACCACAGAGCTGAACGTTGTGGAATATTATGACCGCTCCATCGGGATCATTTCCGCGGGAATCGCCTATGAGTACGTGAAAGAAGCATTGGGTGAAAAAGCTTCCTATTTAAAGCTGGGCGTGATTTACCCCCTGCCCGCGCGAAAGATAAAAGAATTTTTTGAAAGTGTGCGCGTTTGTTATGTCATGGAGGAATTGGATCCATTTATAGAAGAGCATTGCCGGGCGCTGGGGCTGGCCGTCATCGGCAAGGATCAATTTTCCGCCATAGGAGAATACACCGCCGCGCAAATTCGGGAAACCGTATTGGGCCAGCCGCCGGATCAAACGCCCGCGGCTTCCGAGCCTCTGCCCGCCCGCCCGCCCGTTATGTGCGCCGGGTGCCCGCACCGCGGCGTATTCTATGCCCTAAAACAGTTTCCAGGCTTGACTGTCATGGGAGACATCGGCTGTTACACGCTCGCCGCGCTGCCGCCTCTGCAAATGATGGACGCCTGCGTGTGCATGGGCGCTTCCATCGGCATGGCTCACGGCATGGAAAAAGCCGCGGAATCGTCCGGACAATTGTCCGGACGGGAGAGGGCGGCGAAGACCGTAGCCGTACTGGGGGACTCCACTTTTATCCACAGCGGGATCACAGGGCTTATCGACGTGGTTTACAACAAAGGAACTTCCACGGTAATCATTTTGGATAATTCCATCACGGGCATGACGGGACATCAGGAGAACCCAGCCACAGGATATACGATCAAGGGAGAGCCTACGCGGCAGGTAGATCTGCAAAAACTTTGCGAAGCGGCCGGCGTGGATCGTGTAACAACCGTGGATCCTTTTGATTTGGATACCCTGCGAAAAACAATCAAAGAAGAGCTGGCCGCTGCGGAACCGTCGGTGATCATCGCCAAGCGCCCCTGCGCTCTTCTCAAAAAAGTAAAACGGGAAGGCCCATACAGGATTGACGCGGATAAATGTCTCCGCTGCGGTTCCTGTCTGCGGATCGGCTGCCCCGCAATCACCAAGGCAAATGCCTTGACGACTGCCACAGCCGGCGCTTTGCCCGCGATAGATTTGACGCAATGCGCGGGCTGTGGATACTGCGCGCGGGTTTGCAAGGCTGGAGCGATTGCTGGAGCGATGGCTCCAGCGGTTACTCGGACGGGCGGAGGTGATCCGGCATGACCAACGTTTTAATTGCGGGCGTGGGCGGACAAGGCGCGCTGTTCGCTGGCCGCGTCTTGGGGCGCGCGGCCATTCAGGCAGGCTGCGACGTAAAAATATCCGAAGTCCACGGCATGTCGCAGCGCGGTGGCAGTGTGGAGACAGTGGTGCGGTTTGATAGAGAAAAAGTGCATTCCCCGCTTATTGACAAAGGCGGCGCGGATTTTATTCTCGCGCTCGAACTTTTGGAAGCCTACCGGAGCATCGGGTATTTGAAAAACGGCGGCTGGCTGATTGCCAGCACGCAGCGGATCGATCCCATGCCCGTGATCACCGGCGTGGCTTCTTATCCGGCGGACATTGTGGAAAAGCTGACGAAAACAGGCGCGCGGGTGAAGGCGCTGGACGCGTTGAGCCTGGCGATCGAATCGGGCGGCGCTAAAATGGCTAATGTCGTTCTCATCGGCGTATTGGCAGGAGCGCTGGCTGGTGATTTGGCTATCGCGAAAGAGGATTGGCTGACCGCGTTGAGGCAGGCTGTTCCGGAAAAGCTGCTTGCCATGAATTTGAAAGCGTTTGAATTGGGGCACAATTGGAGAGAAAATTTAGGGGAGATTCAGACGATATGAAAAAATACTGGAACCCATACATCGAAACCATGAGCCGGGATGAACTGACCGCCCTGCAAAATTTGAGACTGCGGGCGACGGTGGAAAAAGTCTATCAGAACGTTTCTTATTACCGGGATAAAATGCAGAAAATCGGACTGCTGCCCGCCGACATCCAAACCGCAGAGGATTTGAAAAAGCTGCCTTTCACCACAAAACAGGATATGCGCGATACATATCCTTATGGGCTGTTCGCGGAGCCGCTGGAAGCCATCTCGCGGATTCACGCCTCCAGCGGCACCACGGGCAAACAGACTGTAGTGGGGTATACAAAACGGGATCTCGATCTGTGGAGCGAATGCATGGCCCGTTGCTTGGTCATGGCTGGCGCGGATCGGACGGACATCGTGCAGGTCTGCTACGGATACGGCCTGTTCACTGGCGGCCTGGGCGCGCACGGCGGCGCGGAAATGCTGGGCGCCGCGGTCATTCCCGCGTCCACCGGCAACACCCGGCGCCAAATCACCATGATGAAGGATTTCGGCTCGACCGTCCTTTGCTGCACGCCCTCTTACGCGCTTTTCCTGGGGGACAGCCTGAAAGAATTCGGCTGTTCTAAAGACGACATCCGCCTGAAAATCGGCGTCTTCGGCGCGGAGCCTTGGACGCCGAAGATGCGCGCGGAGATCGAAGACCGGCTGGGCCTGGAGGCGTTCGATATCTATGGTTTAAGTGAAATCCTGGGCCCGTCGGTTTCGCAGGACTGCAAATGCCATCAGGGCCTGCATGTCTGGGAAGACAGTTTTATGCCGGAAATCGTGGACACGGAAACATTGGAACCTTTGCCGGACGGCGAACGGGGCGAATTGGTGATCACGACGATTAATAAAGAAGGCTTGCCGCTGATCCGTTTCCGCACGAGAGATATTGGATCGATCACGCATGAAAAATGCGGCTGCGGGCGCGTCCACGCGCGCATGAGCAAAGTGACCGGGCGGAGCGACGATATGCTGATCATCCGCGGCGTCAACGTTTTCCCGTCTCAGATAGAGAGCGTTTTACTGGAATCATCCGAAATCGCGCCGCATTACCAGATCATCGTGGAGCGCGTCAACAACCTGGATCTCATGACCGTGGAAATCGAGGTTTCGGAAAATCTGTTTTCCGATTATGTCAAAGGGCTGGAGGACACGGAAAATAAACTCAAAGCGCGGATTGAGAGCGTCCTGGGCATCACGTGCAAAGTGCGCCTGACAGAGCCGAAAAGCATTCAGCGGAGTGAAGGCAAAGCGAAACGGGTGATTGATAAACGGATTATATAGATTTAATTTTATCAAATTCAGTTTTATCAAATTAAGCTTTATCAAATTAAGGAGGCTTTACATTGCTTATCACGCAAATCTCCATTTTTATCGAGAATAAGCCGGGACGGCTCGCGGAAGTGATTGGCTATCTGGGGAAAGAAAATATTAACATCCACGCGCTGTCCATCGCGGACACGACGGACTTCGGCATTCTGCGGCTGATCGTTTCCGATGCGGGGCAGGCTTGGAACATTTTGAAGAGCCGCGGCCTGACGGTAAAACAGACCGACGTCATCGCCGTGGCGCTGCGGCACAAACCGGGAAACCTCGCGCATGTGCTGGAGGAATTGGAGGGCAAAAACATTTCTATTGAGTACATGTATGCGTTTACCAGCCGTTCCAAAGTACACGACGCCATGGTGATCTTCCGTCTAGATCATCAGGACGAGGCGCTGGAGCGGATTAAAGGCTGCGACATTGAGATCATCGGCGCAGAGGCGCTTCAGCGGCTGGACCGGGAAGCGTAGCGCGAGAAAAATTTTATGAAAAAACTGCTTATGGGCAATGAGGCGATCGCTTACGGCGCGCTCCACGCCGGCGTCCGCGTGGCTGCGGGATACCCTGGCACGCCTTCGACTGAAATTTTGGAGACGCTTGCGAAAATCCATGACGGCTCCGTTTATTTGGAATGGTCGGTCAACGAAAAATCAGCGCTGGAAATCGCGGCTGGCGCAGCCTACGCCGGAGCGCGGGCCATGGTCACCATGAAACAGGTGGGCCTGAATGTCGCGTCCGATCCTTTGATGAGCCTCAACTATGTAGGTGTGAAAGGCGGCCTGGTGATCGTCGCCGCCGACGACCCCGGCCCTATTTCTTCCCAAACCGAACAGGATACCCGGCATTTTGCGCAATTCGCGAAAATGGCGCTCTTCGATCCGTCCACACCGGAAGAGGCGTATGCAATGACGGCTGACGCTTTCGCGTTTTCCGAAAAATACGGACAGCCGGTTTTGCTGCGCCCGGCTACGCGCGTGTGCCACAGCCGCGCCGATGTGGAACTGGCCGCCCCGCTGCGGGTTTCAGCGCCGGAAGGCTTTGTCAAGGATCCCCGGTGGGTGATTTTCCCGCGCTTGACTTTTGCAAATCACATTCGGCTGGAACAGAAGCTGGTGGAGATGAGCGAAGAATTTTCCCGCTATCCGAAAAACTACGTAACCGGCGGCGGAACCTTGGGAATCGCCGCCGGCGGCGTGAGTTACGCGTATGTCAACGAGGCGCTGCAAAACCTCGGCGTTTCGTGTAAACTTTTGAAAGTGTCCTCCTATCCTTTCCCGCGCGATTTAGCGCTGGCGTTTTTGGACGGCCTGGAAGAAGCGCTCGTCATAGAAGAACTTGACCCGGTAATCGAAATGGAACTGCTGCGCCTGATGGGAAGCGCCGGACAATCGTTAGGACGATCATCCGGCGTCAAGATAAAAGGCAAGCTCACGGGGCACACCGCGAACGCCGGTGAAAATTCCCCCGAAAGCGTATCCGCCGCCGTCGCCTCTTTTTTAAAGCTGAACGCCGCGCCGAGCCAACCGGAGCGGCTGGCCCGGCCGCCGGATGTACCCGCCCGGCCGCCCATTTTATGCGCTGGCTGTCCTCACCGCGCGTCCTTTCTGGCGGTCAAGGAAGCCGCGGATAACGCGGTGTTTTGCGGGGACATCGGCTGCTATACGCTGGGGAACGCGAAGCCTTTGGATATGGTGGACACTTGCCTGTGTATGGGCGCGGGCATTACCGTCGCGCAGGGCTTGCATCGCGTTGAACCGCATAAAACGCATTTCGCTTTTATCGGAGATTCTACTTTTTTTCATAGCGGCATTCCCGGTATCATCAACGCCGTATACAATCAAACGGACATCATCGTGGCAGTTTTAGACAACGCCACAACCGCCATGACCGGCGGCCAGCCCCATCCCGGAACAGGAAAAACGCTAACAGGCTCTTCGCCGCCGATAGATATCGGCAAAATCCTGGAAGCCATCGGCGTGACCGATATCGTCCGCGCCGATCCGTTGGATCACGCGGCCGCGAAAGCGGCGGTGACAAAAGTTTTGCCGCTGACGGGCGTCCGCGCGATCCTTTTTGCGTCTCCCTGCGCCGCGAAGATAAAAAAACCGATATACGCCGTGGACGCGGAAAAATGCCGCAGCTGTGAAATCTGCGTGGCCAAGCTCGGCTGCCCTGCCCTCACCATGCAAAACGGAAAAGCGGATATACAACGCGCGCTGTGCGCCGGATGCGGCCTGTGCGGGCAAATCTGCCCCTTTCACGCGATAGGAGGCGCACTATGAGCAGCGCGCTCAACATTATGATTGCGGGCATAGGCGGCCAAGGAATCGTCCTCGCCTCCAAAATTATCGCGCAAGCGGCGCTCGCGCGCGGGTTACACGTCCGCACCGCCGAAACGATCGGAATGGCCCAGCGCGGCGGCAGTGTGGCAAGCCATGTCAGAATCGGCAATGAAATTCATTCGCCCTTGATACCGCGCGGAACAGCCCGCGTTCTGCTGGCTTTTGAACCAGCAGAAGCCATCCGGCATTTTCCATATTTGTCAGCAGACGGCGCTGTGATCGTGTGCGACATGGCGATTCAGCCCACAGCAGACGCTTACAGCGTGGACGCCGCGCTGAGCTTTCTGAAAGAAAACGTCAGGCACTTAAAGATCATCAGCGGCGCGGCCTTGCGGCGGGCAATGGAAAGCGTAAAAACCGCGAACATGATTATGAACATGATTATGTTGGGCGCAGCGTCAGAATGCGGCGCGCTGCCCTTTTCCGCGGATGAATTGGCGGCGGCGATCCGCGCGCTGCTGCCGGAAAAATATTGGGGCATAAATATCAGCGCCATCTGCGCGGGAAGGAAAGCTTGCCATGACTGACGAAACGCTGGCGCACATCAAACATTCCATCGCGCGCGCGATGGGCGGCCGCTTCTATCCGGAAAAATTCAAAGGCATAGACTTGGACGCCATCAGCAGCGAAGCGGATTTTCAAAAGCTGCCCTTCACCGATAAGGCTGATTTGCGCGGCGCTTACCCGCTGGGTTTGCTGGCGGCGCCCGAGGAAAAAATCGTGCGCGTGCATTCTTCTTCCGGCACCACCGGCGCGCCGGTGATCATCCCCTACACCCAGCAAGACGTGGACGACTGGACGCTCATGTTTTGCCGGTGCTATGAAACCGCAGGCGTCACCGCGCGGGATCGCGTTCATATTACGCCGGGCTACGGGCTTTGGACGGCGGGCATCGGTTTTCAGCTGGGCGCGGAACGTCTGGGCGCCATGGCGGTTCCCATGGGGCCGGGCGGCACGGATAAACAGATTCAAATGATGATCGACATGGGTTCAACCGTACTTTGCGCCACATCCTCTTATGCGCTGTTGCTGGCGGAGGAGATCGAAAAGCGCGGCGTGAAAAGCAAAATCCGCCTCCGTAAAGGCATCATCGGATCCGAGCGGTGGGGCGAAAAAATGCGCCGCCGCATCGCAGGGGAACTGGGCGTTGAGTTGTACGACATTTACGGCCTCACGGAAATTTACGGCCCTGGGATCGGCATCAACTGTAAATATGGCAGCGGTATGCATCTGTGGACGGATTATTTGTATCCCGAAATCATCGATCCCAAAACAGGCGAAAACCTTCCCGGCGATCAAATCGGTGAGCTGACGCTTACGACGCTGTGCAAAGAAGGCGCGCCTCTCATACGCTACCGCACCCATGATTTAACGCGGATGCTGCCCGGCGTGTGCGCCTGCGGCCGCCCCTATCCGCGCATTGACACGATCATTGGCCGCAGCGACGACATGGTAAAAGTGCGGGGCGCGATCATTTACCCAGGGAGAGTGGACGCGCTGCTCGCCACGATTGAGAGCGTGAGCAGCGAATACCAAATTATGATCGATCATCTGAACGGGCGGGATATCCTGACGCTGTTTTATGAAACCCCGCTGGAAAAAAATACGCTGGCGTACAAGGCGCTGGAAAAAATGGTGGAGAAAAGTTTTAAGGATAAAATCGGCTTAACCCCTGTGGCAAAAGGCGTAGCCATCGGCGAACTCCCGCGGAGCGAGAAAAAAACCACAAGGGTGTTTGACAACCGCTATTGATTTGATTGGATTTGATTGGATGATTGGATTGATCAAATTTTTGAATTAAAAAATTTTTCGAGGTGATCCATGAATCAGGAATGGGAAATGGTGCGCGCGTTTCATCAGATGTTTGCGCATCCCATCGGGCAAAGCCCCCAAGAGCTGCCAGAGAGCCGCGCAGCCGCGCGCAGAAAATGGATGCAGGAAGAATTGGATGAATTTTACGCGGCCCAAAATATTTATGAGCAGGCCGACGCGATGATCGACTTAATCTATTTTGCGCTGGGCACGCTGGTTGAAATGGGCCTCAAGCCGGACGCGCTGTTTGAGGCGGTTCATCAAGCCAACATGACAAAACTTTGGCCGGACGGCAAACCCCATTATAACGAGGACGGGAAAACCATAAAGCCTCTGGGCTGGCAGGATCCAGAGCCGTTGCTGCGCGCCTTGATTGATCCAAAAATATAAAAAATTTGAAAAAATAAATTGAAAAAATAAATTAAAATACAGAATCAAAAACGAGATGATGATATGGAAAATGTTTTTGATACGCTGCGGGCGCGGGGCTTTATTGAGCAGTCCTCCGGCGAGGAGGCTGTCCGTTCTTTGCTGGGAAAGGAAAAAGTCACGCTTTACACAGGCTTCGATCCCACGGCGGACAGCCTGACAGCCGGCCATTTTGTTCCCATTATGGCCATGGCGCATTTGCAGCGCGCGGGGCACAGGCCCATCGCTCTGGTGGGCGGAGGCACTGGAATGGTCGGCGATCCTACGGACAAGACAGAAATGCGCCGCATCATGACGCGCGAAGAAGTGCAGCGCAACTGCGATCGCTTTAAGACGCAAATGGAAAAATTTATTGATTTTTCCGAGGGCAAGGCCATTATGGCGGACAACGCGGATTGGCTTTTGTCACTGCGTTATGTGCCGTTTATCCGGGAATATGGCGTGCATTTTTCCGTGAATAAAATGCTGACGGCAGAAGCGTATAAAACCAGGCTGGAACAAGGACTTACATTTTTTGAATTTAATTACATGCTGATGCAGGCGTATGATTTTTTGGAGTTGTTCCGGCGATACAACTGCAAACTACAGATCGGCGGCAGCGATCAATGGTCCAATATTTTGGCGGGCGCGGATTTGATTCGGCGCGCGGAAGGCGGCGAGGCGCACTGCCTGACATTGAAGCTGCTGACCACCAGTGGCGGCCAAAAAATGGGTAAAACACAAAAAGGGGCTGTCTGGCTGGATCCCAACAAGACGGCGCCTTACGAATTTTTTCAATACTGGAGAAATATCGGCGACGCCGATGTGATCAAGTGCCTGAAGCTGCTGACTTTCCTGCCTTTGCCCGAAATCGCGGAACTGGAAAAATTGGAGGGCGGCGCGATCAATAGAGCCAAAGAAATTTTAGCTTATGAGCTGACCAAAACCGTTCACAGCGCCGAAGAAGCGGATAAGGCG
>JAITPB010000015.1 GCA_031289625.1 Clostridiales bacterium | reverse complement strand
TTTTGTCGCGCTGGGCGATCTCCTCATTGCGATTTTCAATCTGCAAGAGTCGCACGCGGCTTACATTATGGAAAAAAACGGGGTCAATCCGCAGGCGCTGGCAAACGCGGTGGACGCCTATGTGCTGGAAGACGCCGCCAAGATGCCCGCGGTCAAACGGGACAAAGAGTCCGAATTTTTGGCGGCGTATACGGTGAACTTGACGGAACTCGCCCAAAATGGTTTTTTGGATCCGTTGGTGGGGCGGGAAGATATTTTAGACAGGACGGTTCAAATCCTCTGCCGCCGCCTGAAAAACAACCCAATTCACGTGGGGGATCCCGGCGTCGGCAAAACCGCCGTCGTGGAAGGGCTGGCCCAGCGCATCGCCCAGGGCCGTGCGCCGGACGCGCTGGTGGGCGCGGAAATATATTCCGTCGATATGGGGGCGCTGCTGGCGGGCGCCCGCTATCGGGGCGATTTTGAGGAAAGAATGGTAAAGCTTCTCGAAATGATCAGCAAGCGCCGCCGCCCGATTTTATATCTGGACGAGATTCATACCGTGGTCGGCGCTGGCGCCGTGGCCGGCGGTTCCATGGACGCCGCCAGCATCATAAAGCCCTACCTGGCCAGAGGCGAGATTCGCTTTATCGGCTCCACCACGCATGAGGAATACAAAAAATATTTGGAAAAAGATCGCGCTTTTCTGCGCCGCTTTCAACGAATCGACATCAGCGAGCCGACGGTGGAGGAATGCCTGGACATTTTAAAGGGCATCAAACACAAATATGAAGAATATCACCATGTCATTTATATGGAGGACGCCCTGTGGCAAATCTGCGATCTGTCGGCCAAGTATATCAACGATCGTTTTTTGCCGGACAAAGCCATTGATGTCATGGATGAAACGGGCGCGGCCATGAACATGCGCGCCTCCGCTGTGAAAATCGGCGGCCTGAAAGCGGCCCCTCACGTGATCGCCGCGAAAGACGTGGAGCGCACTGTGGCGCTGATGGCCAAAATTCCCGAGAAAACAGTGGGCGGCGGGGAAATGGAACGCTTACTGCATTTGGAAGAGAATCTCAAAAAGCAAATTTTTGGCCAGGACGCGGCCGTCGAAATTGTGACCAGCGCCATCAAAGCCTCCCGCTCTGGGCTGAACGATCCGGATAAGCCCGTAGCGAATTTGCTCTTTGTCGGGCCCACCGGCGTGGGCAAAACGGAAATCGCCAGGCAGCTCGCGGCGCTGCTCGGCGTCAGCCTGGAGCGGTTTGATATGAGCGAGTACCAAGAAAAGCACGCGGTGGCCCGGCTCATCGGCGCGCCGCCGGGTTATGTCGGGTATGAGTCGGGCGGGCTCTTGACAGAGGCCATCCGCAAGCGGCCCAACGCCGTGCTGCTTCTGGACGAAATCGAAAAAGCGCATCCCGATATTTTAAACGTGCTGCTGCAAATTATGGATTATGGAACGCTGACGGACAACGAAGGCCGGAAAGCGGATTTTCGGCACGTGGTTTTGATTATGACCTCAAACGCCGGCGCAGCCGATCTGAACCGCAGGCTCATCGGGTTTGACGAAAGATCCAATATGGCCGCCATTGATAAAGAAGTGGAGCGCATTTTCAGCCCGGAGTTTCGCAACCGGCTGGACGCGATTGTGATGTTCTGCGCATTGGATGAGGACATCGCAGTGCGCGTGGCGCAGAAAGCCGTGAACAGCCTGGCGGAAAAACTGGCGGGTAAAAATATCGTGCTGGAAGTCACGGATAGGCTGAAGGATTGGATCGCCAAAAAAGGATTATCACAAAAATATGGCGCGAGAGAAATCATTCGTGTTGTGGAACAAGATGTAAAAAAACGCTTGATCGACGAAGTGCTGTTCGGCGCACTGTCGCAGGGCGGCACGGCGGTGGCGGATCTGGAAGAGGATGCCGTCGTCATCCGGGCCAGCGCCCCATGATTTTTATCCCAGCCCGGCTTCCAGCAGTTCATTGACATGGGCCGCGCCCAGCACGCGGCAGCCTTCCGGTTTATGAAGGCCGCGCAGGTTCGCTCGCGGGATCACGCACAGCTTAAAGCCCAGCTTATGCGCTTCCGCGATTCTTTTTTCCGCCATGTTCACGGCGCGGAGTTCCCCCGTCAGCCCCACTTCCCCAAATGCCATCATGTATGGATCCACAGCCTTATCGCGGTAACTGGAAGCGGCGGCGGCGACGACAGCCGCGTCCAGGGCCGGCTCCATGATTTTCAGCCCTCCGGCGATGTTCACATAGCTGTCGTAATTGGAGAGGTGCAAGCCCGCCCTTTTTTCCAGCACAGCCAGCAGCATGGCCACGCGGTTATGATCCAGTCCTGTGGCCGTACGGCGCGGCGTGCCGAAATTCGTAGCACAGATCAGCGCCTGCACCTCTGTCAGAATGGGGCGCGTGCCTTCCACACTGCACGTCACAACCGAGCCCGGCGCGTCCAGCGGCCTGCCAGAGAGCATATATTCCGAAGGGTTGTCGATGGGTTGGAGGCCCTGCTCCCGCATATCAAACACGCCGATCTCATTCGTCGCGCCGAAGCGGTTCTTCACAGCGCGAATCAGCCGGTAGCTTTCATGCCGTTCGCCTTCAAAATACAGCACTGTGTCCACCATATGCTCCAGCACCCGCGGCCCTGCAATCGCGCCTTCTTTCGTGACATGCCCCACAATAAACACGGAAATGCCCAAAGTTTTCGCCAGCCGCGTCAGTATGGACGTACAGGCTCGCACTTGTGAGACGCTGCCAGGGGCTGGCGCGCTTTCTTCGCTATAGATGGTTTGAATGGAATCGATGATGGCCAAATCCGGCCGCGTTTCGCGCAGGATTTGCTCGATCGCGCCTATACGGGTTTCCGCGATCAAAAACAAACGCTCTGTAAAAATGCCCAGCCGATCCGCGCGCAGCTTAATCTGCTGCAGGCTCTCCTCGCCGGAAACGTATAAAATATTTTTTCCCTTTTCGCCAATGCTTTGACAGATCTGCAGCAGCAGCGTAGACTTTCCAATGCCTGGGTCGCCGCCCAGCAGAATCAGCGAGCCTTCCACGATGCCACCGCTTAAAACGTTATCCAATTCAGACAGGCCCGTGGACAGACGGTTTTCCGCCATTGGCTGTATTTTCCCCAGCGGAACCGCGGCGGAACGGAGATCTGTCCGGACAGTCGTCCGGACAACCGCCCGGGCAATCGCCTGGCTTTTCGCTTCAGCAGGCGCGCGGCTCTCCGCGCCGACGGCTGTCTCCGTCCGCTCCAGCGTATTAAAACTGCCGCAGGACGGGCAGCGGCCCAGCCATTTGCCTGTCTCATACCCACATTCCCGGCATACATAGGATATTTTTATTTTTTCTGGCATAGCATCCTCTCCTATGCCTTTATTGTATCATCTTTAGACTGATTTTCCCAGGACATCCGCCGATAATGCGCTGAAAGGGGCGAATAATAAACGCATATACTCGCGATCGAAAATTCGTGAACATAACGTTGCTTGAGGCGGAGAGAAAAATGGCGGATATCAAGTCATTGGAACAACTGAACTGGGAATTTCAAAACGCAGATTTGAAATACGAAGATTTGCAAAACACGGATTTGCAAAACGAGAATTTGCAAAACGCAGATTTGCAAAACGCAGATTTGCAAAGCGAAAATTTGCAATATGCAGATTTGCAATACGAAGATCTGTTATACGAAGATTTGCAAAACGCAGATTTGAAGTACAAAGATTTGCAAAACGCAGATTTGAAATACAAAGATTTGCAAAGCGAAAATTTGCAAAACGAAACTTTGCAATATGGAGATTTGCAATACGAAGATCTGCTATACGAAGATTTGCAAAGCGCGTTTTCGCGAAACGAATATTTATACTCACGAGCGGACCGTCCCCCCGTAGGGGCGAACGATGTTCGCCCACGAAGCTCCCAGGCGGTCAAAGACCGCCCCTACAGGCAAGCCAATCCGTCCCCGAGTATACAAAACGAATCCGTCGTCTCTTTTGAAGATAAGCCGCCCAGCCGCAAAATAAAAGCGCGCGGCGCGCGGCGAATCACCATAACGCGCGGCACGCCCAATACAAAAACGCGAAAACCGCGAGGCCGGGCCACTGAAAAACTATCGGGCCTGTTTTTTTATGTAGCGCTGCTGTTGGTGGCCACGGTTGTTTTCATTTACAGCAGCTCCAATGGAAAGAACGGCGGCGTTAAGAATTTTTATGGCTTTTCGTATTTTACCGTGCTGACGGGGAGTATGCAGAGAGAAATACCCAAAGGTTCCATTGTCGTCACCCAAAAAATCGATCCGAATCTGATAAAAATCGGCGACGACATCACGTATTTGCTGAAAAGCGGCGATACCATTACGCATCGGGTGATCGCCATTGAGGAAGATTTTGAGATGAGCGGCGCGCGCGGCTTTCAGACCCAGGGTCTCGAAAATCCCTCGCCCGACGCTTCGATCGTGTACGCGCTGAATGTCGTCGGCAAAGTGATTTGGCACATGGCGGGCGCCGGTGCGGCGCTCCTCCTGATTCAAAATAACATCATCATCATTGCGGTGATGACGCTGCTGATTATGGCGTTAAGTTTTACCCTACAGACGTTTGCCAAACCAAAACCAGACTACAAATAGCCGTACGCTTTTTTTGTCCAGGGGCAGTTGCACAGGCACAGGCCGCAAATGATGTCGTCCACTTTGAGTTTGTCTTTTGCGAACCCGACCGCGTAAGGGAAACACGCCTGCGCGTTGAAAAACGATTCCCGGGCCATTCCGGGGCGCCATTTGTTCCCCGCGATCGCGTGAGACGGGCAAATATTCGTGCATACGCGGCAGATTTCCGAGCAGCGCGACAAACACACCGGCTCTCCGCACTCCAGCGGCGCGTTTGTCAGCACAGCAGTCATCCGCACCGCTGAACCATATTCGGGCGTGACCAGCAAGGCGCATTTGCCAATCCAGCCCATGCCAGACTGCGTCGCCACCGTTTTATACGGCAGCGGCGTAACCAGCCGCGAATCTGCTGGAATCAAAGATTCCAGCATAGCAAAGGCGTCATATCCCGCTTGCTTCAAAAACTGCACCGTGTCGCCCGCCAGAGCCGTGAGTTTTTTGTTGATGGCTGTATATTCCATATAATAGCGCATAGGATCTCCGTTTTTATGCGTTTCCATGGCCTTTCCGCTGAAAGCCAGCGCGATGACGATGCCGCGCTCATAATTCCACCGGGATTTCGGATTTAGCTTTGTCAAATCTGCAATGCCCACAAGCGCCGCCCCTTTGGCGTGAAGGTATTTGGTCAGTTTTTGATTTAAACTTTTTGTGAATAAACCCATCCCGAACAACCTCCCTAGGCTCGCCTGATACGTCGCGTTGCGGCAAAAAAATTATATTTTTCTTACTATTATATAGATTTCAGCAGTGGCCGTCAATTGAGAAAGCCACAGAATAGGCGGGAATTGGTGGGTAAGATGTTAAATATAAAAGCAAATTTTTTTCTTTTTTCATTAATTTTTTTCTTCTTCTTATTCATTTTGCGCGGACACGCAAACGTTTGGCCGGCCTTGTTACGGGGACGCTGGCCGTGGCCATACTGGCGGCAGGTACATATGCGTGGACCAATTGAGCGGCGGCGCGAGGCGGGCGCGCATTACACCAGCGAGGAAAATATTTTGAAGCTCATCAACCCGCTGTTCATGGATGAGTTGTGGCAGGAGTTTGGCCGGGTAAAAACTGACCCGACCGCGCTTGACCGCTTCCATGATAAAATCAGCAATTTGAAGTTTCTCGATATAATAACGCCGACTTTGATACAATTTGACGCTTGCCTTGCCCGCTTGATTTCAAAAGGGTGCAAAATCAGAGTAAAGGGTGCGTTTCACCAAAAAGGGTGCAAAATCAAAATGTATGAAAAACCCCTATATTGGCGGCGCAAGGGAGATGTGATTAGATGATAGAAACTGAAAAACCTTCAATTGGAGATGGGTCAGCTGCAATTATTGTTTACGACAAGTCCCTTGAGAATAACCCTGACGCAGAGTTTTATCAATGGCTGAAATTAGAGGGATTCAAGATGTGGGAATACTCCAAAGGTTTCTACAATGGGGTTTGTTGGGTTTATGTAAATATCAATTCTAAACTCATCGCGCGTGGAATACCGGGTATTCCTGTTACCAAGAATTTCGGCAGTTACGCTGTGACTATTGATGAATTCAAAATTATTTACGCCATTTTCCAAAAGTATACCAGCAAGAGCGTGATCTGTTCTCTTGAAGCGCCTTTAATATATCCCATATCTTGTGCCTCTTCTCTGTTCCTACAAGTATATTATACAACATTTTGCGCCGTTTTTCAAGATTTTTCTACCGAGTTTTCGGACAGTCTGCAAGGTAATTCGACGTATTTTCAGGGCATAATGTACCCAATAATGGGCGGTATTTCTCGCGCATCTTTGTATCAATTATGACAAATTCGTCGGCGGTTATCAGCCCCCTCTAGAGCATTGTTCGTGCAATGGCGATGGTAGCCTGATAGAACCGTTCACGGTCGAAAACTTCTTTGCTCACAGCGAACCACCCGCCTTTTCGCCGGCACCGAAACGACCGCTGATATAACAGGAGTGAGAGCAGTATTTACAGCGAGAGTTCCCATAGGCGGTGAACTCCGCGCCGCAGGTCGGGCAAATGAAGCGGTAGACCGCCTCGTATATTCATAAGAGAATATGGCGAAGGTTACGTCTATACTGCCTTGCAAAGCTTTTGCTATTCAATAACCATCTCGGCGCTACCGAATTAGCTCACAAGCTGGCTGAATTATTGAAGGTTCACAAAGACTTCTCTTCCCTTATAATAGCTCTTGAGTCTACCTCTTATTACAGCACTCATATTGCCACTTTCTTGTCATCAACGGAAATATTGATGCCTTTTAAGCCTTATGTTTATTGCTTGAATCCTAAAACTGTAGCCAATTATAAAAAATATTTCATTGGCATGGGCAAAACTGACCATATTGATGCTTTTATAATCGCTGATTTTGCCAGAGTTGGCCGTATTACGACTGAACCATGGCGCGGCGCTCAGTTCCTTGCTCTTCAACGCTTAACAAGACACAGGCTTCATTTGATTGAATCTATTACTCATGAGAAAGCCTATATGCTCTCTAATATATTCTTGAAATTCAGTGAATTGGCTGTCACAAACGATGAGGACAGTCCTTTTTCCAATAGCTTTGGAGCTGCCGCATCCGCTGTTCTCACGGATTTTCTTTCGCCAGAAGAGGTTGTCGTTATGTCTCCTTCAGATTTGGTCGGCTTTATCTGTCTTAAAAGCAGAAACTCTTTTGACAACCCTCAGAAAACCGCTGCTTTGCTCAAGCAAGCCGCTGCCAACTCCTATAAGCTTGATAAATGTCTCTATGAGCCACTTACTATTTCCATTGTTTCTTCTTTTAACTGCATAAACGCTTTTGAAACTGAAGTCAAAAATCTTAACAAGTCTATTGAAAACGCTATTAAAGGTCTCAATACTAATGAATATCAATCTTTGCTTTCCATTCCCGGTATTGGCCCTGTTTATGCCAGTGGCATTTTAGCGGAGATCGGCTCTATTAAAGCTTTTCATTCCCAAGATGCCTTGGCTAAATATGCTGGCCTTGTTTGGAATCAAAATCAATCCGGTAACTTTACTGCTGATGACACCATTATGTCTAAAGCCGATAATCATTATCTTCGCTACTATTTAATTGAAGCCGCTAACAGTGTTAAAAATCATTCGCCACAGTATCATGATTTCTATTGTAAAAAATTCGCTGAGGTCAAAACCCATCAGCACAAACGAGCACTCGCACTTACATCTAGGAAATTAATCCATTTGATTTTTGGTTTGCTGGACAATAATCAACTCTACTCTAAAAGTGTAGATATCAAAATTTAATAGTTTGTCAATTTTTTACTTTTTTTTGATTATGAAAAAAGGTTTATTTGCTATGCCCTTTTTTATCTTTTCCCCGTCGTAATTTATTTTATTTTACTATTGACTTATTACCAGATTGCTTATGCGGCGCGTTCTCAATGTCCGCGCCGAGCTTTTCGCGCACGGTCGCTGAATTGTTGATAAACGCGTTTAGGTATTCGTGTCCTGCCGCCATTAGTTAACCCCTCCCAGGTATTCTTTTTCGTAAGCCGCCGCCAATTCTGGATTATCCTCCCACGCCTTGACGATTGCCGCCGCATTCCCTACATTTGCGCTTTTGGTGATTTCCTTCGCGGCAATACCAATTTTGTCCACGGTGTCCGCTGTGCCGCTGGCGTCGCTGCCGATTGCGCCAAACAGGCCGCTCTTTTCGACTGTCGCCACGTTCTCATCCAACAGCGCGACGTAGTCCGCGTACACGGTTCCGCCCGCCTTTTTGAGGCCGTACAGCTTAGGCGCGAGTTCGTCGGTTTTTTTGCCGATTACCTCGTACTTTTTGGCGATTGCCGTTAGCCTCTCCATTTCGAGGCTCTTTGTGAGTTCCTCATTCGCTTTTTTGATTGCGTCAAGTTCCGCAAGGGCTTTTTTGACTTCCGGGTGAAGCTCGACGTGGCCGCCACTTGGGGCTGTGTCTTTGATTATCTCGTCGGGAGGGGTAGCAGCGCCTGTGGCAGCAACAGGTTCATCCTCTGCGCCGTACCGTTTCTCGAAGTCCGCAAGGGCTGTTAATTCCTCTGCGGTCATTTTGGACTTGTCAATTTTCATCGTGTCCGTTTCCTCCTTTTTTGGGGATTCCCCGTTATCGGGGACGTTGGATTCTTGCTGCGCGGCTGATTT
>JAITPB010000012.1 GCA_031289625.1 Clostridiales bacterium | reverse complement strand
TTTTTGATGATATACGTGCAGGCTTCCGACACGGCGGCTTTTATGTCCTCGATCTCGTCCGTGTCAAACCCCATGCGGTTGGCCACGGACGACGCGGTCAGGCGCGCGGCGGATACATACGCGGCGTTCAGCGGCAGGGAGAGTTGAATGCATTCTTGATCCGAAGCCACGTTAATCATTGACATCACCTTCCATCACAAACACTTTATCCAAATTGGTAATCTTAAATAATTTGAGTAAGCTCGGCTTTACATTGCGAAGGTGCATGGAACCTCCGTAGCTCTTTACATTCTTTAAAACGCCGACCAGCGCGCCCAGAGCAGTGGAATCTACGTAGTCCAGACGCTTGCAGTCCAGAACCAGATCCGTGTTTTTTTCGTTGATCAGATCGGTAAGCGATTTTTTCATATCCGTGGAATTGAAAATATCCACCTCGCCGGAAATGGCAACGCGCCAATGCTTGTTTGCCTGATCAAATTTGGCTTCCAAAGTGTAATCCATTTTAATTCCTCCTCAAAAATAGGCTTACGCACAAATCGGCAGCCACTTTGTCTTTAGTATACACTACTTTTCACAAAAATTCCATGCCCCTCAGCAATCTTGCCGCCCAAAAAGCAGAATAATCACAAACAGCATAAAAAGATCGTCCAACGCGGACTGAGGCGCGGGCGCTTGGTGCGTCTTTTCATGTTTTCGAAACGCCTCTGGTATATCCTTCAGCGTGTTATAATAAAAGGAAGCCAACGCGATCACACTCCTAGGAAAATCAAAATCAAAAATAAAATCGCTGTTATTCCATATATGACGCAAAAATCAAAATATGTTAAGCAAAACAGCGGAGGGCTTTGCGGATCGGGAACGGCAAAGGCCGCGCTTTTGAGAATCCATCTCTAAAGTACGGCCAAATGGTTTTGATTATGGCAGAATTTCTTCTGTTGGATACATGTCAAAAAACGACAGGGGCCATTCCCATTCCAGCCCTGACACTGATGGTTCCGCCGCCGCTGACACTGATGGTTCCGCCGATGCTGGCACTGACGGTTCCGCCGATGCTGACGGCCAGGGTTCTCGCATCGGGGGCCACTGTAGGCTCGAGCTGGGCTTAAGCTCTACATGATATGGATTGTAAGGTTCGTTTTCTTTATCGACAGTCACCGGGAGGCTCATAGTTTCATAACCTTCCTTCTCGACGCGGAGGACATAGTCGCCCAGATCCATCGAAACACTGACAGGCGATTTCCCTATGAGCGCGTCATCGATATACACATCCGCTTCCGCAGGCGACGTGGTTATAATAACCCTGCCCATCTTGCGCGTTTCTTTTAATGTCAGGCTCACGCTGGTGGAAGGCTGATGAACGTTCACCGTCTTTTCATCGGAAACAAACTCTTCTTTTTCCGCGCGTATGACGTGATCCCCATAGGGCAGCACGGCAGGTTCGTGCCGGCTGACTTCTGTACCGTCGATCCAAAGCGTGTATTCCGTTTGGTTGACCATAAAATTCAGAATGCCGGATTTAATCTGCGCTTGATTTAAATCAACGTCAGCGTACCCGCCGGCGGTTACTTCGACGTTCTCCACAAAAAGATCGATGTTGTCGCCAGTGACGACAATCGTATGCGGCCCTTCCAATACCGTGATGGGGTCTATTTGCAGATCTTGGGAATATTGGCTCGTATCCAGGGTATATTCCCCATTTTCGATAAATTCCTGATTGCGCAGCCGGATGTATCCATGGCTTTTGTCCAGCGTTACCACCCAAACTTGATTGTCTATGCCGGACAGCGATACCGTATCGATAGACGCAATTTGGCTCGGATCAAATGGCGCGCCGCGATAAAGCGCCATGAGATTGCCATTGTACGTATATACTTCATTGCCAACTGTGACGGTCCGCTTGGCCGCGTCGACCTGAACGTCTTTCCGCGAGGGCCGTACCCAAGCTTGCGCGCTTTTGGACATCGATTTCGCGCGGTCGTCGGAAATATCAAAAGACACTTCCACGATATCGCCTTCCTCGAAATTTTCCAATTGAATGCCGTCGCCGTATTTATCTCTCATTTGTGTGGCGTCGGTAATCTGAACTGTATACTGCTCGCCGGACACAACATCCAACAAAACGGCGCTCCGGCTGGCGGCGTTCACACTTTGGACGGCGCCCGTGGCCTCCGTAATCTGCCCGCCCGCGGCAGTCTGAACCGGCATGGGCGTAATCGCCGCGGCGCTCTGGTTTTCATTCCGGCGGCCGAGTATCGTGTTAAAGACAACCGCGAAAATGATGATACAAATGATTACGCCGCCGAATAACGTTAAAATATAAAACATAGCAAACTGCGACTGCGTCCGTTTTGGATTGGCGGGCGGAGGCGCGCCGCCGTTTCCGCGCTGAGCGCGGCGGTTTGTTTCATAAATCATGCCGTTTTCAGTGTGAAGTCTCGTTTCCTGATGCGGATCATCGCTACGATTCATTGTCCTACCTCGCTTGTCGCCATATTCCTGTGTAGTGTATCATAAATCTCATGAATTTAAAAGAGCGAAAATGTATCCATTGGCGAACCCTTTCACGGGCTGCCGCGAACCATACGCATCAAAACTTCTTTTTGGTTCAGTTCCGGGCGGCGCAGCACGTGATCCAGCAGACAGTCCAATGTTTCCCCAATCTCTTTTCCCTTCAGCCCCAGCGCCAGCAAATCATTTCCATCGATCCGCAAATCTCTCACGCGCAAACAGGCGCCGCTCTCCATCACGGCTCTGTACCGCTCGCGCGCCAGAGGCGGAATGGCCGCCGCCTCCGCTGGCAATACAATATTTTTCAGCGCTAGAATATCTTCAAATGTTTCCGGCCCGCAGAGACTTAAAAACCGGCGCAGAGGATAGTCCCGGCAGTCCAAAGGCATCCGCACCCACCGCGTCAAATGGGCGGCGTCTCGTACCGCCGCCCGGTCAAAGCGCAAACTTTCCATCACGCGCGCCACCTCCGCGGGTTCCCGCCCGTATAAAAGCAGCGCGTACACCAACGCGATTTTTTTGGGGCATCGCGGAAGCCTTTGCGCTGCGAGACGGATCTCGTCCGCCCTCGGACAAATACCCGGACAATTGTCCGGACGATTGTCCGGACGATCACCCGGGCGATCGCCCGAGGGCCAGCCTTCCTCCAGCAGATGGGCCGTGAGCAGTAACGTGATCTTTTCGGGATAAGGCGAGAGCAAAAGCTTAGTCAGTTCCTCCCGCACGCGTTCGGCGCTGATAAGGCGCAGCCGCGCGGCGTTTTTAGCCATGGCCCGTTCTGTCGCTTCTTCTATGTCAAAGCCCAGCTGCCCGGAAAACCGCACCGCCCGCAGCATCCGCAGCGCGTCTTCCTGGAACCGGCAATCCGGATCGCCAACGCCGCGGATGATTTTTTGCGAGATGTCGCGCGCACCCTCAAACGGATCCACGATCCCGCCGCCGGGATGATAGGCAATGGCGTTTATCGTAAAATCGCGCCGCGCTAAATCTTCTCTTAGATTTTTGGTGAAAGAGACGCTTTGCGGATGGCGGCTGTCCAGATACAGCCCGTCAACGCGGTACGTGGTCACTTCATAATGGGCTTTGCGCAGGAGAACCGTTACTGTGCCGTGCGCGATTCCGGTGTCGAAGGTGCGCGGGAAGCAGGCTTTCACTTCCGGCGGCGAGGCCGAAGTCGCGATGTCCCAGTCATGCGGAACCCGCCCCAGCAGACAGTCGCGGACGCAGCCGCCCACCGCGTATGCCTCATGGCCCTGCCGATTCAAGGTGTCAAGTATATATTGGACATTCGCGGGCAAATCGATTCGCATGATATTCCATCTCCGTTTTTGATAAAGCTTCTGGAAAGAACAGGGCCCCATGCATTAGCGTTTCCGCCGCCTCATGGGGCCGTTTTATTTTTATGAACCGATAATGCCGAGGTCGCTTGACACGATATTTTTCTTGTAAGGATTCACGGTTTGGTTGATCAGATCTACAACTCTTTTTCTGTCCAGAAACTCATAATACTCGGGAGGCAATCCGCCGGAAGCTTTGGTGGGCATGGTATGCATGGACAGCGCGTCCGTCCCCCTGATTTGATTCAATTCGTTCGCAAACCACATCATATTTTCGGGCTTTAAATCACTGTCTACATTTTCCTGAAAAATCGTAATGAACTCGTCGAGCTTCAGTAAATTTACAGGCCGAAGCAATCTGTTCACCGCAGCCAAGATGACCATCTGCTGATTTTCGATGCGCTGATAATCGCTGATCGTGCTTTTCCCGTTATTCCCCTTCCGGTAACGGGCGAACCGCAGCGCTTCCATGCCGTTCAAATGCTGCGCTCCCTTTTTAAAATCAATATGTAAACCCTGAATCGGATCGTCGTACTGCATATCCATGGGTACCGTTATATCCAGGCCGCCAACTGCGTCCACCAGTTGGATAAACGCTTCTAAATCGACACATGCATAAAAATCCGGTTCAAAACCAATGATGGTTTTGATTTCTCTCTTCAACTGCGCCACACCGCCCAAATGGCCGCGTCCGTTCAAAGTACCGGCGGGATACGCCGCGTTGATCTTTTTCATCGATCGTTTCACATCGACTTTGACGTCCCTGGGAATGCTGATCAGGCTGGCCTTACGGTTGACGCCGTCGTAGGAAGCCACGATGATGGTATCGGTGTTCACGCCGATGTCCATGCCAAACAGCAAAAAAGTATAGAATTGCTCTTTTCTATCGTCCGAAGTAAAGCCTTCCGGCGCTTTCAGCCCTCCGCCGGCGTTCTCGTCTTCATCCTGCCCTTCCGGGGAAAGAAACGCGGCGCTGTCAGCGTCTGCCGGATGCTCCGTCTCTTGCAGAACCAGGGCGGGCGTCTCAGGCGCAATGCTGATGGTTTCGGGCGGTTCGGTTATCACGATCTCTATCTCCATAGCGGGGATATCCGGCGGCCTTATGACGCTTTTGAGCATCAGCATTCCGGATACGACCAGCACGGCAAGGGAAACCGATGAAATGCAAACCGTTTTAAAAAAAATATTTCTGAGCTTAGATGTTTTTATTTGAGGCGCCTGATCGTTTTGAGGCGCCTGATCATTTTCAGGCGTCTGATCGTTTTCAGGCGTCTGATCGTTTTGATCAGTCTGATCGCTTTGATCAGTCTGATCGTTTGGATTCGTTTGATCTTTTTGATCCGTCTGATCGATCCGCGGATCCATTTGATCCATTCTTTTGTCCTCCTTGCTTTGTCAGTATTTGAACACATTGTATATTTTTATCTCGAATTAGTCAACAGAAAGCGTAAAGCCGTCGGTATTTTCGAGAATCCAGCGCGCCAGATAACGGTCAACAATCACGGCGCCGCTGTAATTCAAATGCGCGTCGTCGCGAAAATGATCGTTCGTCAAGATCTGTTCTTCTTGATTCACAAGATTAAAATCCAGGTAAGGGATTTGGCGCGCAACCGCAAAAGACGCCACCGCCTGGTGAACCTCCCCATAATTTTGGATGATCTCCATGGACACGGGCGGCACGGGCGCGGTGACAAACAGAAGGCGGGCGCCGTTTTCCGCGCACAATGAAATCATTTTGATCAAATATTCTTTCTGCACGGCAGAGAATGCCCATTTTTTCCCATCGAAGCGCTGGAATTGATTGGCCGCGCCATATTTACTTTCCGGAATGAGATAATCGCAGTAAATGAATCCTCTATAGCCGTAGCGCTCCTCTCCTTCTCTCCCCTCATCCGGTTTGTATACACCCAAAGTTTTTTCCAGCCAATCCGTTAAAACTTTGTTTTGATACGTCCAAAAGTCCTGCTGATAACGAATCAGAGGCACGGCGTATTTTATTTTTTCATTCCAGGGAAACACTTCGCGGATATAATCGCCTTTGAGCGCGCCGCCGTCTAGCGCCTGAAAGAGCGTGTCGGCCTGTTTCAAATCAAAATCATCGTCCAGCATATCCCAATACAGTTCCATAATGACGATAGACGGCGTTTGCGTCTTGAGTACCTCCAGCAGCGTAAAATAACTGGAATCCGGATGCTGGAGGGGCATACCCATTTGAAAACTTTCAACGCCCAGCAACGCGCCGATCTGTTCCGGATCAAAACTGCAATAAGAATGAGATGATCCAATAAACACCATATCCAAAAAATGGGGCGGCAGGGCATGAAGCTCCTCAAACCGCCGCCTGTTCCAAACGTTTATCAAATTTTTGCGCGCCGCGGCTTCATAAGCGCGGCCAAGGAAAAAAAAACAGGCCAGCAGAATCGCCGCGAAAGCCCCTGCCTTCCCCAAAAATTTTAACATGCCAAAACCTCAAAAATCAAAAATAAATCAAGAAAATCAAAATTGAAAATAAATAAACTGCCCTGCGTTGTAATATACGCCGAAAGCCATGATCAGCACAGCCAATACCGCATAAAATCCGATCCGGAGGCAAGCGGGCGCGCGTTCCATTTTGGCGAAAGCGTCTGTACCGTCGATCAGCAGCAAAATAAAAATCAGCCCCGTATCAATCAAAATATCCGCCAGATTGACCTTCATGCCTGTCAAAACCTCGTAAAGATACTGCCGGTTGTGCCATTGGCCCAAGCCGCTGGGCAAATGCCGGATGATAGTAAAGGCGTCCCCGAGGCTGTTGGCCCGAAAAAATATCCATGCGAAGCAAACTAAGCCGAACGTCACGCATCGCTGAAATCCAGAAACTAGAAAATTTTGGGAGGCGCGCCTTTTTGGGCTCGCGACGTTTTTGCCTACATGATCCTCGATGATTTGATAAAACCCGTGCAGGCCGCCCCAAAGCACAAACGTCCAATCGGCGCCATGCCAAAGGCCGCTGATCAAAAAAGCGCTCATGCGGTTCACGGCATGACGCAGGGAGGGAACACGGCTGCCGCCCAGGGGAATATAAATATAATCTTTCAGCCAGGAAGACAGGGACACATGCCAGCGCCGCCAAAACGCCCGGATGCCGGCGGAAAAATAAGGCTGACGGAAATTTTGCGTCAGATCCACGCCCAGCAGTTTCGCGCTGCCCACGGCGATATCCGAATATCCGCTGAAATCGCAATAGATCTGGAACGCGAAAAAAAACACCGCAATGATGGAAGGCAGACCGGGATAATACTGCGGCGTATTGAATACGGCGTTGACCGGTATGGAAAGTCTGTCCGCGATCACGGCTTTTTTGAAAAAGCCCAGCAAAAGATATTTTCCGCCCAAAATAAAATTTTCCTGTTTTGGTTTCTTGTCTTGGAAGAGCTGATTCATCAGCGTGTTCGCGCGCTCAATAGGCCCGGCCACCAGCTGCGGAAAAAACGTGGTAAACAAAGAGACTTTCCAAAAATTTTCTTCCGCGGGATACGCGCCTTTATAAACGTCGATGGCATAAGACGCGGTTTGAAAGGTGTAAAAAGAAATGCCCATCGGCAGGATCAGGTTGAAATCCGGAACCGGATACGGTAGACGCGCCCAGCCAGCCAGCGCCCGCAGGCTTTGACTGAAAAAAGACAAATACTTAAACACAAAGAGCAGTCCAAAACTGATCCAAAGGCAGAGCGAAAGGGTTCTTTTGCGGGCGGCGGGGTCTTGGGAACGATAAATGTGCCGCGCCGCGTAATAATTTACAAAAGTGGAGAACAGCAAAAGTGTAATAAGCTCTGGCCGCCAGGCCATATAAAAAACATAGCTGGCCGCGAGCAGAAAAATCCAGCGGAACCGGTGGGGCAGACAATAATAAATCACCGCCGTAAAAGGCAGGAACAAAAGATACGCCAGAGAATTGAAAAGCATAAGCAGCCTCTCTCTATGTTTTTTCCCAGTCTTTGCGTCCAGGCCGGACAATGTCCGGACATTGTCCGGACAGATATGCCGTCACTTGATTTCCAGCGGCGTATCGGGTGAAATAACGCATATCCATGTTTTGCCCTTGTTTAATTGAATTTCGCTGCCATCTTCCCAGCGCCATTGCGTCGGCGACTGATGAGAATATTTTTCCCACGTGACGGGCGCGACGCCTCCGCATGTGATCAGAAAACCCGTTCCCACGCCGACTGTTTTCACGTCGCGCCGGCCCGCGTCGTCGTTTTGGATGTCAGAAATGCTGGTGAACTGTATGAGTATATTGGCGACAGAAAGCTGTTCTCCCGTTTCGGCGTCGATATGCGGCTCGCCTTCATGAAATTTGTAATACACTTTGTCTTTGCCGTCGTAGACAAACGTGGACTGATAATCCTCGCTGTATTGCACTTCCAGTGTTTCCGCACCGGCCGCGCCGGTTATATCGGCCGTGCCGACCGCATCGGCCGCGCCGGTTATATCGGTCGCACCGGTCGCACCGGTCGCGCCGGCTGGCGGCGTGTTTTCCGGATAAAAATCAAATCCGATTCTGGGGCTTTCCTCAAGCTCGGCCCGATAGCCGTAGGAGGCGATCGCCGCCTGGATTTTTTCGGCGTCCGTGTAAGAACTGTGTTCATACATGCCGCTGATTTTTACCCGTTCCGGATCCCGCCAAAACGTGACGCCTTCCAGGGCCAGCCCGTCCAAATAGGGAATCTGCAAAGAAAACAGCGTGCTGTATCCCTGCGGGCTGCCGCCGTGGTGAATAAAAATCGCGTCATAGTCCAGCGCAAAATCGATAAAATAATGACGCGCGCTGCGGATCGGCCCCAATTTCACCGCGTCCAGGCCGTGAAAAATGCCGACGATGCGCGTGATGTTTCCTTCCGCTAAAACCTCATAATAAACAGCCGCCTGGCCGATGCCGCTCTGCGGCAGCGCTTTATGGTGATTGTTGAATACGACGGCGATCGGGCGGCTGGCAGCGGTATCCTGGTCAATCCAAAATCCCGTCAGCGGATCGATGGCTTTTCCCATCAAGTCTTCCGCAGGTTCAGACGCTATCACCGGCGCCGGCGTGAGAGCGCCGTCAGATTTGGACGCGGACGGATCTGTAAGATTATTGGGGCTGTCGTCCGGCGTTTTTTTGCCGCATGACGTGACGGCCGCCAGCATTAAAATCGCGAAAACCGCGAAAAGCATCCTTTTATTTCGCATTCTCTTTCCCTTCAATCCATTAGTCCGCAGAGGAAAACGCAATCAACGCAATGATCCGGCGGATGAGAATACCATACCCGACAACGCATGAACCGATCGCCGTCAGCAGCACCCCGCCTGCGGCAACGTCCTTGGCGATTTTAGCCTGCGGATGAAAACAGTCTTTGCAATACAAGTCCACCACCGATTCTATCGCGGTGTTAAACATTTCCGCCGCCATCACCATGGTTACGGTCAGAACCAAAATCAAAAATTCTTCCATTTTTACTTTTAAAAAACAGGCCAGCCAGAACACGCAGAACGCCGCGCATAAATGAATCTTAAAATTCCGCTCGTTTTTAAAGGCGTGTATCACGCCCTGCGCCGCATATCGAAAGCTTTCCAGCCGGTTTTCATTCTTTTTCATCGCGCCAGCCCCGCCCTGGACAAAATTTTTTCCTGCTTTTGACACATAACAGTCTCGTCTTCCCGCGTCTGATGATCATATCCCAGCAGATGCAGCATACTGTGCGCGGTCAGAAAACCCAGCTCTCTTTCCAGGCTGTGCCCATATTCTTCCGCCTGTGTTTTTGCTTGTTCCAGAGAGATGACAATATCCCCCAGCGGCCGCGGCCCCGCGCCGGACAATCGTCCAGACAATGGTTCGGACAACTGTCCGGACGATTGTCCGGGCTTATCTTCCTGCGGAAAAGACAGCACATCCGTCTCTTTGTCTATTTTTCTGTACCGGCGGTTTAAAGAACGGATGCGCTCGTTGTCTACCAGCAGCAAGCTGATTTCCACATGGGGATCCGCCTGCTCCAGGCGGAGGCTTTCCTCTGCTACGCGGACGATCCTCTGTTCGTAAGCGGCGGGCAAACGCTCCGCCGTTTGATACTCAATCCACAGTTCCACTGGCGGCCTCTTTCAATGCCATGCGTTCTTCCGGTTTC
>JAITPB010000091.1 GCA_031289625.1 Clostridiales bacterium | reverse complement strand
GTTCATAGTTACATAGGGAAGTATATGGGTGGAGTTGTTTATTGTGCAGAAAGCCAATGGGAGCCAATGCGTGATTATTACGCAGATCCTTTAAATTTTGAGTATTATTACGGTGTTGGATATTATATACCTGAAACAGCCGTAAACATCTCTGAAATAAATCCGCAAAAATTTGATGAGCTTTTAGCCTTTAGCGATGAAAACGGCTACGACCCTTTTGACCAACGTTCTAATGAAAAAATACTGCAAAAAATTCGTAGGATATCTGAATCTGAGTTTCACGAGGGTATATGTTTTTACAAAGTAAGTAGTGATGGGTATTTTACAACTATCCAGGACTCTATGTACTTCGTGCATGATGGCAAACTGCTTCTCGTATTTTATCATGATGGTGGCAATAAGAACGGTGGGATTGAAGAGGTGCTTGCTATGGATGTGCCGGATGAATTGGGGCGATATTTTATAGGTTTGATGGAGCGGTACCCCTAAATCTGAGGAAAACGAATAGATTTTCCAATTTTGTGTTCGTAATAAAATTAAGAATGAGCTGTGACTTAATCGTTGACAAATGTTCTCATTCATAAGTATAATAATGCAAAGCCCGGCGAGAAAACGCCGGGCTTTTTTTTAATAATTTTATGGGTGTACCATCATTGCATCGAGAACGTCGGTTCCAAGGCCGGTTGCTGTCAGAAACCGCGTCGTCGTAATGGTCTGAAGCGCTCCGCGCAGGGAGGTTTCGCCCGCGCCGATCGTTTGCATGCCATAGACCGGCGTGGGATCGTAATAACAATCATTGATTTGCGTATTTCCCGCAGCGCTTCCGATAAACGCGCCTTTCGTGGAATCGTCTTTCTTTTCGCCGTATACATAGCCGCTGACATAACAATTATGCATCACAGATTCATTTACAGTACCGGCGAATCCGCCTGTATTGTTATCATGAAGCGTGTCCGTACTGCTTGCCCCGCCTACAGCGAAGCAAGTTTCCAGCGTACTGGCTTTCATAAGCCCTGCGAACCCTCCGACGCTGAATCCCGTGGAAACCACAGCGCCTTTTTCATAGCAATTGGAAATCTGCGCCTGCTCCAGTGCGCCGACAAACCCGCCTACATACACGCCTTTACCAAACGCGCCTCCGCCAGCGTGAGAGCTGCTGATGGCCACGCCGCGCGCCAATCCCACGAATCCGCCGGTATAGCCAGATCCGCCTGAAACAGAGGTAGGATTATAATGCATGTCCTCGCCCGTAACGCAGCCTTCTATGGAAAAATCCGAGCTTGAGTTGTCGAGCATCCCGGCAAACCCGCCGGTATAAGCGCCTTTTCCATAAACCGCAAAACTGACGACAGTGCAGTCTTTCACCGAAATATCGCGGATAGCGCCCGCAAACCCGCCGGTATATAAACCGCCGCCTGTTACAGAACCTGCGGCTGTACAATTTTTCACTAAGGCGTTCGTGCTTTTTCCGGTGTTTTCTAACAAACCAGCAAAACCGCCCGTGTAATTGCCTTTCGTGTTGAGCTCAACGTCCGCTTTGCAATCGCTTATCTGAATCGCCGCGCCCTCGCCGTATTTACAAAAGACAGCGCCGACGAGCCCACCCGCGTAACCGCCTTCTTCACTTTTGACCGAACCCGCGGCGGAACAATCTTGAATGGTGATAGAAGAGCGCGATTTACTGAGATCCACTTTACCAATTAAAACGCCGATTGGATATATAGTCCCCGTAATCTGTGCTGTCGCGTGGACATTTTTAATCACAGAGGCCTGCCCGGCCGCGCTGTCTATAACAGAGCCAACAACAGCGGCTGCGGCAGACCCTGAGTTTACCCCCATGTTCGTACCGGTGGTCGTGACGACGGTTAGATTTTGAATGACTGCGCCTTGGATCGTGCCGAAAAGGCCAACCCCGTCTTGCTGCGCCACCGTTCTGTCAAATATCCAAAGCCCGGAAACAGTAAAATTTTGACCGTCAAACACGCCGCTAAACGGATGAGCGGATGAATTGCCGATAGGCGTCCAGAGACCGGCGGAGGATACATTAATGTCGTTCGTCAATTTTACCGTTGAACCGGCATAGTTTTTACCATCATTTACGCTTTTGGCAAACGCCATAAACTCTTCAGCCGTTCCGATTTGAAGAGTGCTGACAGCAGCCGCGCCGGCCTCTATTGGAGCAAAAGGCGGCAGGGCGAATAGCATTGAAAACAATAGTACACTGGCCAGCGCCTTCGCGATCAGATTGGCGGCCTGACGAGATAAAATTCTAGACAAAGTGATATCCCCCTTCGCTCATCAATATTTTACCCATACCAAAGGCCGGGCATGGAACAATGTATATATGCCGGCGTATGTAACTTGGGTGGTGTCCCATTTTAAAATATGGCCGCAATCCGGCGTGGTATGGGACATGAAGATAAGGCTGTCTGAATCGGGTACAGGCGTCCGCAGCCACCAGGGGCTGCCGCCGTTGTATCCCCAATATGCTTGGGGCCATCCCATTTCCTCAAGATAACTCGGCGCGAAGAAAATATTTTTTGTCTGGCCGGAAGTGACCGCCAGGACGCTTGTCGGCGCCGAATAGGCGGAGATATCGTTAGGGCCTAAATCGGGAACAACAGCGTTCGCTTTTATCAAAGGGCCGATACTGATAAAGGTATCTGTCATGATTGTTTGCACGGCGGAACCTTCATAGGAATTATTGGGAGACCGATCAACTCGAAACGATGTCTTATCCCAAAGCTTGGCGCTTATGAGCAGCGCGTAATTTTCGCCGTTCACGCTTATTTTTTTATTGAGAATCCAATTGACGCCGTCTAAAGAGACTGTCTCGTGCAAAGCCGCTTTCTCAATGGCGGGAATCCCTTCTCCGACAGGCAAAGGCGCCGTAGGTGTAGGCGTCGTGGAAGCGGGCGTCGCCGCTGTAGGTGTAGGCGTCGTGGAAGCGGGCGTCGCCGCCGTAGGTGTAGGCGTCGTGGAAGCGGGCGTCGCCGCCGTAGGTGTAGGCGTTGTGGAGTCGGGCATCGTCGCCGCCGTAGGTGTAGGCGTTGTGGAGCCGGGCGTCGCCGCCGTAGGTGTAGGCGTTGTGGAGTCGGGCGTCGTCGCCGCCGTAGGTGTGGGCGTTGTGGAGACAGGCCTCGTTGTAGGCTCTGGCGACGATGAGTCAAGAGGCAGATTTAACGCCGAAAACATTTCCCTGGTGGTCATGCTGCCCAAAGATCCGTTGACGGAACCGGCGCCGAGCGGGCCCAAGCCCACAGAGGTCTCTGAATCATAATAACAATTTTGAAGCTGCGCAGTGGGCACGAAGCGTCCGATAAACGCGCCCTGACTGGACAGGTACGGTCTGGCGCCATAGACATATCCGCTGGCGTAACAGTTCTGCATAACAGTTCCGCTGGCCATGCCCGCGAAACCGCCCACGACATTTTCATTTAACCCTGTACTGCTGGCGCCGCCCAAAGCATAGCAGTCTGTGAGCGTGTTTCCGAATTCCAAAAGCCCGGCGAAGCCGCCAACATAATACTGCGGCGTAGACACGGCGGCCACCTCGTAGCAATTTGAGACATGGCACTGACTCAAAGCGCCGGCGAAACCGCCGACATAAAGACCGTTGCCCACAGCGCTGCCGCCGGCGTGACAATTGCTGATGTTCAGCAAGGCGGCTTTTCCCACGAAACCGCCGACAAACGCTCCGCCGCCTGTGACAACCGCGGCCGCGTAATGCGAGTCATTGCCTGTGTGGCAGTCTGTAATGGATATTTGCCCCGAACCGGTGGCCTGCGCGTAACCGGCAAAACCTCCAACATAAGAACCCTTGCCATATACCGAAATACCCGCGTCAATACCTTCGGCGGAAGAAGTTTTTACAGTGAAATTGCGGATTTCTCCGGCAAAACCGCCGGTATATGAGCCTTCGCTCGTCACATTGCCGGAAGAAACACAATTTTCCACCACAGCGCTTGTATTGACTTGATTATTTTCCAGCATACCCGCGAAGCCGCCCGCGTAATCTTGCTGGCTGCTGATCTGCACGTTGCTCTTACAGTTTTGGATGATGATATTTCCGCCTTGCGAAACATTGGATAGCAGATGGCCAATCACGCCGCCGACATACCCATAACCCGTACTGGCCGCTGAACCTTCGGCGGTGCAGTTTTGAATGATGAGACCGGAGCTCGGGCTTTTGAACTCCGCTTTGCCGGCTAAAATGCCAACGGCATAAGAATCTCCAGTCACTTGTCCGCTTGCGTGAACATTATCCAGCGTGGTGGGCTTTCCCGCTGTGCCGTCGACGATACACCCAGCCAGCACGGCAACACAAGTCGTGGCGCTTACGCCCTTGGCGCTTGTCTTAACCGTCAAATTTCGGATTGTCGCGCTTTGCAAGACGCCAAATAATCCGGCGCCGGCTGTCGACATATTGACGGCGGAAAAAGTCAGCCCGGAAATGGTATGGTTCTGGCCATCGAACACGCCGCTGAACGGGTGCGAAACCGCGTTGCCGATAAACGGCCAGTTGGCGACACTGGATAAATCAATGTCATTCGCCAAAAGGATCGTTTGATTCGCATAGCTGTTGCCGGCGTTTACGCTCTGAGCAAACTGCAGCAATGCTGTCGGCGTTGTGATTTCGACGCCGCTGGCGGTCGCCCCAACGGGGACAGAATGAAAAAGCGCCGTAAAAATAAATGCGGCTGTGAACATCCTGGCCCAAAAAATTTTTGTACGCTTCGACACAGATAGGCCCTCCTCCTACTTAATTCTGCAATATTTAGACTGATTGACTTTTATATTTTACCATAATCACATTTATTTGTAAATTATTTTCTTAAAAAGAATATAATTCGTCAGAAAATCTGGCCTGGCCGTCTTTGAAAGCCGCCGCGAAAAAAACGCAATCGCAGAAAAGCGGCGCTCTCTGGACGAAATGCCCCGGCAATGATATGATAGCGCCAGAGACAAAAGTGAAAATCAGCTTTGAAAGAGAAAGAAAAGAGGAAGAGGCTTGAAAAAAGTCGTACATGTGATCACCGATACTAACATCGGCGGGGCGGGTATGCTGCTGCTGAATTTTCTCCGGCGCGCCAACCACAGCGCGTTTGAGTATATCGTACTGACGCCGGAGCGTTCCGCGCTGACGCCGCGCATAGAAGCGCTTGGCGTTCAAGTTTTGGAAACGCCGGGCATCGGCGAGCGATCGCTGTCGCTTTCGTCCATCGGACGGTTCCGGCGCGTCTTTCGCTCTCTCCGGCCAGATATCGTCCATACGCACGCGGCTCTCTCTGCTCGCGCCGCCGCCCGGCTCTGCGGCAAATGCCAGATTGTTCATACGCGTCACTGCGCGTTTGATTTGCCCGCGCGTCAAAAAAAATTTCCGCTCCGCCAAATTATGGGGAGCGTCAACAACGTGCTGTCTGATCATATTATCGCCATATCTCCGGCGGCTGAGGAAAATCTAGTCGATACCGGCGTTAACCCCGAAAAAATTTCCGTGCTTTTTAACGGAGTCGAACAGTCGCCGTTTTTGGAAGATCAGGCGAAGAAAGAAATCCGCCGGCAGTATGGCGTGGGGGACAATGAGTTTGTGTGCGCGATCATTGCGCGCCTGGAGGAATATAAAGGGCAGAGGGTGGTTCTGGAAGCCGCCGGGCTGCTCCGCGAGTATCCGATCCGGTTTCTCATCGCGGGCGAAGGCACGGATGAGGCCTATCTCAAAAACCGCGCGGAAGAACTGCGGCTGAACAGCATTGTTTTTACAGGATTTGTCAATGATATCTATAAAATAGAAAACATCATGGATTTGCAGATCAACGCTTCGTTTGGTTCTGAAACCTCCAGCCTTTCCCTGCTGGAAGGGATGAGCTTGGGCGCCGCCGCCGTAGCGAGCGACTTCGGCGGCAACCCATATCTCATTTTGCACGGTGAAAATGGACTCATTTTTGAGAAAAAAAACGCCAGAGCGCTCGCTGACGCCGTCCTCTCATTGTACATCGATCAAGCGGCGCTTCACTCCATGGGCGAACAGGCCAGCCAAATATACCAGCGGCGCTTTACAGCCTCCATCATGGCGAAAAGCACGGAGGCGGTTTACGAAAGGCTCTTAAAATCCTCAAAAATAAAATCTTCATAAAAATTGAGCCGAGCAGGCGCGCACCTTGTGATACGCGTCTGCTCGGCCCAGTAACCAGCAATCGGATTTTTCATTGTTTTGCCCGCGGCGCTATGCTATAATATCAAAATAAACTTGAGCGCCTGCGAAGGCGCATGAAACAGGAGCGATCTGATGACGCGAATGGCAAAACCTTTTTTATTGTGCGCTTTATGGTATTTAGCTCTTTGCGGATGCGCCGGATCGGCTGGTGAAACGCGGGAGAACAGCCTGAACGTTTACGCTAGCTTTTACGCGATGTATGATTTTACCAGATCCATAGGCGGCGACAGAATCCAGTTGACGCTGCTCGCGCCCGCCGGTGTGGAGCCTCATGACTGGGAACCTTCCGCAAAGGATATGGCGGAGCTGGAAAAAGCGGATATCCTGGTGTACAACGGCGCCGGTATGGAACCGTTCCTCTCGGCCTTTCAAGCTTCCGTGCAAAATGAAAACCTTCTGTACGCGGAAGCTTCCAGCGGCATTGAGCTGTTGGAGGCCGATCCGCATGTCTGGCTGGATCCTCGCAACGCGAAACGCGAAATGGAAAACATCAAAAATGCGCTGTGCGAAAAACAGCCAGCGGACGCAGAATATTTTGAGGCTAATTATCAGCAGATGTCGGATAAACTGGACGCGTTGTTTGAAGCGTACAAAAACGCTTCCCTGTCTTTCGCGCGAAAAGATCTCGTTGTGGCGCATGAAGCCTATGGCTATTTGTGCGCCGCTTTCGGCCTGACCCAAGTTCCCATCGAAGGCCTGGCCGCGGACGGCGAACCTACCCCCGCGCGTATGGCGGAGATCATTCAATACATAAGCGCTCATCAAATCACGGCCATCTTTACGGAAGAACTCATCAATCCCAAAGCCGCCGGCACGATCGCGGCGGAAACCGGCGTGGCGGTCGTGATCTTGTCGCCCTTTGAAAGCGGAACTTCGGATTATATCACGGTTATGGAAGAAAATCTGCGGACATTAACGGACGCGCTGCGTTAGATCAGAGTGGAGCGTATAGAAATTTTATGAAAATTATTGAAGTGAGTGGCCTGCATTTCAGCTATCAGGGCCTTCCTGTGCTGTGCGGCGTTGATTTCAGCGTTTCTCCCGGCGATTTTGTCGGCGTCGTCGGCGCGAATGGCGCAGGCAAATCGACTTTGCTGAAATTGATCGTGGGGCTTTTAGCGCCGGATCAGGGAAAGATCCGGCTCTTTGAGCAGGACATTCAAACATTTCGCGATTTCACGCGCATCGCGTATGTGTCCCAAAAAACACGCTGGATCAACAGCGATTTTCCCGCGAACGCGCTCGAAACGGTTTTGTCGGGGTTCTGCGGCAAGACAGGTTTGTTCCGCCCATACGGAAAAGCGCGGAAAGAATACGCGATGCATTGCCTGGAGACAGTCGGCATGGCGGCGCGCGCCAAATCGCAGGTTGGGAAGATGTCGGCGGGGCAGCTGCAGCGCGTACTGCTGGCGCGCGCTTTAGTCAATCAGCCGGAAGCGCTGATTTTGGATGAGCCGACGGTGGGGATTGATGCGCAGGCGGTGGAACAGGTCTGCTGTCTGCTGGCGCGGCTTTGCCGGCAGAATCATACGGCTATTGTCATGGTTACGCATGATCTGCCTTCCGTATTGTCTCACGCCAGCCATTTTTTCTTTTTTTACGAGAGCGGGGAGACGCGAATGACGCCCAACCAAGGCAAGGCCTCCGTCGATCTCTACATGAACAGCCTTTGGCCGCATCAAGGCGCGCGGCTTGAATAGGAGCGGGACAGTGGAAATATTACAATTCGCTTTTATGCGGCGCGCGATTCTCGTCTGCGTGCTGATTTCCCTCATGGTTCCTCTCATGGGAACCGTCATTGTTTTGAAACGCCTTTCGACTATGGGTGAAGCTCTGTCCCATACTGGCCTGGCCGGAGTCGCCATCGGTCTGGCGGCCGGTTTAAATCCGGTGGCCGTGGCCGCCGTGGTTTCGGTGCTGGCTTCTCTGGCCATAGAATACATTCGGAAAGCGTTTCCCAAATACGCGGAAATCGCGGCCAATGTCGTTCTTTCCGCTGGTATTGGCGCCGCCGCCATTGTGTCCGGGTTTATCAAAAACCCCGCTAGCTTTAACAGTTTTTTATTTGGCAGCATCGTGTCTATCAGCCCATTCGAAACGCGCTTGGTCATAGGGCTAAGCGTCATTGTTATTTTTTTCAGCGTCACAATGTATAAAGAGCTTTTGTTTATTACGATGGACGAGGAAGCGGCCCGGCTGGTCGGCGTGCCTGCCAACGCATTGAATATTATTTTTACCGTCATGACAGCCGTCATGGTCTCCGTGACCGCGCGGACAGTGGGCGCGCTGATGATTTCGTCTCTGATTGTCATCCCGGTCGCCTGTGCGCTGCTGCTGGCGCGGAGCTATCGTCAGACCGTTCTGTACGCCATCGGCTTCGCGTTTGTGTTCACGCTGTCCGGGCTGGCGATTTCAGTCGCCTGGAATTTGAAGCCTGGCGGAACCATTGTTTTGACAGGCGTGCTGTGTTTGTTCATCCTGCTGGCCATCAGGAAATTTGCTTCTAAGAAGTGAAAGGCGGGCGAATGTGCATGAGATCCTTCAAAAAAGTGAAAAAAATTGGGAAAATCCAAATCTCTTTGATCTTGATATTCGCGGCCGTTCTTCTGTATTGCGGCATACGGGCGCTGATCATTTACAACGAATACGGCAAGGCTGATAAAGTTTACGCGTCCGCACGCGCGGAGCTGTTTGAAGTCCGGCAGATCCGGGAGACGCCCGCGCAAACGCAGGTTCCGGCGGAACCGATCCTGGAAGTGGATTTTGCTAAACTGCGTCAGCAGAGCGCCGACGCCTTCGGCTGGCTGTGGATACCGGATACCAACGTGAGCTATCCGGTTGTCCAGTCCAGTGACAATGAAAAATATCTCTATTACACTTTCGACGGAGAAAAAAATGGAAGCGGCGCTATTTTCATGGACGCCCGGTGCCTGCGGGACATGAGCGGCCGCCATACCATTATTTACGGGCATAATATGCGCGGCGGCTCCATGTTTGGGCAGCTGTCCCAATTCGACGATCAAAGTTATTTTGACAGTCATCCGTACATATATATCATCACGGAAGAGGAAGTTTTCAAATACAAAATTTTTTCACAATACATCACCAGCGCGACGCCCGACAGCTATCAACTGGACTTTGAAAGCGGCGATCAGTTTGACGGGTATTTGAACCGTCTGCAACGCTTATCCCGGCAGGTTTCCGATTGGGCGCCCGGGGAAGATAACCGCGTGCTGACTTTATCCACCTGTGTCAATGACAACGCCAAACGCCGCGTGATCCATGCGGGCCTGACTGGTTAGAAAAAGCACTGTCAACAGGTTAAGGCAATGAAGCCGTCCAATTTTTGGAGTTCTGAGCAGAAAATATTTATGCGGAGGGCATCGCGGCGGTGAAGGCGAAAGGCATTAAATTTGGCAGACTGGCATGGGCGCCGACAGAAATGTTTTATGCCCTGCTCCCGGCTTGAAAAAATAATAAAATTTTAGCGCGAGAAGCTGCGCGGAGGCTTGGTATTGATGCTAAATATTCTGCAAGATTGTTGGAAAATAATAGAAAATCCTGTTAAAAAAAACAAAGATTTTTCCGTTGCAATATTATCCAGATGTGATATAGTATTGATCTACTTTGGCGTGCCACACCCCTCTGCGGAGGGGAATAAAACAGCCCATATTCCTTAACCTGTTGACAGTATATAAAAAGAGGAGAATACCCAATAATGCCTACAGTTGCTTGCAATAATGTGGAGATTCTGAACATTCTTGAATCTATACTCCCCAGTTTTCCAGGAATATCAAAAGACATTTCGGCTTTTGTCGCAAAAAATCAAGAGGAAGCTGATCACTTTTTTATGCATGAGGCTGGCTTTTCCAGAACTTACATACTGGCCAATTACAGCGAAGTTGCCACTGGGTTTTACGACAACCCCCAAAAATATGTCTTGGTGATTGGACGGAAATTCTTTGAAGTATTTACCAGCGAATCAGCGCGTAAGGGAGATTGCGCCCATGAACTGGCTCATTTTGAACTTGTCTCCGGCGTAGACATCAGCGAAGTCTACAAGGATTTTCCAGAAAGAATCAGAGACACAGTGGAAGCGGCTAAATCCAATAGAAGCTATTTCCTTGGAAGCACGAGTATCACACACAACGAATATATCACCGACGCTCTCGCAATAGCCCGCGGATTTGGCCGTGAATTACGCGACGCTTGGGTAGAAAGGCGCACTTACTATAATGGCTGGTGGTGCGACCAAAATATGCCGCTCGAAGAAATTGAAGATTTTTTAAATAATGCGCCGTATCCAACGCCAGAGAATGCTCAGCTAACGCGGCCATGGGATGTTGCACTAATACTAACGCCAGAGCCTTCAACGCCTCGGCTAACGCCAGAGCCTCCTTCAACGCCTCCTCGGCTAACGCCAGAGCCTTCAACGCCGCCTCATCTAACGCCAAAGCCTTCAACGCCTCGGCTAACGCCAGAGCCTCCTTCAACGCCTCGGCTAACGCCAGAACCAAAATCAAAACCAACAGATGCGCCTCAGCAGCCGCCTTCGAATGTTATACCTGAACCAGCACCTGTAATACATTGCCAAGATTACGATTATCACGGAAATTTACTCAATGGGCTAAAAAATGGCTATGGAATAGTAAAATTCCTAATAGACCAGCGGTTTGCACAAGGTGATTTCCAAAATGATTGTATGAACGGGTCTGGCAGATGGATTTCCGCAGCTGGAAACGTTTACGTAGGTAATTTTTGCAATGATCAATTCTCTGGTCACGGCGTATTCCTGGAGCAACACACCGGTAATGTTTATGATGGTGAGTATCATAATAACCTACGGCATGGCCACGGCAGATACTATTGGCGCGACGGCCATATGTATGACGGTCAATGGGCAAATGATCAGCAACATGGAGAAGGCACTTATTACAGAGCGAACGCTACTGTACAACACCGTGGCACATGGGAGAAGGGCAATTTCATAGGGTAAACATCTTACCTATTACTCACGAATGAAAACATTTTTCTTAGAGGCGATTATTAACGCCCCTACAAGCCATCAATATATTCACGAATATAATATCACCGACGCTCTCGTAATAGCCCGCGGATTTGGCCGTGAATTACGCGACGCTTGGGTAGACAGGCGCACTTACTATGATGGCTGGTGTTGCGGCCAAAATATGCCGCCCGAAGAAATTGAAAATTTTTTAAAGCCAGTCAGATCTAAGCAAAAGGGGGATAATGAAAATGCCTGTAACACATTACAACAGTTGGGATTATTACGGAAATTTCATCAATGGGCTAAAAGATGGCTATAGAATAGTAAGACTTCCAAGTGGCGAGTTTAAACAAGGTGATTTCCAAAATGATCTTATGAACGGGTCTGGCAGATGGATTTCCGCAGATGGAAACAATATTTACGTAGGTAATTTTTGCAATGATCAATTCTCTGGTCACGGCGTACTCCTGGAGCAACACACCGGTAATGTTTATGATGGTGAGCGTCATAATTCCCTACGGCATGGCCACGGCAGATACTATTGGCGCGACGGCCATATGTATGACGGTCAATGGGCAAATGATCATCAACATGGAGAAGGCACTATGTATAATGCGGATGCTACTGTACGGCAGCGTGGTACATGGGAAAAGGGCAATTTCATAGGGTAAACATCTTACGTATTGATATGAAAGCCCCTCGTCTCTCATCAGAAACAGGGGGCTTTTTTGTTTGAGACGCTATCCGGCTTAAAATTTTTCCCATATTCTCAGCGTTTTCCAACATTAGGATTTTCCGTGGGTTTTTCCAATGTAATCCGGCCCAACTTCGCGCCTCTAAATTCATCCAAAAGGACGGCGGCGCTTTTTTCCAAGTCCGCGCCGCCGCCTTTAAGCAGAAACCCGCGCGCCAAGCTGATCTGCCGCAGTATTTCCATGCCGTCGCCGCCGCCTTCGATATGATAACGATCTTTCACCGCTTCCGGTTTGATGACGAAAATCATTTCGACGAAGCGCGCGGCGAGCGTGGCGGCGTCCAGTACGGCGTCCTGAATGGCGCCCGTGATCGCGAGTTTGACGCCGGTTTCCTGATCTATAAATTTCGGCCATAAAACGCCCGGCGTATCGAGAAGATCCATGCCCTTTTTGACGCGGATCCACTGTCTGCCGCGCGTAACGCCTGGCCTATCCTCTGTTTTGGCCAGCGATCGGCCCACATAACGGTTAATCAGTGTGGATTTCCCCACGTTGGGTATCCCGGCGATCATCGCCCGGATGGGTTTAAAAATACGGCCCCTCTCTTTCGCAGCCGCCATTTTTTCCGCCATAAGGTTTTCACAGGCTTCCGTAAGCCTCTCAAAGCCTTTGCCCGCGGTGGAATCCAGCGTAACCGTTTGAAAGCCCTGCTGCGCGTAATAGGCGCGCCACGCCTGGGTCAGCGCCTCGTCCGCCAGATCCGCCTTGTTGAGCGCGAGGATGCGTCTTTTGCCGCCGATCAGCCGGTCAATATCCGGGTTTTTGCTGCTGCAGGGGATTCTGGCGTCCAAAAGTTCTATGACAATATCGACGAGTTTAACGCTCTCTTCCATCATCCGGAAAGATTTTGTCATGTGCCCGGGAAACCATTGTATACTCAAAAAAACACCTCCGCAACGTCTAAAGGGATGTTGATATCAACATCCCTTTAGACGTTGCGGAGGTGTTTTTTTGAGTATACAATGGTTTCCCGGGCACATGACAAAATCTTTCCGGATGATGGAAGAGAGCGTTAAACTCGTCGATATTGTCATAGAACTTTTGGACGCCAGAATCCCCTGCAGCAGCAAAAACCCGGATATTGACCGGCTGATCGGCGGCAAAAGACGCATCCTCGCGCTCAACAAGGCGGATCTGGCGGACGAGGCGCTGACCCAGGCGTGGCGCGCCTATTACGCGCAGCAGGGCTTTCAAACGGTTACGCTGGATTCCACCGCGGGCAAAGGCTTTGAGAGGCTTACGGAAGCCTGTGAAAACCTTATGGCGGAAAAAATGGCGGCTGCGAAAGAGAGGGGCCGTATTTTTAAACCCATCCGGGCGATGATCGCCGGGATACCCAACGTGGGGAAATCCACACTGATTAACCGTTATGTGGGCCGATCGCTGGCCAAAACAGAGGATAGGCCAGGCGTTACGCGCGGCAGACAGTGGATCCGCGTCAAAAAGGGCATGGATCTTCTCGATACGCCGGGCGTTTTATGGCCGAAATTTATAGATCAGGAAACCGGCGTCAAACTCGCGATCACGGGCGCCATTCAGGACGCCGTACTGGACGCCGCCACGCTCGCCGCGCGCTTCGTCGAAATGATTTTCGTCATCAAACCGGAAGCGGTGAAAGATCGTTATCATATCGAAGGCGGCGGCGACGGCATGGAAATACTGCGGCAGATCAGCTTGGCGCGCGGGTTTCTGCTTAAAGGCGGCGGCGCGGACTTGGAAAAAAGCGCCGCCGTCCTTTTGGATGAATTTAGAGGCGCGAAGTTGGGCCGGATTACATTGGAAAAACCCACGGAAAATCCTAATGTTGGAAAACGCTGAGAATATGGGAAAAATTTTAAGCCGGATAGCGTCTCAAACAAAAAAGCCCCCTGTTTCTGATGAGAGACGAGGGGCTTTCATATCAATACGTAAGATGTTTACCCTATGAAATTGCCCTTTTCCCATGTACCACGCTGCCGTACAGTAGCATCCGCATTATACATAGTGCCTTCTCCATGTTGATGATCATTTGCCCATTGACCGTCATACATATGGCCGTCGCGCCAATAGTATCTGCCGTGGCCATGCCGTAGGGAATTATGACGCTCACCATCATAAACATTACCGGTGTGTTGCTCCAGGAGTACGCCGTGACCAGAGAATTGATCATTGCAAAAATTACCTACGTAAATATTGTTTCCATCTGCGGAAATCCATCTGCCAGACCCGTTCATAAGATCATTTTGGAAATCACCTTGTTTAAACTCGCCACTTGGAAGTCTTACTATTCTATAGCCATCTTTTAGCCCATTGATGAAATTTCCGTAATAATCCCAACTGTTGTAATGTGTTACAGGCATTTTCATTATCCCCCTTTTGCTTAGATCTGACTGGCTTTAAAAAATTTTCAATTTCTTCGGGCGGCATATTTTGGCCGCAACACCAGCCATCATAGTAAGTGCGCCTGTCTACCCAAGCGTCGCGTAATTCACGGCCAAATCCGCGGGCTATTACGAGAGCGTCGGTGATATTATATTCGTGAATATATTGATGGCTTGTAGGGGCGTTAATAATCGCCTCTAAGAAAAATGTTTTCATTCGTGAGTAATAGGTAAGATGTTTACCCTATGAAATTGCCCTTCTCCCATGTGCCACGGTGTTGTACAGTAGCGTTCGCTCTGTAATAAGTGCCTTCTCCATGTTGCTGATCATTTGCCCATTGACCGTCATACATATGGCCGTCGCGCCAATAGTATCTGCCGTGGCCATGCCGTAGGTTATTATGATACTCACCATCATAAACATTACCGGTGTGTTGCTCCAGGAATACGCCGTGACCAGAGAATTGATCATTGCAAAAATTACCTACGTAAACGTTTCCAGCTGCGGAAATCCATCTGCCAGACCCGTTCATACAATCATTTTGGAAATCACCTTGTGCAAACCGCTGGTCTATTAGGAATTTTACTATTCCATAGCCATTTTTTAGCCCATTGAGTAAATTTCCGTGATAATCGTAATCTTGGCAATGTATTACAGGTGCTGGTTCAGGTATAACATTCGAAGGCGGCTGCTGAGGCGCATCTGTTGGTTTTGATTTTGGTTCTGGCGTTAGCCGAGGCGTTGAAGGAGGCTCTGGCGTTAGCCGAGGCGTTGAAGGCTTTGGCGTTAGATGAGGCGGCGTTGAAGGCTCTGGCGTTAGCCGAGGAGGCGTTGAAGGAGGCTCTGGCGTTAGCCGAGGCGTTGAAGGCTCTGGCGTTAGTATTAGTGCAACATCCCATGGCCGCGTTAGCTGAGCATTCTCTGGCGTTGGATACGGCGCATTATTTAAAAAATCTTCAATTTCTTCGAGCGGCATATTTTGGTCGCACCACCAGCCATTATAGTAAGTGCGCCTTTCTACCCAAGCGTCGCGTAATTCACGGCCAAATCCGCGGGCTATTGCGAGAGCGTCGGTGATATATTCGTTGTGTGTGATACTCGTGCTTCCAAGGAAATAGCTTCTATTGGATTTAGCCGCTTCCACTGTGTCTCTGATTCTTTCTGGAAAATCCTTGTAGACTTCGCTGATGTCTACGCCGGAGACAAGTTCAAAATGAGCCAGTTCATGGGCGCAATCTCCCTTACGCGCTGATTCGCTGGTAAATACTTCAAAGAATTTCCGTCCAATCACCAAGACATATTTTTGGGGGTTGTCGTAAAACCCAGTGGCAACTTCGCTGTAATTGGCCAGTATGTAAGTTCTGGAAAAGCCAGCCTCATGCATAAAAAAGTGATCAGCTTCCTCTTGATTTTTTGCGACAAAAGCCGAAATGTCTTTTGATATTCCTGGAAAACTGGGGAGTATAGATTCAAGAATGTTCAGAATCTCCACATTATTGCAAGCAACTGTAGGCATTATTGGGTATTCTCCTCTTTTTATATACTGTCAACAGGTTAAGGAATATGGGCTGTTTTATTCCCCTCCGCAGAGGGGTGTGGCACGCCAAAGTAGATCAATACTATATCACATCTGGATAATATTGCAACGGAAAAATCTTTGTTTTTTTTAACAGGATTTTCTATTATTTTCCAACAATCTTGCAGAATATTTAGCATCAATACCAAGCCTCCGCGCAGCTTCTCGCGCTAAAATTTTATTATTTTTTCAAGCCGGGAGCAGGGCATAAAACATTTCTGTCGGCGCCCATGCCAGTCTGCCAAATTTAATGCCTTTCGCCTTCACCGCCGCGATGCCCTCCGCATAAATATTTTCTGCTCAGAACTCCAAAAATTGGACGGCTTCATTGCCTTAACCTGTTGACAGTGCTTTTTCTAACCAGTCAGGCCCGCATGGATCACGCGGCGTTTGGCGTTGTCATTGACACAGGTGGATAAAGTCAGCACGCGGTTATCTTCCCCGGGCGCCCAATCGGAAACCTGCCGGGATAAGCGTTGCAGACGGTTCAAATACCCGTCAAACTGATCGCCGCTTTCAAAGTCCAGTTGATAGCTGTCGGGCGTCGCGCTGGTGATGTATTGTGAAAAAATTTTGTATTTGAAAACTTCCTCTTCCGTGATGATATATATGTACGGATGACTGTCAAAATAACTTTGATCGTCGAATTGGGACAGCTGCCCAAACATGGAGCCGCCGCGCATATTATGCCCGTAAATAATGGTATGGCGGCCGCTCATGTCCCGCAGGCACCGGGCGTCCATGAAAATAGCGCCGCTTCCATTTTTTTCTCCGTCGAAAGTGTAATAGAGATATTTTTCATTGTCACTGGACTGGACAACCGGATAGCTCACGTTGGTATCCGGTATCCACAGCCAGCCGAAGGCGTCGGCGCTCTGCTGACGCAGTTTAGCAAAATCCACTTCCAGGATCGGTTCCGCCGGAACCTGCGTTTGCGCGGGCGTCTCCCGGATCTGCCGGACTTCAAACAGCTCCGCGCGTGCGGACGCGTAAACTTTATCAGCCTTGCCGTATTCGTTGTAAATGATCAGCGCCCGTATGCCGCAATACAGAAGAACGGCCGCGAATATCAAGATCAAAGAGATTTGGATTTTCCCAATTTTTTTCACTTTTTTGAAGGATCTCATGCACATTCGCCCGCCTTTCACTTCTTAGAAGCAAATTTCCTGATGGCCAGCAGGATGAACAAACACAGCACGCCTGTCAAAACAATGGTTCCGCCAGGCTTCAAATTCCAGGCGACTGAAATCGCCAGCCCGGACAGCGTGAACACAAACGCGAAGCCGATGGCGTACAGAACGGTCTGACGATAGCTCCGCGCCAGCAGCAGCGCACAGGCGACCGGGATGACAATCAGAGACGAAATCATCAGCGCGCCCACTGTCCGCGCGGTCACGGAGACCATGACGGCTGTCATGACGGTAAAAATAATATTCAATGCGTTGGCAGGCACGCCGACCAGCCGGGCCGCTTCCTCGTCCATCGTAATAAACAAAAGCTCTTTATACATTGTGACGCTGAAAAAAATAACAATGACGCTTAGCCCTATGACCAAGCGCGTTTCGAATGGGCTGATAGACACGATGCTGCCAAATAAAAAACTGTTAAAGCTAGCGGGGTTTTTGATAAACCCGGACACAATGGCGGCGGCGCCAATACCAGCGGAAAGAACGACATTGGCCGCGATTTCCGCGTATTTGGGAAACGCTTTCCGAATGTATTCTATGGCCAGAGAAGCCAGCACCGAAACCACGGCGGCCACGGCCACCGGATTTAAACCGGCCGCCAGACCGATGGCGACTCCGGCCAGGCCAGTATGGGACAGAGCTTCACCCATAGTCGAAAGGCGTTTCAAAACAATGACGGTTCCCATGAGAGGAACCATGAGGGAAATCAGCACGCAGACGAGAATCGCGCGCCGCATAAAAGCGAATTGTAATATTTCCACTGTCCCGCTCCTATTCAAGCCGCGCGCCTTGATGCGGCCAAAGGCTGTTCATGTAGAGATCGACGGAGGCCTTGCCTTGGTTGGGCGTCATTCGCGTCTCCCCGCTCTCGTAAAAAAAGAAAAAATGGCTGGCGTGAGACAATACGGAAGGCAGATCATGCGTAACCATGACAATAGCCGTATGATTCTGCCGGCAAAGCCGCGCCAGCAGACAGCAGACCTGTTCCACCGCCTGCGCATCAATCCCCACCGTCGGCTCATCCAAAATCAGCGCTTCCGGCTGATTGACTAAAGCGCGCGCCAGCAGTACGCGCTGCAGCTGCCCCGCCGACATCTTCCCAACCTGCGATTTGGCGCGCGCCGCCATGCCGACTGTCTCCAGGCAATGCATCGCGTATTCTTTCCGCGCTTTTCCGTATGGGCGGAACAAACCTGTCTTGCCGCAGAACCCCGACAAAACCGTTTCGAGCGCGTTCGCGGGAAAATCGCTGTTGATCCAGCGTGTTTTTTGGGACACATACGCGATGCGCGTGAAATCGCGAAATGTTTGAATGTCCTGCTCAAAGAGCCGGATCTTTCCCTGATCCGGCGCTAAAAGCCCCACGATCAATTTCAGCAAAGTCGATTTGCCTGCGCCATTCGCGCCGACGACGCCGACAAAATCGCCGGGAGAAACGCTGAAATCAACGCCGCACAGCACAGGAAGGCCCTGATAGCTGAAATGCAGGCCACTCACTTCAATAATTTTCATAAAATTTCTATACGCTCCACTCTGATCTAACGCAGCGCGTCCGTTAATGTCCGCAGATTTTCTTCCATAACCGTGATATAATCCGAAGTTCCGCTTTCAAAGGGCGACAAGATCACGACCGCCACGCCGGTTTCCGCCGCGATCGTGCCGGCGGCTTTGGGATTGATGAGTTCTTCCGTAAAGATGGCCGTGATTTGATGAGCGCTTATGTATTGAATGATCTCCGCCATACGCGCGGGGGTAGGTTCGCCGTCCGCGGCCAGGCCTTCGATGGGAACTTGGGTCAGGCCGAAAGCGGCGCACAAATAGCCATAGGCTTCATGCGCCACAACGAGATCTTTTCGCGCGAAAGACAGGGAAGCGTTTTTGTACGCTTCAAACAACGCGTCCAGTTTATCCGACATCTGCTGATAATTAGCCTCAAAATATTCTGCGTCCGCTGGCTGTTTTTCGCACAGCGCATTTTTGATGTTTTCCATTTCGCGTTTCGCGTTGCGAGGATCCAGCCAGACATGCGGATCGGCCTCCAACAGCTCAATGCCGCTGGAAGCTTCCGCGTACAGAAGGTTTTCATTTTGCACGGAAGCTTGAAAGGCCGAGAGGAACGGTTCCATACCGGCGCCGTTGTACACCAGGATATCCGCTTTTTCCAGCTCCGCCATATCCTTTGCGGAAGGTTCCCAGTCATGAGGCTCCACACCGGCGGGCGCGAGCAGCGTCAACTGGATTCTGTCGCCGCCTATGGATCTGGTAAAATCATACATCGCGTAAAAGCTAGCGTAAACGTTCAGGCTGTTCTCCCGCGTTTCACCAGCCGATCCGGCGCATCCGCAAAGAGCTAAATACCATAAAGCGCACAATAAAAAAGGTTTTGCCATTCGCGTCATCAGATCGCTCCTGTTTCATGCGCCTTCGCAGGCGCTCAAGTTTATTTTGATATTATAGCATAGCGCCGCGGGCAAAACAATGAAAAATCCGATTGCTGGTTACTGGGCCGAGCAGACGCGTATCACAAGGTGCGCGCCTGCTCGGCTCAATTTTTATGAAGATTTTATTTTTGAGGATTTTAAGAGCCTTTCGTAAACCGCCTCCGTGCTTTTCGCCATGATGGAGGCTGTAAAGCGCCGCTGGTATATTTGGCTGGCCTGTTCGCCCATGGAGTGAAGCGCCGCTTGATCGATGTACAATGAGAGGACGGCGTCAGCGAGCGCTCTGGCGTTTTTTTTCTCAAAAATGAGTCCATTTTCACCGTGCAAAATGAGATATGGGTTGCCGCCGAAGTCGCTCGCTACGGCGGCGGCGCCCAAGCTCATCCCTTCCAGCAGGGAAAGGCTGGAGGTTTCAGAACCAAACGAAGCGTTGATCTGCAAATCCATGATGTTTTCTATTTTATAGATATCATTGACAAATCCTGTAAAAACAATGCTGTTCAGCCGCAGTTCTTCCGCGCGGTTTTTGAGATAGGCCTCATCCGTGCCTTCGCCCGCGATGAGAAACCGGATCGGATACTCGCGGAGCAGCCCGGCGGCTTCCAGAACCACCCTCTGCCCTTTATATTCCTCCAGGCGCGCAATGATCGCGCACACAAACTCATTGTCCCCCACGCCATACTGCCGGCGGATTTCTTTCTTCGCCTGATCTTCCAAAAACGGCGACTGTTCGACTCCGTTAAAAAGCACGGAAATTTTTTCGGGGTTAACGCCGGTATCGACTAGATTTTCCTCAGCCGCCGGAGATATGGCGATAATATGATCAGACAGCACGTTGTTGACGCTCCCCATAATTTGGCGGAGCGGAAATTTTTTTTGACGCGCGGGCAAATCAAACGCGCAGTGACGCGTATGAACAATCTGGCATTTGCCGCAGAGCCGGGCGGCGGCGCGAGCAGAGAGAGCCGCGTGCGTATGGACGATATCTGGCCGGAGAGAGCGAAAGACGCGCCGGAACCGTCCGATGGACGAAAGCGACAGCGATCGCTCGCCGATGCCCGGCGTTTCCAAAACTTGAACGCCAAGCGCTTCTATGCGCGGCGTCAGCGCGGAACGCTCCGGCGTCAGTACGATATACTCAAACGCGCTGTGGTTGGCGCGCCGGAGAAAATTCAGCAGCAGCATACCCGCCCCGCCGATGTTAGTATCGGTGATCACATGTACGACTTTTTTCAAGCCTCTTCCTCTTTTCTTTCTCTTTCAAAGCTGATTTTCACTTTTGTCTCTGGCGCTATCATATCATTGCCGGGGCATTTCGTCCAGAGAGCGCCGCTTTTCTGCGATTGCGTTTTTTTCGCGGCGGCTTTCAAAGACGGCCAGGCCAGATTTTCTGACGAATTATATTCTTTTTAAGAAAATAATTTACAAATAAATGTGATTATGGTAAAATATAAAAGTCAATCAGTCTAAATATTGCAGAATTAAGTAGGAGGAGGGCCTATCTGTGTCGAAGCGTACAAAAATTTTTTGGGCCAGGATGTTCACAGCCGCATTTATTTTTACGGCGCTTTTTCATTCTGTCCCCGTTGGGGCGACCGCCAGCGGCGTCGAAATCACAACGCCGACAGCATTGCTGCAGTTTGCTCAGAGCGTAAACGCCGGCAACAGCTATGCGAATCAAACGATCCTTTTGGCGAATGACATTGATTTATCCAGTGTCGCCAACTGGCCGTTTATCGGCAACGCGGTTTCGCACCCGTTCAGCGGCGTGTTCGATGGCCAGAACCATACCATTTCCGGGCTGACTTTTTCCGCCGTCAATATGTCGACAGCCGGCGCCGGATTATTTGGCGTCTTGCAAAGCGCGACAATCCGAAATTTGACGGTTAAGACAAGCGCCAAGGGCGTAAGCGCCACGACTTGTGTTGCCGTGCTGGCTGGGTGTATCGTCGACGGCACAGCGGGAAAGCCCACCACGCTGGATAATGTTCACGCAAGCGGACAAGTGACTGGAGATTCTTATGCCGTTGGCATTTTAGCCGGCAAAGCGGAGTTCAAAAGCCCGAGCTCCGGTCTCATCATTCAAAACTGCACCGCCGAAGGTTCAGCGGCCAGTACGGGTTATGGGTATGTCGGCGGCGTGATTGGCCATCTGCTATCCAATGTTTCGCAAGGCGGAAATATCATCATCCAAAACTGTAAGAGCAACGTGCAGATCAGCAGCCAGCAAGATTACGCGGGCGGCTTCGCGGGTATGCTGGAAAATAATCAAGTCAATACAAGCGCTGTGGTGGAAAATTGTGTTTCTTCCGGCAATGTGACGAGCGAAGGCTCATATACCGGCGGTTTTGCCGGAGAAATCCGCAATTTCACTGTAAAAACTTCTTCCGCCGAAGGTATTGACGCGGGTATTTCGGTATATGGCAAGGGTTCTTATGTTGGAGGTTTTGCCGGTTACGCGCAGGCCACCGGTTCGGGGCAAATATCCATTACAGACTGCCACACAGGCAATGACTCGCATTACGCGGCCGCGGTTGTCACAGGCGGCGGAGCGTTTGTCGGCGGTTTCGTGGGAAAAGCCGCCTTGCTGAACATCAGCAATTGTCACGCCGGCGGCAGCGCTGTGGGCAACGGTCTTTATGTCGGCGGTTTCGCCGGCGCTTTGAGTCAGTGCCATGTCTCAAATTGCTACGAGGTGGCCGCCGTGTCTACGCCGCAGTATTATGTTGGCGGCTTCGCCGGGCTTTTGGAATTCGGAAACACGCTCACAGACTGCTATGCTTTGGGCGGCGCCAGCAGTACAGGGTTAAATGAAAATGTCGTGGGCGGTTTCGCGGGCATGGCCAGCGGAACTGTTATGCAGAACTGTTACGCCAGCGGATATGTCTATGGCGCCAGACCGTACCTGTCCAGTCAGGGCGCGTTTATCGGACGCTTCGTGCCCACTGCGCAGCTTCAAAATTGTTATTATGATTCAGAGACCTCTGTGGGCTTGGGCCCGCTCGGCGCCGGTTCCGTCAACGGATCTTTGGGCAGCATGACCACCAGGGAAATGTTTTCGGCGTTAAATCTGCCTCTTGACTCATCGTCGCCAGAGCCTACAACGAGGCCTGTCTCCACAACGCCCACACCTACGGCGGCGACGACGCCCGACTCCACAACGCCTACACCTACGGCGGCGACGCCCGGCTCCACAACGCCTACACCTACGGCGGCGACGATGCCCGACTCCACAACGCCTACACCTACGGCGGCGACGCCCGCTTCCACGACGCCTACACCTACGGCGGCGACGCCCGCTTCCACGACGCCTACACCTACAGCGGCGACGCCCGCTTCCACGACGCCTACACCTACGGCGCCTTTGCCTGTCGGAGAAGGGATTCCCGCCATTGAGAAAGCGGCTTTGCACGAGACAGTCTCTTTAGACGGCGTCAATTGGATTCTCAATAAAAAAATAAGCGTGAACGGCGAAAATTACGCGCTGCTCATAAGCGCCAAGCTTTGGGATAAGACATCGTTTCGAGTTGATCGGTCTCCCAATAATTCCTATGAAGGTTCCGCCGTGCAAACAATCATGACAGATACCTTTATCAGTATCGGCCCTTTGATAAAAGCGAACGCTGTTGTTCCCGATTTAGGCCCTAACGATATCTCCGCCTATTCGGCGCCGACAAGCGTCCTGGCGGTCACTTCCGGCCAGACAAAAAATATTTTCTTCGCGCCGAGTTATCTTGAGGAAATGGGATGGCCCCAAGCATATTGGGGATACAACGGCGGCAGCCCCTGGTGGCTGCGGACGCCTGTACCCGATTCAGACAGCCTTATCTTCATGTCCCATACCACGCCGGATTGCGGCCATATTTTAAAATGGGACACCACCCAAGTTACATACGCCGGCATATATACATTGTTCCATGCCCGGCCTTTGGTATGGGTAAAATATTGATGAGCGAAGGGGGATATCACTTTGTCTAGAATTTTATCTCGTCAGGCCGCCAATCTGATCGCGAAGGCGCTGGCCAGTGTACTATTGTTTTCAATGCTATTCGCCCTGCCGCCTTTTGCTCCAATAGAGGCCGGCGCGGCTGCTGTCAGCACTCTTCAAATCGGAACGGCTGAAGAGTTTATGGCGTTTGCCAAAAGCGTAAATGATGGTAAAAACTATGCCGGTTCAACGGTAAAATTGACGAACGACATTAATGTATCCTCCGCCGGTCTCTGGACGCCTATCGGCAATTCATCCGCTCATCCGTTTAGCGGCGTGTTTGACGGTCAAAATTTTACTGTTTCCGGGCTTTGGATATTTGACAGAACGGTGGCGCAGCAAGACGGGGTTGGCCTTTTCGGCACGATCCAAGGCGCAGTCATTCAAAATCTAACCGTCGTCACGACCACCGGTACGAACATGGGGGTAAACTCAGGGTCTGCCGCAGCCGCTGTTGTTGGCTCTGTTATAGACAGCGCGGCCGGGCAGGCCTCTGTGATTAAAAATGTCCACGCGACAGCACAGATTACGGGGACTATATATCCAATCGGCGTTTTAATTGGTAAAGTGGATCTCAGTAAATCGCGCTCTTCTATCACCATTCAAGATTGTTCCGCCGCGGGTTCGGTCAAAAGTGAAGAAGGCGGTTACGCGGGTGGGCTCGTCGGCGCTGTCTTTTGTAAATACGGCGAGGGCGCGGCGATTCAGATAAGCGATTGCAAAGCGGACGTTGAGCTCAACACGAAAGGCAATTACACGGGCGGTTTTGCTGGTTTGTTAGAAAACACCGGAAAAAGCACGAACGCCTTAGTGAAAAATTGTACAGCCGCAGGTTCTGTAACAGGCGGCGGTTTATATACCGGCGGGTTTGCGGGCGCTATCCGCGATATTTCGGTGAAAGACTGCACTGTCGTCAGTTTTGCGGTTTATGGAAAAGGCGCTTATACCGGCGGGTTTGCCGGGATGCTCGACAACTCAAGCTCGGATTTTTCCATAGAAGGCTGCGTTACGGGCGAGGACATGCATTATAATCCTACCTCTGTTTCAGGCGGATCTGGCTATACCGGCGGATTCGTGGGATTGGCGCGCGGCGTGGCCATCAGCAGCTCTCACGCTGGCGGAGGCGCGTTTGGTAAAGGCGTGTATGTAGGCGGGTTTGTCGGCGCACTGGAGCAGGCGCAGATTTCCAATTGCTATGAAAAAGGCGCTGTGGTTTCCACGGGATTCAGCGTCGGAGGGTTCGCAGGGCTTATGAAAGCCAGTACGCTGGAAACTTGCTTCGCTGTAGGCGGGGCAAGCAGTACGGACACGCTTCATGATAACAATACAGGCGGATTCGCCGGTACTGTAAATGAATCTGTGATGCATAATTGTTATGTCAGCGGCTATGTATACGGCGAAAAGAAAGACGATTCCACGAAAGGCGCGTTTATCGGAAGCGCTGCGGGAAATACGCAAATCAATGATTGTTATTACGATCCCACGCCGGTCTATGGCATGCAAACGATCGGCGCGGGCGAAACCTCCCTGCGCGGAGCGCTTCAGACCATTACGACGACGCGGTTTCTGACAGCAACCGGCCTTGGAACCGACGTTCTCGATGCAATGATGGTACACCCATAAAATTATTAAAAAAAAGCCCGGCGTTTTCTCGCCGGGCTTTGCATTATTATACTTATGAATGAGAACATTTGTCAACGATTAAGTCACAGCTCATTCTTAATTTTATTACGAACACAAAATTGGAAAATCTATTCGTTTTCCTCAGATTTAGGGGTACCGCTCCATCAAACCTATAAAATATCGCCCCAATTCATCCGGCACATCCATAGCAAGCACCTCTTCAATCCCACCGTTCTTATTGCCACCATCATGATAAAATACGAGAAGCAGTTTGCCATCATGCACGAAGTACATAGAGTCCTGGATAGTTGTAAAATACCCATCACTACTTACTTTGTAAAAACATATACCCTCGTGAAACTCAGATTCAGATATCCTACGAATTTTTTGCAGTATTTTTTCATTAGAACGTTGGTCAAAAGGGTCGTAGCCGTTTTCATCGCTAAAGGCTAAAAGCTCATCAAATTTTTGCGGATTTATTTCAGAGATGTTTACGGCTGTTTCAGGTATATAATATCCAACACCGTAATAATACTCAAAATTTAAAGGATCTGCGTAATAATCACGCATTGGCTCCCATTGGCTTTCTGCACAATAAACAACTCCACCCATATACTTCCCTATGTAACTATGAAC
>JAITPB010000073.1 GCA_031289625.1 Clostridiales bacterium | reverse complement strand
CTGTCAGCGCCGCGAACCAGAACACGACAACCGACGGAAGTATAACCAGCGGCGGCACGACCACCGACGCTGCAACAACTACCATCGGCACAAACTCAACGTCATCAACTATTCCGAGGACAACAGTAACATTCCTTCCAATTACAACAGCTGCAAGCACAACTACCGAGGATAATGGCGACACGACAACCCGCGCTACAACGACGACCGACGCTCCCGACTTCGGCGGTATAGACACAGCAGTCACTCTGACTACTTCATCAACTGCAACAACCTCAGCACCAATTCCGGTGTATCACGGCACGATATATTTAAACAACCCAGGAGCCCTATCTTTGTCGGCGGAAGACTATGCCGTTTTTCAGTTTACCGCGCCATACGACGAATTTTATAGAATTTTTACCGACCTATACAACATTGACACTGGCGAAACCCTCAGCGACGAAACCTCCAACGATACGGTTTTGTATCTGTACTCAGACGCGGGGCTGACAAATGAAATTGCCTACAACGACGACAAAAACGGAACGCCCTTTTTGCAAATTCAACACCAATTAAACGCCGGGACAACGTACTACATAAAGCTGTTGTCCCACAGAGTCTTTGAGAGGGGGATATATACCAGGCTGACCGTTGTACGAGACGAGATGCCAACACCAACCGTAATAACTTTAGACGAATCGAAATACGTAGATTTGCCGGCGGGAGACTATGCAGTTTTGCAGTTTACTGCAGCACAAGACGGATTTTATAAAATTTTCACCAGCGAATACAGTGACAATTATAAAAACCCTAACGATACGGTTTTGTATCTGTACTCAGACGCAGAGCTGACAAATTTGATTGCCTACGAAAGTGGCGACTACGACCACATGGTATTTTCGCAAATTCAATACCAATTAAACGCCGGGACGACGTACTACATAAAGCTGTTTCCTTGGTACAAAGGTGAGGAGGGTAGGTTACACGCCAGGCTGACTGTTGTACTGGATGCAACACCAACACCAACACCAGCACCAACACCAATCGAAATAAGATTAAATGAATCGAAATACGTAGATTTACCGGCGGGAGACTATGCAGTTTTTGAGTTTAGCGTGTCTGACGGATCTTATAGAATTTTCACTGGCCCATACGATGACAATGGCTCCAGCAACGATACGGTTCTGTATCTGTACTCAGATGCGGCGCTGACCCATGAGATTGCCTACAACGACGACAGCGGTGGAACGTTCTTTTCGCAAGTTTCCATGAACCTCTACAGCAGCACGTACTACATAAAGCTGACGCATTACAGAAGCTTTGAGGGGGTACACGCCAGGCTGACCGTTGTACGAGAGGGGGGTCTGGGCTTGACCAGCCCCCCCGCCTCGACCATCCCCGATACATGGACTACTTCTACAACAGCGACGACATCCGCTCCGACTACTTCTACAACAGCGACGACAACCGCTCCCGCTACTGCAACAACCGCATCAACTACAACAACCTCAACGCCAATTAATGTAATAAATTTAAACGAATCGAAATACGTAGATTTGCCGGCGGGACAGTATGCAGTCTATCAGTTTACCGCGCCGCAAGACGGATTTTACAGAATTTTCACCGACAAATACAGTAGCAATGACGAAAGCTCCAATGATACGGTTCTGTATCTGTACTCAGACGCGGAGCTGAGAAATGAGATTGCCTACAACGATGACGTCAGCGGAACGCGCTTTTCGCAAATTCAACACCAATTAGCCGCCGGGACGACGTACTACATAAAGCTGAAGCATTACAGCAGCTCAACTGGGGTACACGCCAGGCTAAGCGTTACGGCTTCCGCAGCCGCGACGCCAACACCAGCGCCCACACCGATACCAATCGATGTAATAGGTTTAGATCAACCGAAAGACGTGGACTGGTCAGCAGGACAGTCTAAAATCTATCAGTTTACCACAGATCAAAATGCGGGAGATTACAGGATCTTCACGGGCCCATACAATGGCAATGGCCCCAGCAACGACACGGTTTTGTATCTGTACGCAGACGCGGCGCTGACAGCGCTGATTGTCTCTAATGACGACTACGGTGGAACGCGCTTCTCGCACATTCAACCCCGATTAGCGGCTAATACAACGTACTACATCAAGGTGAAAAACTACAGCTCGCTCACCCGGCTGCACGCCAGGCTGACTGTCACGGCCCAAGCCGCGCCCACACCGTCTCCAACGCCAACTCCATTGCCGTTTGGAAATTTGACTGAAGACAAATCGCAAGATATTGATTTGCCAGCCGGACAGTTTGCCGTCTATGTCTTTAACCCGCAGACAACTGGGCGGTACAAAATATTCACCGCGGCGCAGTCAGACGGCGTTGACAGTGACACAGTTTTGTATCTGTACTCCAATGCGGCGCTGACCAATCAGATCGCCTTCAATGACGACTACGGCGGAAAGCGCTTCTCCGAAATCCAATACAACATGAGAGACGACACAACCTATTACATCAAAGTGAAACACTACAGCACGACGGGAAGTGTTCACGCTACGCTGAACGCTACTCAATCGTAAAACAGTTGGGCTACCCGCGGCTTGGACTGCTCGCGGCAAAAATGTAAACCATCTCATACTTGACAAGAATGCCGCCCCTACAGCCATCTACCGTAGGGACGGCATTTTGCCGCCGCTCTGTTTTGGTTTTCAAATATAAAATAAATTGGCCACACATTCTACATGGCAGGTCTGCGGAAACATATCGACTGGCCTTACTTTGTCTAAACAGTATCCGCCTTTCGTCAGAATCGCGATGTCCCGGGCAAGCGTGGCCGGATCACAGGAAACATAAATCAACTGGCGCGGCGGCGTGCGCAAAATGGAACGCAGCAGAAGGGGATTGCAGCCTTTGCGCGGCGGATCTACGACGGCCAAATCAAACGCCGCGCCGCCTGTCTCCAGCAGCTGCGGCGCGGTCTCTTCCGCCGCGCCCGCCGTAAACTCCACGTTTGCGATACCGTTTAGCGCGGCGTTGTTTTGCGCGTCTCTGACGGCCTCGCGGGAAATTTCCACACCGTACACTTTCCGCGCATGGCGGGCCAGGTACAACGCGATAGTTCCGATGCCGCAGTACGCGTCCAAAACTGTCTCACGGCCCGTGAGCGAAGCGAACGTCAAAACTGTATCATACAGCTTGCGCGTTTGCGCCGCGTTCACCTGATAAAAGGAACCGGGCGATATGGCGAACCGCAGATCTCCGATCCTATCGTAAATGACGCCAGGCCCATCCAAAATTTGCGTTTTGGATCCGAAGATCGCGTTGCCGCGCTCGAAATTTTCGTTGAGCGCCAATGTTTTCATGCCGGGGATCTGGCTCTTGAGCCGCCGGATGAGAGCGTCCGGCTGTGGGATCTTTTTCCCGTTGATCACTAGGCAGATCATGACCTCCGACACAGCCGTGTCCACAGCCGTGCCCACAGCAGCGGACACTGTTGTGTCCACAGCGGCGCGCCCAACGCGGGTCACGATGTGGCGAAGCAGTCCCGTATGCGTGATTTCATCGTAAGGCGTCACGCCCGTATCCCAGATGTACTGTTTCATGACCCGAAGAATTTCGTCGTTGACAGGATCTTGCAGCGGACAGCTATCAATCGGGACGACGCGATGGCTCCGCGCCGCAAAAAAACCAGCAACCGGCCCGCCGTCTGACATTTTGACGGGAAACTGCGCTTTGTTTCTATAATGAAAAGGTTCTTCCGCGCCGAGAATGTCCAGCATCGTAAAATTCTGACAGCGGCCGATCCGTTCCAGCGCATTGGCGGCTGTTTGTTGTTTGAGGCGCGTTTGCGCCGGATAGGCGCAGTGCTGTAAGGTACAGCCGCCGCACTGGGCAAAGGCCGGGCATATCGGGGTAACGCGCGCCTCCGAAGGTTCGAGAATCTCCAGGAGCTTGGCGTAAGCGTAGGTCTTCTTCAGCTTGACAATCCGCGCCGTCAGCAAATCCCCCGGCAGGCCCTGTTCCACAAAAACAGCCATGCCGTCCGCCCGGCCAACGCCTTCGCACGCCGAACCCACAGCGTCAATGCGCAGTTGAATGACGTCATTTTTTTTCAGCATATCTATCTTTTTCCGCCGCCGCGCCGAAATGAGATTTGCGGATGTTTCTGGCCAGAATCCTTTGATAGCCGATCCAATTGCCTTTGGTGACGCCGCCGCTGAGAGATTCCTCAAACATTTTGATTTTGGCGTCCATATTGTCCGCGCAGTGCAGAATAAACGCCTCAATCGTTTTCGGACGCTTGGGCGAACCGTATTCGTATTCCCCGTGATGCGCCAAAATGGAATGCATGAGCAGACTCTTTAACTGATGCGGAAAACCCTCGATTTTATCCGCTGCTTCAGAAATGATCTGCGCGCCCATGACGAGATGCCCCAGTAACTGTCCATCATCCGTGTAGTCGTTTTCGGGGAAAGCGGACAGCTCATACACTTTGGCGATGTCATGCAGAATGGCGGTGGAGATCAGAATATCCCGGTTGACATGGCGGTAACGGCCGCTGAGAAAATCACAAATCTGCGTGACGGAAAGGGTATGCTCCAGCAGCCCGCCCAAATAACTGTGATGCATGTTTTTGGCTGCGGAACAGATTTGAAAGGCGCTGGAGATTTCTTCGTTGCAGATCAGAATGTCGTCCATCAGACGGCGGATAAATGGGTTGGTGATGGTCTTAACGGTCTCGGCGATTTCCTGGTACAGCGCGTCAATGTTTTTATCCGTGCGGGGAATATAATTTTCCGGATCATATTCCCCTTCGTTACTGCGGCGGATGCGGTTGATTTTTATCTGCAAATCATTTTGGTATGTAAGCACCACGCCGTCAACTTTGATAAATTCATTTTCTTCAAAGCATTGAATGTCGTTATTTAATTCCCAAACCTTCGCGTCAATGGATCCTGTCCGATCCTGCAGACGCAGGGAGAGGTAAGTTTTGCCTGATCGAGTCTTCAGGTTTTGCTTTTGTTTGCAGAGAAAATGTTCAATGATATGCTCATTTTCCTTAAAGTCTTCAATAAAGTACATGGAACTTGCCCTTTCTAAGCCGATTATTCAAACCCCCGGAAACCGTTGCCAATGATTTCTGTAGAATTGCTGACGGTAATAAAGGCGGCCGGGTCTTCCTTTTTGATGAATTGCCGCAGCTGCAGCGCCTGACGGCGGCTCAAAACCGTGGTGATCACTTCTTTGTCGCCGACTGTGTAGGCTCCGCGCGCCATATGAATCGTCGCGCCTCTGCGCAAATCATCGCAGATGTAACGGTAAATAATTTTACTCTTTTCACTTATAATAACCATTATTTTATAAATGCGCAAGTTTTCCAGCACAGCCTCCAGTAAAAAAGATTTCAGGCAGACGCCCAGAATGGAAAATAGGCACGCCTCCACCCCAAAGAGCAGGCCCGCGCCCAGCGCGATGATAAAATCTGTGACCATCAAGGCATAGCCCAGCCGGATGTGCACAAATTTTTGCAGAATCTGCGCGACAATGTCCGTGCCGCCCGTAGAGCCGCCGTTATGAAACACCAGCGCCCCGCCGACGCCAGGGATAAAAACGCTGTAGATCAGTTCCAAGAATTTCGCGTTTGTCAGCGGCGCGGTGCAGGGCAGAATCACCTCAAGCAGCCAAATCATGCCTGATAAGGCAAACGTGCCGTAAAGGCTTTTGCCCCCGGATTCTTTGCCCAGCAAAATATAGCCCAGCCCGAGAATGGCGAGGTTTAAGATGAGCATGATGCTGCCGATGGGCCAGGCGGGAACATAGTAGCTCAACAGCAGCGACAGGCCGCTCACACCGCCAGATGCGAATTTATTCGGGTTGCGAAAAACATGAATGCCGAGCGCTACTAAAAATATCCCCATATTTATCCATAAAAATTCCTTAGCGCTGTCTTGTTTCCGCCATCCATTTTGGACGGGCGCTTCTCTTTGGAACGCTTTTTTTTTGGACTCCTCCGCAGCCTGCACGGCCTTCACTCTCCTCTCACACATATTAGGATGCTTGATATTGCGCTTTGTTATACATGGGGCTATAATCAAAGATGGAGGCGGAGAACGAATGGAGTCCATATGGGTAAACGCCAGGGCGAAGATCAATCTGGCTTTGGATGTGATCGGGAAGCGGGAAGACGGGTATCATGATCTGCGGACGATCATGCAGAGCGTCGAATTACACGATCGGATCGAGATCAAAAAAGTCAGTCAATATTCGCTGAAACTCGTGACAGACGATCCGTGTCTGCCTACGGATGAAAAAAACCTGGTGGTTCAGGCGGCCGCATATTGTCAAAAGGAGTTTGGCCTGGACAGCGGGCTGTTTATTGGATTGCGCAAAACCATTCCCCTCTCCGCGGGGCTGGCTGGCGGCAGCAGCGACTGCGCCGCAGTTCTGTCCGGCCTCAACCAGCTGTTTGACTTGCGCCTTTCGTTGGAGGATCTCATGGCCATGGGCAGACGCTTCGGGGCGGACGTCCCCTTTTGCCTGATGGGCGGCGCCGCGCTGGCGGAAGGCATAGGCGATAAACTTATGCCGCTTCCTCCGCATCCGCCTGTGAGCGTCGTGATTGCCAAACCGCCGGAAGCCATCTCGACCGCTTGGGTCTTTCAGGAATTTCGGCGTCCGGATGAATATCCGGATATTCATCCGGATATTCATCCGGACAATCGTCTGGACAATCGTCCGGATATTCTGCGGATGCTGGCGTGCATGGAAAGCGGCGATATCCGCGGGCTCGCCGCAGGGTTTTATAACGCCCTGGAATCGGTGACGGTTCCCGTCTGTCCCGATATTCCGCGGCTGAAAGAAATATTCCTAGAGGCGGGCGCACTGGGTACGCTCATGAGCGGCAGCGGCCCTTCCGTGTTCGCATATTTCGCGGATTGGCGCGAAGCGCGCCGCAGCATGTATAAAATCAAAAAGCGTATGCCGCATGTCCGTCAGGTTTTTCTCACGGAAACGTCAGTGCGCGGCGCGGCTGGAAACGGCTGAAACTCTCATTATCTTAAAAAAGGCAGGGGGAAAAAACGATGACTTGTGACGCGAGAATTTATGATATGGACGCCCTTGTGCGGGAAGCTTTGGAGACAGGTTTTTCGCAGGCGGGTGAATTGAGCATGAAGGCCCTGATTTTTATGCCAGAGGTCAGAGAAATGTGCAGCGCGGACAAATGCAGGCAGTATAACAAAAACTGGCGATGTCCGCCTGGCTGCGGAAGCGTGGAAGAAGCGGCGCAGCGCGCAGCGGAATATTCAACCGGTGTTTTGGTACAAACCATCGGCCGCCTGGAAGATGATTTTGATTATGACACCATGTCCGAAACCGGCGAAAAACACAAAAAAAATTTTGCCGCGCTGGTGGAAAAGTTAAAACCCCGTTATGCTGACATTCTGCCCATGGGCGCGGGCACATGCAGTATTTGCGAGACATGCACGTACCCGGACGCGCCTTGCCGCTTTCCTGAGAAATCCGTTTCTTCCATGGAAGCTTATGGGCTGTGGGTCAGCAAGGTATGTGAAATGTCCAGCATTCCGTACAATAACGGCCCGCTCACCATTACCTACACAAGCTGCTGTTTGTTTAAATGACACCGGCCGCCAAACACAGGCAAAGGGCCGGCCTCTTATCAGAACAAAATGATAGGAGGCCGACCCTTAATTTTCTAATCTTCTTCCATTTCATACATTGGCTCATACGCGACTGAACCAGAGGATATGGCCGCGAAAGGAGCGGACGTGGCCGAAGAAGCCGACGCCGCAAAATTGCCATTGCTAGGATTGTTGGGATTACTGGGATAAGAAGGAGACGCGCCGGCGGCGGACGATGAGGGCGCGTATGTAGACTGATTGGGATTGGATGGCGCGATGTAAGCCGCCCTTGCGATTAACTGCTCAAGCGCGGTGATTTTATCGTAAATACGATTCATATCGTTTTCATCGATATCAAATAAATATTTTTTCATGATGGAAGTGTATTCTTCCTGGAAGTCTTTTAATTTCGCGCGCTGTTCGCCAATCGAAGCAATAATGTTCTGTATTTGAGACAAAGCCTGAGTACGAGATTCCGCGACCTGAATATGAGCGTTTTTGATGATGTTATCCGCAGCCATCTGCGCGCTGATAATGGCGTTTTTGATCGCGCTGTCTTTATCTTTATAGCTTTTAACCACCTGTTCCAGCGTATCAATATATCTATCCACTTCTTCAGGATCGTAACCTCTCTTAATATACGTAAACCGGTCGGGCATCTTGATCTTCCTTTCAACTCCCATGTATGATAACATCATTCCTAACCATTCAATTTTAGTTTATCATGACAAGCGGAAATGCGCAATCTTTTTTGTTCGCGCAATTCGTCCAAAATATTGTACCGGCCTGGAGAAAAACTGATGGATCATTTGAAATACATGCAGCAGGCGTATGAAGAAGCGTTAAAGGCTTTTCGTCTGCGCGAAGTCCCTATCGGCTGCGTGATTGCGCGCGGCGATGAGATCATCGGCAGGGGATACAACCGCCGCCGCACGGATAAAAACGTTTTGGCGCACGCTGAAACGTTTTCCCTCTATCAAGCCTGCCAGGCTGTGGGGGATTGGCGCCTGGAAGGCTGCCGCCTGTATGTCACAGTGGAGCCTTGCCCCATGTGCGCCGGTGCGATTGTGCAGGCTAGAATGGATGAAGTGATCTACGCCGCCGCCAATCCTAAAGCGGGCTGCGCCGGTTCCATCCTGAACCTGCTGGATGTCCCCCGCTTTAATCACCAGGTGCGGATCGTTCAAGGCGTCATGCGGGAAGAATGCGCGGAACTGATGAAAACTTTTTTCCGGTCGTTCCGAAAAACCTGAGCAGCCTAAAAAAGGAGCCGCCCATAACGGACAGCCCATAATCTTTTTTTTAATAATCTTTTTTCCTGAGCGCGAAATACGCGCGCGAGTGCGTGCAGCTTGGACATACTTCAGGCGCTTCCTTGCTGAAGCAGACATATCCGCAGTTCAGGCAGATCCAGAAGGTCTCCTCGGTTTTTGCGAATACCTTGCCGTCTTTCACATTGGCCAGCAGCGTGCGGTATCTTTCTTCATGCTCTTGTTCCACTTTCGCGACGGCGCTAAAAAGATTGGCAATTTGCGTAAAGCCTTCTTCCCGCGCTTCTTTTTCCATGCGGGCGTACATGTCCGTCCACTCATAATTTTCGCCGCTGGCGGCGTCGAGCAGGTTTTCCTCCGTGCCGGGTATGCCATTGTGCAGGAGCTTAAACCAGACTTTCGCGTGTTCTTTTTCGTTGTCCGCCGTTTCCAAAAAGATTTTGGAGATTTGCTCATAACCGTCTTTCTTCGCTTGAGAAGCGTAATAAGTATATTTATTGCGGGCCATGGATTCCCCCGCGAACGCTTCTTTAAGGTTCGCTTCTGTCTTAGAACCTTTTAATTCGGGCATTCTTTTTCCTCCTGTTTTTTGCATTCCTTACAAAATCCCCTGATGAAGAGTTGATGCTCTGTGACGTCGACGCCAGTCTCTTGCCGTACCCGTTCATCCAATCCGCTTTCAAAAGATAGATCCATATCCAGTATTCTTCCACATGCGTTGCACAGCATATGTGCGTGTTCCCGTAATTTTCCGTCAAACCGATCGCTTCCGTTAGGCGTGTGCAGCCTGCGGATGTCTCCCTGTTCCGAAAGCCGCGTCAAATTCCGGTATACCGTGCCTATGCTGACATGCGGCAGGATCGGCTTGACCTGGTTGTAAACCTGCTCGGCGGTGGGATGCGTATCACTTTCTTTCACTACACGCGCAATGAGTTCACGCTGTTTTGAATACCGCATTCAATCTCAATCCTTTTTGGAAGCAAAGATGAGAAGCGTTCTCATTATCATAGATTCTTTTAGATTTGTCAAGGTTTTTACTTTACAAGTTTTGGAAACACGGTAAAAAAATCCGCCGCCAATTTTTGTGTTGGCCACGCTGTGGAAACACCTGCGCAATATCCAATTGCTTTTCCGCTGAAAAAACGTTAGAATAAAATTAAACGGACAGCTGTGCCCCTCCGGCAAGGCGCAGCGTTGACAGAAGAAGAGCTTTGTAAAGAGATATTTTTCATTTCACTTGAGAATTCCGTGTGCAGCATTTATAATGAAGACGATAGAGGGCGCATATGGACGATAACGATACGAAAGTCGCCAGAATTCCTGAAAGCATCGATCTAGCCACGCCGCTGAAGCCGTTTGCCGATCCAATCATGGAAGCGGTCTTCGCCAACAAGGATGTGGCCGGGCTGGCCGCGCGCAGTTTGATAAATGCTGTCCTGGATGACAGCGGAGATCCTGTTATCGGTGAAATCACGCGGTTGACGCCGCAGA
>JAITPB010000069.1 GCA_031289625.1 Clostridiales bacterium | reverse complement strand
CATGATCAAAGCGGCGGCGGCGGCAGGTCTTCTGCGCGAATACGAAGCGGTTTGCGAAACGGCGGCGGCGGTATTCCGCGCCGGCGCGGGGATTTACTTCACGTATTTCGCGCGGGAGCTGGCGCAGGCGATGGCGAAAGGGGATATCGGATGACGACGCGACGTTCGGAAGACCTGTTTGAGCAGGCGAAACAAGTGACGCCCGGCGGGGTGAACAGCCCTGTGCGCGCGTTTCACGCGGTCGGCGGGAACCCGGTGTACATAGACCACGCGGACGGCGCGTATCTCTATGATGTGGAGGGCCGCCGTTACCTGGACTATGTCATGTCCTGGGGCGCCGCTATACTCGGGCATAATGACGCGGACATACGGGAAGCGGTGATTGCCGCCGCTGGGCGCGGGCTTAGTTATGGCGCGAACACGGAAGCGGAGCTTTGGATGGCGCGGATCATCACGGAGATAACCGGCGTCGAAATGGTCAGGATGGTCAATTCTGGAACGGAAGCCGTGATGAGCGCTGTCCGGCTGGCCAGAGGCTTTACGAAGCGGGATAAGCTCATTAAATTTGAAGGCGGCTATCACGGGCACAGCGACAGTATGCTGGTAAAAGCGGGATCGGGCGCGCTGACAGCCGGAACGCCGGACAGCGAGGGCGTACCCGCCGCCGTAGCCGCGGATACTTTGACGGCGTCCTACAATGACGCTGCGTCAGCCGCGAAGCTCTTTGAAGCCAACCCAGGCCAAATCGCCGCGCTCATCGTGGAGCCGGTCTGTGCCAACCAGGGCGTGATTACGCCGCGGGAAGGTTTTCTGGCGGACTTGCGCGCGCTGTGCGATCAAAATAACAGCCTTTTGATTTTTGATGAAGTGATCACGGGTTTCCGGCTGGGGCTGGCCGGGGCGCAAGGCGCTTATGGCGTAAAAGCTGATTTGGTTACGTATGGAAAAATCATGGGAGGCGGCTTGCCGGTAGGCGCTTTTGGGGGCCGGGGCGATATCATGCGCTGTCTCGCGCCGCTGGGCGGCGTGTACCAGGCGGGGACGCTTTCCGGCAACCCAGTCGCGATGGCGGCGGGGATGGCCGCGCTGACAAAACTGCGGCGGGAACCAGCGATCTATGACAGGCTGAACAGTATGGGGGACGTGCTGCGCGAAGGTTTGAGACAAATTTTGAAAGACGCGCGCCTTACCGACGCAGCTACAGTGGACGGAACGGCTTCCCTGTGCTGTCTGTTTGTGGGCCGGGAGCGCTACCGGGCGTTTTTTCAAAAAATGCTTTCGCGGGGCATTTATTTAGCGCCTTCCCAGTTTGAGGCCATGTTTATCAGCGCCGCCCATACCATGGATCAAATGCGGGAAACTTTGGAAGCCGCCGCTTGGGCGTTGAAGTGAGGGGGATACATATGACAGGCGTTTTACTGCTGGCGCACGGCAGCCGTGCCAAAGTGACGGAAGAAACCTTTGAAGCGATTGCCTTGATGACGAAAAAACAACTGCCCGGCATTTTGATGCAAACCGCGTACATGGAATTTAGCGCTCTTAATATCGCCGACGGGCTCAATGAATTGGCAGCGGCGGGCGCGGACGAGATCGTCATCGTCCCCTATTTTTTGTTTACGGGGATGCACATCCAGAAAGATATTCCGGCGGAAATTCAACGGTTCCACGAAACGCGTCCAGACGTATCCATCCGGCTCGGCGGCACGCTGGGCCCCGATCCGCGCCTGGCGGACATTTTGGCGGATCGGGTGCGGGAAGCGCTTTCATGAGGACACTGACCATTATCGGCGTTGGCATGGGCGCTCCGGATCTGCTGACGCCCCGCGCCAAAGCGGCGGCGGAACGCTGTGATCCGCTGTACGCCACAGCCCGCGCGGCGGAACTGTTTCCTCACGCCCTGGCCCTGACATGGGAAAATCTTTTGCAGGCCGTCCAAAACGGCCCAGGGGAAAATATGGGGGCGCTGGTTTCTGGGGACGCCGGTTTTTTCAGCGCCTCGAACGCGCTGATCCACGCCTTCGGCGATGATTCTTCCGTTGAAATTATCAACGGCGTAAACACACTCCAATACTTTGCCGCGAAACTGCGGACGCCCTATGAGAATATGCCGGTTTACAGCGTGCACGGGCGCGAGGACAGCGGCTTGCTGGGAAAAGTCAGTTATAACCGGTTCGTGTTTGTTTTGACCGGCGGGCCAAACAACGCCCATACCGTCTGCCAAAAACTCACCTGCGCCGGGTTGGGCGGCGTCCGCGTTTACGCCGGTGAGAATCTGTCGTATGAAAACGAAAGGATTTTGTGCCGCAGGGCGGAGGAGGGATTTCAAAACACAGAGCTTTCCGGCCTGACGGCGCTGATTATCGAGAACGAACAGTGCACCGATCCCAGCCAAACCTTGTCTGACGAGGATTTCACGCGGGGCAGCGTCCCCATGACCAAGGCGGAAGTGCGCAATATCGCCATGGCAAAACTTTCCGTCCGCCCAGAAGAGATCGTATTTGATATTGGAGCGGGCACGGGTTCCGTGGCGGTGGCGCTGGCGCGCAAAGCGCGCGACGGCATTGTATACGCGATTGAGCGGAATGAGACCGCGCTGAATTTGATGGAACAAAACAGAAAAAAACTCGGGGCGTATAACCTGACGCTGATCGCCGGAAGCGCGCCGGAAGCGCTCGGCGGCCTGCCCGCGCCGGATTCGGTCTTCATCGGCGGCAGCGGCGGCCATCTGCGGGAGATTGCCGCCGCTGTCCGCGCGAAAAACCCCGAGGTGAAAATCGCCGTGACCGCCGTGACCCTGGAAACGCTCAAAGAGATCACAGAATTACCGGATCTCGCGGCAGAAATGATTTGCGTCAATGTAACACAAATTTGCGCTGTCGGGGAATACAACATGATGCGGGCGCAAAATCCGGTATACATTGCCATGCTGCGCCGGAAGCGGGACTGATATGGAGCGGTATGTCTATAAAAATGGCAAACGCCTGCGCATGGGATATACGACGGGCGCTTGCGCCGCCGCCGCGTCGAAAGCCGCGGCGCTGATGCTCTTGTCGGGAAGCGATATGCCTTCCGTCGCGGTGACATTACCGATGGGTGCCACGCTGACGCTGGATGTGCATGAGATCCAGCGAAGCCCGGCTGCTGTCTCCTGCGCCGTCGTGAAGGACGGCGGCGACGATCCGGATGTGACGAACGGTTTACGGATTTGTGCGCGCGTGGAAATCCAGGAAAGCGGTGTGATCGTAGAGGGCGGCGAAGGCGTGGGGCGCGCCGCCAAACCCGGTCTGCCGATCGCGCTGGGCGAGGCCGCCATCAACCCAGGGCCCATGCGCATGATCCAAAATGAACTCCAGGCGGCGCTGGCCGGGTTTCCTGCTGTCAGCGGGTTAAAAGCGGTGATTTCCGTGCCGGGCGGCGCAGAAACCGCGCAAAAGACATTCAACCCGCGTCTCGGCATCCTAGGCGGCATTTCGATTTTGGGCAGCACAGGTTTGGTGGAGCCGATGAGCGAGCAGGCGCTGATCGCCACCATTCAAATGGAAATGGCCATGCGCCGCCGTGTTTGCGAAGGCTGTCATGGCCGCGCGGCGCTCTTGCTGACCCCCGGCAACTATGGCGCGGCGTTTGCCAAAGAACGTTGGGGGCTGGACTTGGATCAGGCGGTCAAGTGCGCCAATTTTATCGGTGAAGCCTTGGATTACGCGGCGTATCTGGGCTTTGACGATGTGTTGATCGCCGGCCATGCGGGCAAGCTGATCAAGTTGGCCGCCGGGATTATGAACACGCATTCCCGCGCCGCGGATGGCCGCATGGAAATTTTGACCGCGCACGCGGCGGTGGCCGGTGCGGGGCCGGATCTGGCCGCATCTCTGATGGACTGCGCCACGACGGACGCCGCATTTTCTTTGCTGGACGAAGCGGGACTGACCGGCGCGGTTCTGGCGTCTGTCAGCCGCAAAATAGATGAGGCTCTGCGCCGCAGGCTGGGCGAAAAAACGAATGCTATCTTTGTAATCTTCAAAAATAACAATGAGGCGCTGTATATATCAGATGAAAAAAATTTGGAGCGCGTCCTTCGCGATCTCAAGGGGTGATCGGATTGGATATCTACGCGTTTTCCTTTACGCAAAGCGGAGCAGCCATCTGCGCGCGGCTGGCGGCCTTGTTTTCCCAAGAAGAAGATCACTTTTATGGATACACATCCGAAAAGTATCGTGACCTTTTCCCTGGGCGGATCGGCGGGGATTTTTGGCGGGAAGACGACCCGCGGCGTATTTTTCGGCATGGGAACGCGTTGATTTTTATCAGCGCCATCGGCATCGCCGTGCGCAAAATCGCGCCGTATCTGAAAGACAAAACGCTGGATCCGGCGGTTATCGTCGTGGACGAACAGGCGCGGCATGTCATTCCCATTCTATCGGGGCACATCGGCGGTGCGAACGCGCTGGCGGCCAGGATCGCCGCTTTTCTCGGCGCGGCGTGCATTGTGACCACCGCCACGGACTTGCAAAACAAGTTTGCTGTGGATGAATGGGCCGAACAGCAGGGATTGGCGATTTTGAATCCAGAAGAGATCAAATATGTTTCCGCGGCTGTGCTGGACGGCGCGCCGGTGGGGCTGAGCTGTGATTTTCGCATGGAAGGCGATTTACCCGCCGGTTTCCGGAGCATCGATTATTCGGACGATTTACCCGCCGGTTTCCAGATCATCGATTATTCGGACGATCGTCCGGAGCATCCGGACAATTCTCCGGAGACTGGCGTGGCTGTCACACTGCGAAGCGGCTGGCGCCCTTTTGCGCACACGTTGATTCTTTTGCCCCGGATCCTCATCGCGGGCATGGGCTGCCGGAAAGGAACGGCGTTTGAAGCCGCCGAGAGCCTTTTGCTGGAGGCGCTGGTGGAATGCGGCGCGCCGATTCGCGCGGCGGCCGCGCTGGCCACCATCGATTTAAAAGAAAACGAGCCAGCCTTTCACGCGCTGTGCGAAAAATACGATCTGCCGCTGCTGGCCTACAGCGCGGCGGAACTGAACCAGCAACGCGGCGGCTTTCACGGCTCCGATTTTGTGCGGACAGTCACGGGAACAGACAATGTGTGCGAACGCGCGGCGCTGCTGGCTTCTCAAGGCGGAGAGCTGATTTTGAGCAAACGCGCGCGCGGCGGCGTAACAGTGGCGTTGGCTCGTAAACCGTTTGTCCTGCGCTGGTGACGTCAAATGCCCAGCCGGTGGTACAGTTGAAGCGCCGCTTGAATCCCGGAAGGCTCCATGCGCTGTGTCACCGCGTCCAGAGCCTGGGTGATTTTAATGTGCTGCGGGCATTGCTTCTCACATTTTCCGCATTTGACGCAGCGGCGGCCGCTGCAATTGTGCTGGGGATAGATCGCGGCAATGCTGGTCAAATAATGCTGGAGACCGCATACAAACCCTGTCGCGTAAGACATGTTATAGGCGGTGAAGCAGCCGGGAATGTTGACTTTGTGCGGGCAGGGCATACAATAATTGCAGCCTGTGCAGGGTATTTTAAATGACTCGCGGAAAATATCCGCCGCGCGCCCTATCAAAAAAAGTTCTTCCCGCGACAGCATACTGGGAACAGCCTCATGGGCTGCTCTGACATTATCGATGAGCTGTGCTTCGCTGTTCATGCCGGACAGTACCAGCGTGACTTCCGGCTGGTTCCACAGCCAGCGCAAAGCCCAGGCCGCCGGGGAGTAACCGCCGGGGGCGTCCCGCAACAGTTTGTCGGCCACCGGAGGCAGGCCGTCCGCCAATTTGCCGCCCAGCAGCGGTTCCATAATCAGAACGGGAAGCCCCCTTTGGCTCGCTTTGTGTAACCCCAGCCGGCCGGCCTGGTAATTCTCGTTCATATAATTGTATTGAATCTGGCAAAAATCCCAGTCGAAAGCGTCCAGCAACGCCAAAAATTCTTTTTGCGGGCCATGGAAAGAAAAACCCAAGCGGCGTATGTGTCCGGCGGCTTTCATCCGGGCGATCCAATTTTCCGCGCCAATTTCGCGGAGACGGTTCCACAAAGACATATCAGCCAAGTTGTGCAGCAGGTAATAATCTATATAATGGGTTTTCAGCCGGTTCAATTGCGCCATAAACAGATGGTCGAAATCCTCGGGGCGTTTGCAATGGGCCAGTGGCATCTTCGTAGCCAGAAAAATTTTGTGACGCACCTGATTTTTGGGTAAAATCTCACCCAGGATTTCCTCGCTGCCGCCATAGGTGGACGCTGTGTCAAAATAATTTATGCCGTAGTTTATGGCGGACAGGATCAAGTCTTCCGTTTTGGCTCGGTCAATCCGCCCGTTCGCGCCGCGCGGAAAACGCATACAGCCGAAGCCGAGCACAGATAACTGATTGCCTGTTTTATCGTCAAGCCGATATTGCATATACAAGCCCCCATTTTTCCATCGCGAATCCCACATCGCGATTAAAAATATAACACATTCGCGCGCGTTTGACATGCTGTTTTTACTGCCAAGTGATCCAAAAAATAAAGAGACCCGTTGGCTGCGGCTCTCTTTACCATTATTTTACTTAAACCATCTGACGAGCACTCTGCCCATGATGTCCGACAGCGCCGCCCGCGCCGCGTCTTCCACTGTCACCAGATCGCTGCGGCCTACTTCTTTTCCCTCATGAAAATAAATCGCGACGCCTGCCTTGGTATTCGCCTTAAAGGGCGCGGGTACGGCGTTCAGCAGTTCCACTTTCCTTTCCAGCTCGACACTTTTGCCTTTGGGTATCAGGGCGCTGACTTGATTGCGGATTTTCACGTTTACTTTTTGCAGGTTGCCTTTGACAACAGCGATTTCCCCGGCGATGGTATCTACCGCGTCCCCGGAGGCCATGGCGTAATTGGCGTAACCATAATCCATCATTTTAATCGCTTCGCCGAAACGTGTATTGGGATCCGGCGCGCCCAAAATGACGGCATTTAATTGCAGCCCATTTTTCAACGCGGTGGCGGATATACAATACAGCGCTTCCGACGTGGAGCCGGTCTTCAGGCCCGTAGCGGCGGGATAACTTTTGAGCAGCCGGTTCGTGTTGGAAAGGCCGAAGTCCTGTATGCCGCGCGCGGTTTTATGTTCGATTTTATCCATCCAGATTTTAGAATAATTAAATACGCTGGGATGCTTCACAATTAATTCCCGCGTCATCACCGCAATGTCATACGCGGATGTCAGGTGTCCCGGCGTATCCAAGCCGCAGGCATTGATAAAATGGGTATCGTTCATGTCCAATTCTTTGGCGCGGTTATTCATCATCGTGACAAAAGCGTCTTCGCTGCCGGCGATAAATTCCGCCATGGCCACAGCCGCGTCATTCCCAGAGGCGATCACGACTGATTTGACCAGATCGCGAACGCTCTGCTGTTCCATGGATTCCAGATATACTTGAGAGCCGCCCATGGACGCCGCGTGTTCGCTGGTCGTCACAATATCGTCCCAACTGATTTTGCCCTGTTCGATCGCTTCAAAAATCAAAAGCATGGTCATCACTTTTGTGACGCTTGCGGGCGGAAGCTTTTCGTGCGGGTTTTGGGAGAGTAAAATTTGACCTGTGATGGGTTCCATCAGCAGCGCCGCTTTCGCGTTGACTTGAATCGCGGGCGTGCTTCCGCTGACCGCGGGTTCTGGAGAAGACGGGGCCCCGGCTGCGGGCGTTTCCTGCGCCGATACCGGCTGGGCCGTCATAGCGGACAGCAGCAGAATCCATCCAACGATTCTGCGCGCTATTTTTTTTACAAGCATAAAAAAGTCCTCCTAATTCTAGTATGATGTGAAACCGATCATTTTTTCTAAAATTAGGTTGGACTTTTTTTGCTAAAATATACGTTTTTGGAAGGGATTTTTACATGGCCTCTGCGCGGCCCAAAAGAGTGATGCCGTCAAGGCCGCTCCTCTTGACCGCGAGCCTTTTGTTTTGAATGGTATTTCAGGGTTCTGTCGAACGTGCGATTTTGACTGTGAACGCGTTGATCAGGTTTCGGTAGCAGTCCATACACAAATCAAACGAATGTGTTTCGCCATCCCATGAAGACTCATAACTCCAGGTTTTTTCAACAGATAGACTGTCGGCAATATAACCATGACGATTTTTGCTGACAATTTTGCCGCACATGTTACAAACCACGCTGTCTAGTTCTTTCTGCTCCACGTGAACGATTTTATATGTCTTCATGTTAATCCCTCCCTCAAGGATGGCCGAGCCCCGTTGCCTCAGACAACTTGATTATACAGAAAAGTTTTGGGCTTGTATACAGACGAATCTTACCATTACAAAGACATTACAGACAAAAGCTTGCCAATGCGTCGTAAAAAAGGCGGACGATCGTCCGGGCGATTGCTCGGGCGATTGCCCGCGATTGCCCGCGATTGCCCGGACGACGTGTTGACACTTGGCCTCCCGCTTGCTATAATGCCATAAAATCATTTTTTTATAAATACTACAATCGAAGCATTTTGTGAATGAGCTGTGAGGAATGCTATGGCGTTTGAAAACCTCTCTGAAAAATTGCAAAACGTCTTTCGTCAATTGCGCGGCAAGGGGAAGCTGACGGAAAAAGACGTTAAAGAAGCTATGCGGGAAGTTAAACTCGCTCTGCTGGAAGCCGACGTAAATTTTAGAATCGTCAAGAGCTTTATTCAAACGGTTACGGAAAGAGCGGTTGGCAGCGCTGTCCTGGAGAGCGTCACCCCTGGGCAGCAGGTGATCAAAATTGTCCACGAGGAACTCATTCCTTTACTGGGTTCCAGCCAGAGCAATCTCACCTTCGCTTCCAAACCGCCGACAGTTTATATGATGGTGGGGCTGAACGGCGCGGGTAAAACCACCACCAGCGGCAAACTGGCGGCGGCGCTGCGCAAACAAGGCAAAAATCCGCTGCTGGCCGCTTGCGACATGTACCGCCCCGCGGCGGTCAAGCAGCTGCAGGTCATCGGAAACCAATACCAACTGCCTGTTTTCGCCCTGCCGGACAGCGGCGCCGCCGAAATCGCCGAAGCCGCTGTGGCGCACGCCGTGGCCCAGCATTACGACGTGGTATTATTGGACACCGCCGGCCGCTTCCATGTCAACGAAGAATTGATGGCCGAATTAATCTTAATGAAAGAAAAGATCCGGCCTCAGGAAATTCTGCTCGTTGTGGACGCCATGACCGGCCAAGACGCGGTCACTGTGGCGGAAACTTTCAACGGCAAATTGGGTATCGACGGTGTGATTCTGACCAAGCTGGACAGCGACGCGCGCGGCGGCGCGGCTCTATCCGTCCGGTCGGTCACAGGAAAACCCATCAAGTATGCGGCGACCGGAGAAAAAGTGGAGGATCTCGAAGTCTTTTATCCCGATCGGATGGCCTCCCGCATTCTCGGCATGGGTGATGTACTCTCTTTGGTGGAAAAAGCGCAGCAGGCGTTTGACGAAAAAGAAGCCATCGCGCTGGAAAAGAAAATACGCGCCAATGATTTTAACCTGGAAGATTTTTTGAACCAAACCCAGCAGATCAAAAAGATGGGGCCCTTAAAAAATATTTTGAACATGATTCCGGGGCTGGGACAGATTGACGTAGATGAAATCAGCTTGGACGAGCGTTCGATGGCGCACGTAGAAGCGATCATTTATTCTATGACGCCACAGGAAAGGCGCAATCCCAGTATTTTGAACAGTTCCCGCAAGAGGCGCGTCGCGCGGGGCAGCGGCCGCAACATCCAGGAAGTCAACCGTCTGCTGAAGCAATTTGAAGAAATGAAAAAGATCATGAAGGATTTTTCGAGCGGCCCACGGAAAGGCAAATTTGGCCTGCCGTTTATGTAAATGTGTAACAACACCGGAGGAGGTGAGACAATGGTCAAAATCAGGCTCAAACGAATGGGCGCCAAAAAAGCGCCTTTTTACAGAATCGTGGTTTCCGACGCACGGAGGCCGAGAGACGGCAAAACTGTCGCGGAACTGGGGATATACGATCCCACCAAGGATCCCATGCTGCTGAAAGTCAACGTGGAAGAAGCCAGAAAGTGGATTGCCAAGGGCGCGCAGCCAACCGACACCACCAGGGCCCTGCTGAAAAAAGCGGGCTTAGCCAGCCCGGAAGCGGGGGCGTCAAAGTAAGAGGGGTTTTGCATGAAGGAATTATTGGAAATCATCGCCAAACACTTGGTTGACAATCCAGACGCCGTTTCTGTCCGGGAAGAAGACAGCGCTGAATCCATTCTCCTAGAGCTGAAAGTGTCATCCGAGGATATGGGTAAGGTGATTGGCAAGCAGGGCCGGATTGCCAAAGCGATACGCACAGTGGTCAAAGCTTCGGCCATTCATGACGATAAACGGGTTACGGTTGAAATTGTGCAGGCATAAGCGCACTTCGAATAAATAAAATACGTTTCAGATAAGCACGTTTCGGGCTTGGGATCTTTTACGGAAAGGGCGCCCAAGCCTTCATTACATAACCTATAGCCCGGCTGTAAGAAAGAGGCGAGACCAACGGAACAGGAATCTTTGTTTGCCATGAATGATCCCGGCGCGCCGCTGGCCAGCCGCTTGCGGCCGGAGACGCTGGAGGAATATGTGGGCCAGCGTCATCTGCTGGGCGAAGGGAAAGTGCTGCGGCGCCTCATTGAGCGAGATAAAATCTGCTCTATGATTTTGTGGGGGCCGCCCGGCGTTGGAAAGACGACGCTGGCGCGCGTCATCGCCCGGCAGACGCTGTCGGGGTTCGTTAATTTCAGCGCGACGGCCAGCGGCATAAAAGAAATCAAAGATGTGATGGCGTCGGCGGAACGCCGCCGGGTTTTTGGCGAATCCACCATTGTGTTTGTGGACGAGATCCACCGGTTCAACAAGAGCCAGCAAGACGCCTTTCTGCCTTATGTGGAAAACGGCGGCATTATCCTCATCGGCGCGACGACCGAAAATCCGAGCTTTGAAGTCAACTCCGCGCTGCTTTCGCGATGCAAAGTTTTTGTTTTACAGCCTCTCGCCGAGGAGGAATTGGCGGCAGTGGGCCGCCGCGCCTTGGCCTCCGGCTTTGACGCGCCGCAGCCGGAGATGCCGGAAGATCTGCTCAAAATCGTCGCGCGTTTTGCCAATGGAGACGCCAGAATTTTATTAAATACGCTGGAGATGATCGTTGTCAACAGCGAAAACGGACGCATTACAGAAGAATTGGTCAGCCAATGCGTCAACCGGAAATTGCTGCTGTACGATAAACGCGGAGAAGAGCATTATAATTTGATTTCCGCGCTGCATAAGTCCATGCGGAACAGCGACGTGAACGCGGCGATCTACTGGCTGGCCAGAATGCTGGAAGGCGGTGAAGATCCGCTGTATGTGGCCAGGCGGATCGTCCGGTTCGCCAGCGAAGACATCGGCATGGCCGATAGTAAAGCGCTGGAAATCTCTGTGGCGGCTTATCAGGCGTGTCATTTCATCGGTATGCCGGAATGCGGCGTGCATCTGACGCACGCGGTTGTCTACTGCGCCCTGGCGCCAAAATCGAACCGCCTGTACGAGGCGTATAAAGCCGCTAAAGCCGACGCGCTGGAAACTTTGGCGGAGCCTGTGCCGCTGGTCATCCGGAACGCTGTGACGTCTTTAATGAAAAATTTGCGGTATGGCGCGGGATATCAATACGCACACGATACGGAAGAGAAGCTTACGAATATGCGATGCCTGCCAGACGCGCTCGCCGGACGGGAATACTACCATCCCGCGGAGCAGGGACTTGAAGTGCGCGTCAAAGAACGGATGGATAAGATTAAGGCTTGGCAGGCTGAACATCAATCATGATGGGAGGGGGAGCAAAATGCCCATTAAAATTCCGGATCGTTTGCCCGCCACGGAAATTCTCAAACAGGAGCATATCTTTGTTATGGATGAAAAACGCGCTTTTCATCAGGACATACGGCCTTTGAAAATTATCATCCTCAATCTGATGCCCAATAAACAGACAACGGAAACGCAGCTGCTGCGTCTGCTGGGCAACACGCCGCTGCAGGTTGACGTCACGCTGCTGCATATGGAGAGCCATACGTCTAAAAACACGGCCAGGGAATATTTGACGGCCTTTTATCATGTGTTTGATGAAATCTCCGATCAAAAATTTGACGGCATGATTATCACCGGCGCGCCCATTGAGCATCTGGATTTTGAGAAAGTGACGTATTGGAAAGAGCTTTCCCGGATTATGGACTGGAGCGCGCGAAACGTGACGTCTACGTTTCATATCTGCTGGGGGGCGCAGGCGGGGCTTTATCATCACCATGGCATTCCCAAGTATCCTTTGCCCCGTAAAATGTCCGGCATCTTCGCCCACATGGTGCGGGAGCCATGGACATATTTACTGCGGGGGATGGACGACGTGTTTCACGCCCCGCACTCCAGGCACACCGAAGTCAGACGCGCGGACATTGACAAAGTTCCGGGGCTGCAAGTTTTGGCGGAGTCAGAACAGGCGGGCGTGTACCTGGCCGCCACGAAAGATGGCCGCCAGATTTTTACGATGGGACATTCTGAATATGATCCATGGATTCTCAAAGAGGAATATGAACGGGATCTGGCGAAAGGCTTGAACATTCACGCGCCGGAGAATTATTTTCCGGGCGGCGATCCGCTCGCAAAACCGATCGTCCAATGGCGCGCCCATGCCAGCCTGCTATACAGCAATTGGCTGAATTATTATGTTTACCAGGAGACGCCGTATCAATTGCTGTCAACCCAAAAAGCCCAGCGGCCATCATGAGCGCAGGGCTTTTGTTTATCCACTTCCTCAGCCGGTTTTGCCGGCATCCATTTCATTTTCATTCTGGCCGCCGGGCGGTTCCTCTTCGCTGGGCAGTTCCTCTTCGCTGGGCGGTTCCTCTTCGCTGGGCGATCCCTCTTCACTGGGCGATCCCTCTTCACTGGGCGGTTCTGAACCGACCGGTTCGACCGGTTCGGCCGGTTCGGCGTCCGCCGGTTTGGCCAGTTCGGACAGAATGTTCATATACAGAGCGCTGACATTGGATTTCCAGTTGGTTTGAATCAAGCGCGCCTGTTCCCGCGAAACGACAGACACGTTGATCTCCATGAGAACGCGTTTATCTTCGTACACGCCGCATTTTACAACGAACTCATCCGTTTCATTGTCTAGAAAATAATTTGCTGTGATCTCAAAATCGCGTTTCACCGAATGAAAATTGTCATGTACGTATTTGCTGATTTTCGTGCGGATGCCGCTGGGAATATGATTTTCAAAGTATTCCAGCGTGGTCATGCCCTCGTCTGTGACGCTGTAGCGCGTGTTGTTGTTGTCCTGTATTTTTTCCAGATAAGCGCCGTCCACCATCTCCGCCAGAGTCTGCTGCAGGGTATAGTAATCCATATACTCGCCTTCCCGGACAAAATCCGTAATCTGGCTCCGCGACAATGGCAAATCCATCTTATCAATTAAATAGAGAAGCACCAGCTTATGTTCCACTTGATTGTAGTGGAGAGGCGCATGATTCTTCACGTCCGCCAATTCTTTCATCCCTCTAGCGTCCAGTTTTTGCCTAAAAGGATTATACTATGCTTTGCTGTGGATTGTCATTACTATTTTGAAAAACAATTTTTATGAATAACCATTGCGTTTTTTGCTTGCCAATGTTATAATAAAAATTGGAAAAAGGCAACACAGCGGATAAGAGTGGGTATGCGCCCACTCTTATCTTTCGTTTTAGGCGAAATGTTTAAGATGAGATCGCCGTGCTGCCGCGAAGGTGGGGGAAGTGTATGGCTAAAAATATCGCCGCTGAGGTGGAACCCATGATCCGCCCCGTGGCCGCGCAGCTCGGGTGCGAACTGTCTGATTTGACGTTTATAAAGGAAGGCGCCAATTGGGTTCTGCGGATTTTTATCGATAAGGAGGGCGGCGTGACCATCGACGACTGTGAACAGGTCAGCCGCGCCGCGGAAAAAGTGCTGGATGAAAACGATCCCATAGAGCAGTCCTATATCTTAGAAGTCAGTTCGCCCGGCCTGGATAGGCCGCTGAAACGGGAACAGGACTTTGTTCAATATAAAGGCCGCCTCGTGGACGTTAAACTTTATAGAATGTTGGAAAAACGGAAAGAATTCAGGGGCAGCCTAGAGGGCCTGCAGGATAATTGCGTTGTCATTACCGATGAAGAAGGCGTAACGCGGCGGTTTGCCAAGGCGGATGTGGCCTCCTGCAAGCTGGCCGTGCTCTTGTAGGCGAGAGGAGGGGTTTGGAAAAATGGATCAAGGTTCGGAACTCATAGACGCTTTGCATCAAATATCGAAGGAAAAGGGAATTGATCAGCAGATTATTTTTGAGGCCATTGAGACGTCGTTGGTGACTGCCTGCAAGAAGAATTTTGGTACATCCGCCAATATCAAAATCAACATGGATCATGAGACGGGGAATGTATCTGTTTACGCGCAGAAAACCGTAGTGGATCAGATAAGCGACTCCAATTTGGAAATCAACTTGGAAAGCGCCAAAAAAATGAATGCCAGATATGATTTGGGCGATATAGTGGACGTGGTAGTGACGCCGCGCAATTTTGGCCGGATATCGGCGCAGACGGCTAAACAAGTGGTTGTGCAGAAATTCCGTGAGGCGGAACGTGAGATTTTGTACAATGAGTACATCACAAAAGAACGGGACATCGTCACTGGCATTGTGCAGCGAAAAGACGATCGCCGGAATATCGTTATTTCGCTGGGGAAGATTGAGGCCATGCTGGCGCCCAGCGAGCAGATTTCCCGCGAGAAATATAATTTTCAGGATCGGATCAAGGTGTATGTGCTGGAAGTCAAACAGACGCCTAAAGGGCCGCAGATCAGTATTTCGCGTACGCACCCCGAATTGGTCAAACGCCTGTTTGAGCAGGAAGTGCCCGAAGTGTACGACGGGGTAGTTGAAGTCCGTTCCATCACACGGGAAGCGGGCAGCCGGACAAAGATGGCCGTCTATTCCAAAAACCGGAATGTGGATCCGGTGGGCGCCTGTGTTGGGCAGAACGGGCATCGGGTCAATGTGATTGTGCGCGAGTTAAACGGAGAGAAAGTCGACATTATTGAATGGAACCAATGTCCGGAATTGTACATTGCCGCGGCGTTGAGCCCCAGCCGTGTTTTGGCGGTTGTGATCAACCCGGCGGATCAGACCGCGAAAATCGTAGTGCCGGATTATCAACTATCACTGGCCATTGGCAAAGAGGGACAGAACGCGCGGATGGCCGCGAAATTAACCGGCTGGCGCATTGATATCAAAAGCGAATCTCAAGCGCGGACGATGGGGTTTGTCCCGGACAACGCCTATGACAATTTTGAAAGGCTTTTAAGCGGCGAAGCCCTGACAGAGGAAACAAAAATCAAAGAGACAGAAAAAGAAAAAGCAGAAATAGAAGTGGAAGTAGAAGAAGTAAAAGAAACAGAGACAGTAAAAGAGGGGGCCGAATGATAAAACCCAGAAAAATCCCTTTGCGTAAATGTACCGGCTGCGGCGAAATGAAAAATAAGAAAGAATTGATTCGCGTGGTTTGCGGCGGCGCGGGCGAGTTTTCCCTGGATTATACAGGGAAAAAATCTGGGCGGGGCGCTTATGTCTGCCCCAATCTGGACTGCCTGCGGAAGGCGCGCAAATCCAAGGGACTGGAGCGTTCCTTTAGACAGCCTGTTCCGGCGGACGTGTATGAAAAGTTAGAGGCGGAACTGCATGGATAAAAAATTGGCGTCACTTTTGAGTATTTGTATGAAAGCCGGAAAAATCGTTTCCGGCGAGTTTGTTTGCGAACGCTTATTGCGGATAGGGGGGGCTAAACTTATGCTTCTCGCGCGGGACGCGTCAGAGAACACACAAAAAAAATTCACGCGAAAATCCCTATATTATCAAATTCCGATCTTTCTATATGGTTCAAAATCAGAACTTAGTCATAGCGTCGGAAGGAGCGATCGCGCGGTGTTCGCGGTTACAGATGCGGGATTGGCGGCGAATGTGGAAAAATGGCTCAGGGAAAATTGTGTTTCCCAACAGACGGAGGCAGGCGAATGCCGAAAATGAGAGTACATGAAATGGCCAGGCAGCTCAAGGTAGCGAGCAAAGATATCATTAATAAATTGAAGGAATTGGGCGTGGATGTTGAAAGTCATATGAGCAGCATAGAAGAAACGGACAGCGCGCGCCTTCTGGAGTTTTATAAGAGCAGGCCGGCGTCTGTCAAACAGGCCGTGAAGGCGGCCGAACCGGCGGCTCAATCCGCCGCGCCCGCCGACCCGCCTGTTTCTAACGAAAACAGACGGCAAGGCGACGATAACAGGCGGCAGGGTGAACACCGCCGGGACGAAAGGCACAGCGGGCAAGCGCAGCAGGGCAATCCGCAAAATCGTGACGGGCAGCCGCGAAAAGATCAGCCGAATCAAAGCACAGGACCCAGGAGGGATGGACAGACGCCCAGGCGCGACGATCGGAATCCCTCTGGCGGGGGCGGACAGAGACGCGACGGACAGAGGCGCGACGGACAGAGGCCAAACGATGGCCCGCGCCGGGACGGGCAGAATCCAAATCAAAGCCAAAGGCCGCGCGATAGTCAAACGCAGAATGCCGGTCAGCGCCGCGACAACCGAACGCCAAACCGCGAAAATCAAACGCCAAACCGCGAAAACCAAACGCCAAACCGCGAAAATCAAACACCAAACCGTGAGAACCAAGCGCCAAACCGCGAAAATCAAACGCCAAACCGTGAAAACCAAGCGCCAAACCGCGAAAATCAAACGCCAAACCGTGAAAATACAAGCCAAAACCGCGAGGGCCAAACGCCAAACCGTGACGGCGTCAGAAGAGATCGCGACAATCAAGGGCCGAGACGGGACGGCCCCAGAAGAGATCGCGACGGCCAAAGCAGACCCAACCAAAGCTATCCCCAGAGACGGGACGGCCAAGCGCCCAATTTCAACAGGCCGCGTGAAGGTCAGGGCCAGCAGACGGCAGAACGCCGCGACAGTGCAGCGCCCAGGCGGGAAAACCAGGGTACAGGCGCCAGCCAGCCGAGGCGGGATCAAAATAATTATGTCCGCAGGGATG
>JAITPB010000058.1 GCA_031289625.1 Clostridiales bacterium | reverse complement strand
CATTCCGATCAGCTTTTAATACACAAAAATTTTTACAAAGACACCGATATTCACATTCACATTCCCGAAGGCGCCACGCCCAAAGACGGCCCTTCCGCGGGGATTACCATGGCCACCGCGCTGGCGTCGGCGCTGACGGAAACGCCGGTGGATCACCTCGTCGCCATGACGGGTGAAATCACCATACGCGGCCGGGTTCTGCCCATCGGCGGCCTGAAAGAAAAAATTCTGGCCGCGAAAAGCGCGGGCGTGCAAAAAGTGCTGCTGCCCTGGGACAATGAAAACGATTTATCGGAGATCAGCGCCGAAATCAAAGACGGCTTGGATTTTGTGCTGGTGAAAACCATGGACGAAGTGCTGGAACAGGCGCTTATCAAACTATAGAGAAAGCGAATGATGCGTGTGACAGTACAAAACGCCGCCTTAGCGGCTACGGTTGTCAAGCCGGAGCAATTTCCCACGGACGGCCTGCCGGAAATCGCTTTTGCGGGAAAATCCAACGTGGGTAAATCTTCTCTGCTGAATTGCATGATGAACCGAAAGGCCCTGGCGCGGACCAGTTCCGCGCCGGGTAAAACCAGGACTCTCAATTTTTACCGGATCGAAAATCGATTGATGTTCGTCGATTTACCGGGGTATGGATATGCGAAAGTTTCAAAATCTGAAACGCAAAAATGGGGCGGCATGGTGGAAGGGTACCTGACGGGCCGCCCTCGTTTGATCGGCGTCGTGATGCTGGTGGACATACGCCACAACCCCAGCGTACTCGATCGGCAATTGTATGACTGGCTCCGGCACTATGCGTTTGATATTATTTTGATCGCCGCGAAGTCCGATAAAATCAAACGCGCCGCCGTCCCGCGCCAGGCCGCGCTGATTCGGAAAGAGCTGGACGCGGGCCGAGATCAGATCATTCTTCCGTTTTCCTGCGTGACCTGCGAAGGCAGAGATGCTTTGTGGACACATCTGGAAAAAAAAATAAAAAAAATGGACGAAAGTGCGGCTGTCATATAATTGTCACAGATTTTTCATATAAGATTCATCATAAAATGGCTAAAATATGGTATCATAAACGCAATAGGCGAGGCGCGTTTATTGGCGAAACTTTCGCGTAAAGCCGCCTCCTCAAGCCGTTTCTATCAAGGAGGGATTTGGGTTGACGGAAAAAAATATAGATTTTTCCATTGCTTTAGAAGGCATCCCCGTGGATGACGCGACATTACTGAAAATGCATCAGGCTTTGCTCAATCAAATCGCGGAAAAAGAAAGCATATACCGCAGCACATCATGTCATTCCAATAAAAATAATTATCTGCACTTTACGATCGCCCGGCTGGCTTATGGTTTCGCCAAAGAAGAATACGAGTCAGTCGTAGAGGAAATGAAAAAAAGGGGATTGGCCGTCTCGTGAAAAGGCGTGTGGTTTCAGTTGAAATCACAGGCCTTTTTTATATTCCCGAGCGTGAAAAAAAAAGGGCGGCCAAAAGGCCGCCCTTTGCTAGACAAAATTTTTGCCGTCTGTATAACAGCAGCCATTTTCATCACAATACTCGTCGTCGTCACAGCAGCAATCCAAGCCGCAGAGATCTCTTTCCCTCAGCCATCTGCTGATGAGCAGAGCCGCCGCCGTCGCCGCCGCCGCAAGGCCCACAGCCCCAAAAACCAGCCGCCATACTTTGTCGTTTTTTTGGCGCCACTTTTTACGCATCATTTTCATCCTCATCCTTCATGATTTATTTTTCCACTCTTTTTTTGATTATCGCTCCGTTTCGTTTCACATGCTCTTGAAGTGAAGTTTATTATTGAGGTTCCAGTCTTTTGTCCGCTTGAGGGCATTGTATTCCAGATACGCTTTCCACATGATTTGTTTTTCATCATGGAATTTAAGAAGATGATACGCTTCATGCTGCTTATAAAACCCGGCGTCCGCAAAAAATTCCTCTGCTTGCGGCTTACAATAAAACGAATCCGTGGTCATCAAGTACCAGTGAACCGTTTTGCTGATGACTTCCTCATTTCCGCGGAAATGATACTGCGTTTTGCCGATGTACTGCACTATCCTGGCATGTACGCCTGTCTCCTCTCTCACTTCGCGGAGGGCGGTCTGTTTATAAGTTTCACCGGATTCCAGAGCGCCTTTCGGCATAACCCAGCCCATATATCTTCCATTTTGATTTTTATAAAGCAAAAGGACTTTTCCCTTATAAATGACCACGCCCCCGCAGCTTATCGCTTCTAACATCATCCACTCCTCCATCGATTTCTCCGCTTGCGCCGGCCAAAATCTGATGATCCCGCATTGATAAGAGTATAATCCTTTTATCGTTATTTTTCAATCCTTTTGCTTGTCGGATTAGGATCGTCCGCTTATAGCGTGGCATGTTTGCCGTATTATTATACTCGGGCAATTTTGTCTGCTGCCTGCACGCTATCGGCTGACGCCGGCTGACGCCGCGCAAAAACAGCCCACGGAACCGAAGCCCCCGTGAGCCGAGATAAAAGAGCGCCGCTCAGCCTTTGAGCGCGCCGGCTGTCATGCCTTTGATGATATATTTTTGCAGGAAGATATAGACGATTAAAACCGGTATCACGACCAATGTGACCGCCGCCGCCATCAGGCCGTAATTCGTACCCTCCATAGATGTCAGTTCGTTTAACAGGCGGGTAATCGTAAATTCCGCTTTGCTGCGGAGGAAAAACATCTGTGTGAACAAATCGTTGTAAGACCACAGAAAAGAAAATATCGCGACCGTGGCAAATGACGGTTTCGCAATGGGCACAATAATTTTGAAAAAGATCTGTATGGCGCTGCAGCCTTCCAAATAGGCGGATTCCTCCAGGTCAATCGGCAGGCCGCGGATATAGCCCCGCAGGATAATAATGGCAAACGTCAGATTCCCCGCGATCTGTGGGAGCGCTGTGCTGAGCAGGCTGAGCCCTGCATGGCCGGAGCTGGCGATGCCCCAGCTTTTTTGCATAGTGAAGACGGGAATGATGGTACAGAAAACCGGAAACATCATGCTGGCCACAATCAAAGAGTCCAGCAGCGCCCGGCCCTTAAATTGATAGCGGGCCAAAGCATAGGCGGCCAATCCGGCCAGCAGAACCACCGCCGCCATGACGCTGACCGACACGATCAGGCTGCGCAGATACGCGCCGCCAATATTGATGCGCTTGAAAGCCAGCGTATAATTGGCCATGGTAAATTTATCGCCCGCCGCCGGAGCGAATGTGTCGGTGATGATAAGGTTTCGCGGTTTAAAAGAGTTGTTGACGACCCAGACAAAAGGAAAGAGGGTGGTCAGCGCCCACAGGGAAAGCAATATATACATGATCGTCTGGCTGATGGAGAATTTGCCCTTCACCCCATCCCCTCCTCAATAATCCTTTTCTTTGAGAAGCGTGTTCGCCAGCCGCGCAATAATCACGCCCAGCGCCACGATAAATACAGCGATAGCAGAGCCGTAGTCCACGTCTCCCAGATTAAATGTCGAGTAATACATATATGTGCCCGTCAGCCAGGTGGAATCCACCGGCATACCATTGGGGAACATGATCCACGGCAGGTCAAACACTTTCAGCGCGCCCGTGACAGACAGCGTGACGCAGGTGCAAAGCACGTTGAACAGCAGGGGCAGGGTAATGTAACGCACGCGCTTGATGCCGTCCGCGCCGTCAATCTTGGCGGCTTCGTATATATCCTCTGAGATATTGTTCAAACCCGTGACGATGATCACGAAATAAAACCCGACGTACTGCCACATGACGGGAATCAGCATCGTCTGGATAGAGAATTTTTCTTTCCAGTTGACGGCTTTCGTGCCCAAGCCGGCCAAAACCTGATTGATCATGCCGCCCTGCATCATAAACATCATGTTGAACAAAAGCCCCAGGGCCGCGGCGGAAATAACAATGGGAAAAAAATACACGGTGCGGTAAAATTGCGCGCCTTTGCGGATGTTGTCTACCATCAAGGAGAGCAGCAGCGCCAAGCCCACCTGAAACACCACTGTGCCCGCGAGCATCCAGAGCGTGTTCACCAGCGCCGTTTTGAATTTCTGATCCTGAAAGAGCCGTACATAGTTTTGATACCAGGGAGCGTTGACGCCCGCAGGCAGATTGCCCAGGCCCTGAATGACGCTGAAACTGTTGATGATGTTCACGATAAAGGGATAAAAGAGATAGACGATGATGAAAACAAACGCGGGAACCAAAAAAAGAAAAAGAGGGCCTTTCTTTTTGTAGATCATGGATTCCATACAAGATCATCCCCTATTTTTGAAAAAAGCCGGAAGTGCAGACTTCCGGCTTTGGTATAGGCGTGCTATGCAATTGTTACGCGGGGGTGAAAGCCGCGATGAAATCGCCGATGAGTTGATCGGCGGTGACGCTGCCCGTCAGCATCTGCGGGATCGCCTGGAACATGGCGTCTCTCGCGTCGCCGCTCACCGCGTCCTGTACGGCGGGCGTAAAGGCCGTGGCGGCATTGATGATCGCAATGACTTCTTTATTTAAAGAATTTAACGTCGCCTCATCCACAGTAACGCCGTTTTGCAGAGCGGTGGCAGAATTGGCGCCCGCGAACTTGGACACTTGTTCGTCGGAGGACATAAAGGTCACAAAATCCACGACAGCCGCCTGTTTCGCCGGATCGTCCCACGCTTTGCGCGTAATGTACCATCCGCTGGACATACCGCCGATCACATCGGTGGACTTTCTGCCCAGACCCTTATCGGGGAAATTGACGACCGTAAATTCGGCCAGCCGCGCTTCGTCAATCTTTTCGTCGTCGTCAGAAGCTCTGGTGACGATCGTATTCGCTCTCCAGGAGCCATCCAGCAAAAACGCCGCCTGATCGGTAAAGAACAATTCCTGCAGTTCTTCATCTTTCGCGGAAAGAGCGTTCTCTGGGAAAAAGCCTTTGTCATAGACCGCTTTAATGTCGTTCATGCCGGCGATCCACGCCTTTGCCGCGTCGTCATTGATGTCCTGCGGGATGGTGTTGTGCGTGGCGGGCGAGGTGTTGTTAAAGATGGACAATTCCCACCAATAATGCGGAACGTCAACAAAGCTGGCCGCGATGGGCGTAAGCCCCGCGTCTTTGATCTTCTGGCAATCGATCAGGAACTGATCCCAGGTGTAGCCGGCGTCTGGCAGAGATACGCCCGCGGCGTCCAGAACCTTCTTGTTCACAAATAAATTTTCCCAATAGCCGTTGACTGGCACGGCGTACCATTTGCCGTCGGTGGCTTTGGGGCTGGTGTCTTCTCTCATGTTCGTGGCGTAAGACGGGTATTGCGCGCGGATTTCGTCTACCGTCAGCACTTTATCCAGGAACGAACTGGCGTCCGCGCCCGTGAAGTAGAACAAGACGTCCGGCTCGGAACCGGCGCTGAAGTCTGTGCGGATTCTGCCTTTCACGGTTTCATCCGCTGTGGCGGATGTATCGTTGATCTTGTTGCCGGTGCCCTGCTGCCAGGCGGCCAGCGCGTCTTGATAATTTGGCGCGTTGCCGTCGCTGCCGGCGTATGTGCTGAAGACGTTCAGGGTGACGGCCTGCGCGGCGTCCGGCGGCTGATCGGCGGATTGTTCCGCGGATTGTTCCGCCGGCTGATCGGACGTTGCTTGCTCCGATTCAGCCGGCGGCGGTGAACTGGACTCCGCGGTGGGGGCAGACGAACAGCCGGCCGTCAGCCCTAGGGCGAACGTCAGCGACAGCATACCCGCTAAAAATTTTTTCATACGATGTCCCTCCAAATTGGATAAGATAAGATTCAATATAGCAACCTAATCTTACAATAGGATGACAAAAAGAAGTAGTTCTGTCATTGTGATTTATGGTATTTAATTGTTCAGTTGGTGAATCGGTATAGTAATACGAAAAATAGTCGATGGGGATTTGGTCACTGTGACGCTTATCCCGCTGAGAGGGCCGTATATCATTTGAAGCCGCTCACGGATGTTGCGAAGGCCCAGCCGCGCGGGATTGTCGGCTGGGCCTTCGGACAAAAACCCATCGCCGGATAATATTTTATCGATTTTTTGCGTGTCTTCTGCCGACAGAGCGCCGCTGTTCTCCACTTCCAGCGCCAGGCACGCATTGATCTGATAGGCCCGCAAGCTGACGGTTCCGCGCCGGGCGGCGGCGACGCCGTGTTCAATGGCGTTTTCCACCGCCGGTTGTAAGATGAGACGGGGCACATAATAATCCAATAAAGATACGTCGATTTCTTTCTGTATGGTCAGCCTTTGGCCAAACCTCTCCCCAATGATGTAGAGATACGCCTCCACATACCGCAATTCTTCGGACAAAGGGATCGCGCGGCGGCCGTCCCGCCCGATGGCCGCGTCCATCATAGTCGAGAGCGCCTCAATCATCCGGGTCACTTTTTCATTGTCGCCCAGTCTGGCTTCCCAATTGATAATCTCCAATGTGTTGCCCAAAAAATGCGGATTGATCTGCGATTGCAAGGCTCTGATTTTGGCGTCCCGCAGATTGGCCTCCTCCCGGTAGATTTTATCAATCTGCGTTTTAAGCTGCGCGGACATCGCGTTGAAAGAATCCGTCAAGCGGCTGAATTCCTCGCTGCGCGCGGCGGAGGGCGCTTGCAGGCCAAAATCGCCGCTTTGGATTTTTTGCGAGGCGTCTGTCAAGATTTGAATGGCGGCTGAAATATGACGGGAAAAGAACCGCAGGATATACAGTAAAAACGGGATCACCAACAGCACGATAGCGTAAACGGCGTACAGATACTGGCTGATCTGTTTCATGAAAACAGCGTGATCCACCTGTACGGCGTAGGACAAAACATAGTCGCCGCCCTGCAGGGCGCCGGCCAGAAAAATCGCGTCTGAAAAAAAATTGCTGCCGGAAAGCAGCGCCACGCGGGACAGCCATGCCGGGTTTCGCAGACGCAAAACACGGGCGGTCTGGTTTTCAGGCATATTTTCTTCCTGCGGAGAACCTTCGCGCAGCAGCGCAAAAATATCCAGGGCTTCGCCAGACACTTCGATGACTTCCTGGTTTACGGCCAGCGTAATGTTCTGGCCCCAGGGGACGATGGGCAGCGATTCAAACCAGCCGGACGTATTCAGCCGCATGATGAAAATCGCCGTTGGGTTCGGCCCGCGTATATAAAGGTTCCGATATACATAAAAACGCCCGTCGCGATTCATAAAGCCGAGGGCCGTGCCCAACGCGCGCGCGGCGATGGTAATGGGTTTCAGATCCTGTTCCCGGTATAATTGGTAGGCGTATTGGCCCGATTCAGCGTGGGGGTTGGGCAAGAGCGGCTGATTGATCGTGCGCAGCTGTGTTTGGCGCAGGCTTTCGCTGATTTCATCCCCATATGTATAGAAATACAGGCTCGCGAATTTACATTTATCGTCAAACCGGTAATTGTGCGATAAAAAATCATCCACTTCGCTGTAAAAACGCAGATAGTCGCCGGTGCGGATATAGGTCAAATACGCTTCTTTGATCGCGCGGTCATACGAAGCCCTGCGGGAGGCTTCCACGGCGGCGTCAATTTTATGCACGCACAATTCCGCCGCCGCCATCGCCGCGGCGCGGACCGTTTCCGTCGTTTGCCGGTCAATGGAACGCACGACGACAAATCCCGTGATCAGCGTGATCAGCAGCAAAGGCAGAATCCAGCAGATGAGGACGACGCGGATGAGACGGCTTTTCAGAGAGAACAGCCTGCCGCGTTTTGGAAGAAACATCGTTTACAGCCCTAAAAATTTTCGCAGTGTTTCCCGGATTTCAATCGCCTGCCGCATGTCCGGCATTTCACAGAAGATCCGCATCAACGGCTCCGTGCCGGAAAAGCGCGCAATCACCCAGCCGCCATTTTTAAAATATACTTTGCAGCCGTCCAGATAAGAGACTCTTTCGGCCTCAAGGGAAAAATCGGGCAGGCGTTTGTCCTGAATGAGTATTTTCAGGATTTCTTTTTTCCGCTCTTCCGTAAACGAAAAATCGCTTTCGTCCATCTCATATGAACCGAACTGCCCGATAATCTCCCGGTAAATTTCGGAAAGCTTGCGGCCTGTGACGGCGATCATTTCGACCAGCAGAGCCGCCGCGAAAATGCCGTCCTTGCCTTGTATATGGCCGCGCACCGTCAAGCCGCCGGAGGATTCCCCCCCGATGACGGCGTTGCTCTCGATCATTTTCGCGGAAATGTGTTTGAAGCCCACGGGCGTCTCATAACAGGCTTCGCCGAAATGCGCCGCGATGGCGTCCAGCAAGTGCGTCGTCGCGATGTTCCGGACAGCCGCGCCGTGCCAGCCTTTCATTTTGAGCAGGTAATAATAGAGAATCACCAATATTTTATTGGGATGCAGAAATTCGCACTGGTCGTCGATGACGCCCAGGCGATCGGCGTCGCCGTCTGTGGCGATGCCGATGTCGCAATGATGTTCTTCCACATAGCTGATCAGCCCGGACAGCGTTTTGCTGTTCGGCGCGGGCAGACGCCCGCCGAACAGCGCGTCATGCCGTTCGTTGATCACATCCACCGTGCAGCGCGCCGTCATCAGCACCGTCATCAGCGCCGTCTTGGAAACGCCGAACATGGGGTCGATCACGATTTTGAGATTCCGGCTTCGGATGGCGGCCATGTTAAGGGCGCGGAGAATGCTGTCTACATACTCGTTCATGGGGTTGATCTCTTCGATCAGCCCTTTTCGGACGCCTTCCTGGTAGGCAATGGAGGGTATGGCCGCTTCGTCCGTTTCGGCGGCGTACCGCTCAATCTCGCGGCTCAGCGCCTCATCCGCGTCCCGGCCCTCTTTCATAAAAAGTTTGACGCCGTTGTAAAGCGCGGGATTGTGACTGGCGGTGATCGCCATGCCATAATAAAGCCGGTAAAACTTGACCGTAAACATGATCAGCGGCGTCGGCGCTTCAAAACGGATGACCCGGCAGTGGACGCCCATGCCAATCATCACTTCGGCAGCCCATTGCGCCGCCAATTCCGAAAGAAAACGGCGATCGTACCCTATCACGAAGCCGTTTTCCGCCGTATCGCTGTCCCGCATTTTTTGGGCGATCGCCGCCGTAATCAGCCGCACGTTCGCCTTGGTAAAATCTTCACCGATGATGGCCCGCCAGCCGCCCGTGCCAAACTGGATCATACTGAAACCCCTTTCCGCTTCTCTGTTTTGATCAAAATTTTTGATATTTCGCCGCCCAGCATCGGGATGAAGGCAAAGACGACCGCGCACAGCAGCGCGAACGGATGCAGCGGCGCGTTGCCGAATACCGTATTCAGGTAGGGCAGGTAAACGCTGCACAGCAAAAACACAATGGACGCGATCACACATTGATTCAAATATTTGTTGGAGAATTTTTTCATGGCAAAAATAGAGGTGGTTTCCGAGCGGGCGGTATACGCGCGCAGCAGCTCGCCCACCACCAGCGTAAAAAAGCAAACGGTTTTAGCGGTTTGTTCATCCCGAAATCGCAGCAGACTGAACACGAAAGCGCCCAACACGCCCAAGGCCAGCGAAAGGCTTTGGATGGCCACGGCGACGCGCATTTTTTTATCGATGATCGGCGTTTTGGGATCGCGCGGGGGCGCGTCCATGATCCCCTTTTCCTTTTCCTCCATGCCCAGCGCGAAAGCGGGAAAGGCGTCTGTAATCAAATTGATCGCCAGCAGATGAATCGGCGTCAGCGGCACAGGCATTCCCAAGAGCATGGGGAAAAAAATAACCAGTATTTCCCCGATGTTGCAGGAAAGCAAGTAGCACACGACTTTTCGGATATTATTATAGATGGTTCTGCCTTCTTCCACGGCGCGCACAATGCTGGCGAAATTATCGTCCATCAAAATCATGTCCGCCGCTTCT
>JAITPB010000002.1 GCA_031289625.1 Clostridiales bacterium | reverse complement strand
GTCGCCCCATCCAGCATTTCCGGCGGCGCTTCCAGGGAGCGCTTGACATATTTGTCTGAACCGTCTGTTTTCATACTTTTGTAAGCGTTATCGCGAACCGACATAGAAATCATAGATTCGCCGGGCCGCTGAACCGTGATGCTGTGATCCGAAGTGTCCCATCCCAATGTGTAGCCCAGCGCTGCGCAGACAGGCCGGAGCGATACCATTTTCAGCCCATAGCTTTCGTTTTTTGTCCAATAGCCAGCGCCGTTGTTCTTGAGGGCCACGTAACTGACAATAGAATTTCTGTTCAGCGCAAAGCGTATAATCCCCTTCGAACCGGGCGCGATCTGAAACGCGTCAAACAAAAAAATGATGTCGCCGTCAGCCAGCTCAAATGCATGATTCTCCTGCAAACCGGAGAAATTAGGATAGTACTGATCCGGATCGCTTTTGATTCTGCTTGAAATGACTTTATTGGCAAGTTGTAAACCGTTAGGCCCCAGAATATCATTTACCGTAACAAGCCGTTCCTGCGACGCGTTAAAGTTCAGTGAACTGACCTCCGCTTTCGAGGTTGCCGTGACAGTTGTCGAATAGATCAGCAGGGAAACAATATCGCTGGATACCTTGCGCTCATAATCAAAAGAGATGGAGCGCGCCTTGCTTTCCTTGGCGCCAGCGACTTTTTGCTGATAAACATTGGCAATTTGATTGTTCAGCCCGGCGTCCAGATCATGGAGTCCGCTGATAACGGGCAGTTTTCCTTTGATTTCCAAGCCTTCCTCGCGAATGCCGAGCTTCTTATCCGCGATAGAGAGGGGCAGCGCGGCGGGAGCGGGGCTTGCGAGTGAACCTGCCGCCGTGTAAGTCCCGTTGGATAGAGAGCGGGAAGTGGCCATAACGGATGTGACGGCTGTTAAAAACAGACATGCCGCCATGACAGGCGCCATTATTTTTTTCAATTGGATCACCTCCGTGAAACAAGCAATCGCAACCTTTGCTTCTAGTGTCATATATATTTATTTTTGCATGGTTTGCTTACGATTGCAATGACAATCCTGTTACATTTTCAGAACGGATTCAGAACGGAATAAGATCAAGGCTCCTATCCCTTTACAGATCTAAAAACTTTCGATAAAATAATACAATCAGCGCGGACGGTCACGGCTTTCCGCAGAAACCGCGGCGTTGTAAAAAACAAGAGAGAAAGGAAATAGATGATGAAACAGAATTTGAAGAAAAGGCTGGCGACCCTGTGCGGCCTTATGGCAATGGCTTTGACGGCCGCCTGCGTGGCCGCCAATGAACAGCCCGCCGCTTCCCCCAGCACCACGCCGGAAGAAACGGAACAGGCTTCGGAACAGGCTTCAGAGGAAGTTACGGAATCACCGCCGGCAACTGTGGATCTGTCTGAATACCCAGAATTAGAGTTACCGCAGCTGACGCCGGTGAAAGCGGGGGAAGAAATCGCAGTGATGGAGACCAGCATGGGAACGATCAAAATGCGTTTCTTTCCAGAATACGCGCCTAAAGCCGTGGAGAATTTTATAACGCGCGCCAAAGAAGGCTATTACAACGAAACAATTTTTCACCGCGTGATTGACGAATTTATGATCCAGGGCGGCGATCCCAGAGGCGACGGCACAGGCGGCCAGAGCATGTGGGGCGAGCCTTTTGAGATGGAAATCGTACCCAATCTGCATCATATCCGAGGCGCGCTGGCGATGGCCCGCTCACAGGCGGAGGTTTCCCAGGGCAGCCAATTTTATATTGTGCAGAATAAGAAGCTGGATGAAAGTTCCGCTGAGATGCTCCAAAGTTTTCTGGAGGGGCAGGATCATGTGGCCGCGGAGGACGAAGAGGGAAAACCCATCCCCATTGCGCAGCTTTTTCCGCAAAAAATGGTTGATCAGTATCTGGAGATCGGCGGCGTGCCCAGTTTAGACTATAACTACACCGTGTTCGGGCAGGTCATTGAAGGCATGGATGTGGTGGACAAAATCGCAGCCGTTGAAACTTCCCAAGATGAAAAAAAATTGGATAAGCCTCTGGAAGATATTGTGATTCAAAATATTACGTTTGAAAGTTATACCGCGTAACACAGACGCGTTAAAGGAGTTATCAAATGGATCAACTGACCCTGATTACAAAAGAAGAATTTAAGGAACGAATCATCGCCTACTTAAAAAGCGCGCACCGGCATAACATCGCGACAGCGGCCACGCAGCAGATCTATCAGGCGGTTGCGTTTGCCGTGAAGGATCTGGTGTCTGATAAATGGATCGCCACGCATAAAGTCTACCATGACCAAGATGAAAAAATTGTTTACTATTTGTCTATGGAATTCTTGATGGGACGCTTTTTGGGCAATATGATTATCAACCTGGGTAAATACCCGGAGATCACACAGGCGCTGGAAGAATTGGGCGTGGACTACAGCCAGGTTGAAGAGGCGGAGAGTGATCCGGGTTTGGGCAACGGCGGCCTGGGACGGCTCGCGGCTTGCTTTTTGGATTCGCTTTCCACTTTGGAATATCCCGCGTATGGCTGCGGCATTCGCTATCATTATGGTATTTTTGAGCAAAAAATCGAAAACGGCCACCAAGTGGAATACCCGGATCATTGGCTGGAAAACGGCGACTCCTGGGGCGTCAAGCGTAATGAGTACGCGCAGGAGATAAAGTTCGGCGGGAACGTGGCTACTGTCAAACAGGAAGACGGCCGCTACCGTTTCCGGATGGAAAATTATTCTTCCGTATTGGCCATACCCTATGACTATCCTATCCTGGGGTATCACAGTAACACGGTCAACACCCTGCGCCTTTGGGACGCGGAGGCTAAGAACCGGTTTGATCTGGAGGCGTTCAGCGCGGGCAATTACCAGCGCGCGCTCGAAGAGCAAAACCTGGCGAAAATTTTATCGGAAGTGCTGTATCCAGCGGATGATTTTATTGAAGGCAAAGAACTTAGGCTAAAGCAGCAGTATTTTTTTATTTCCGCGACATTGCAGCGCGTGCTGCAGCATTTTTCCGAAAAGCATACGGATTGGCGTCTGCTGCCGGATAAAGTGCAGTTTCAATTGAACGACACGCACCCCACTGTCGCCATCGCGGAATTGATGCGTTTGCTTTTGGATGAATATTGGGTTGAATGGGACACGGCTTGGGAGATAACGCGTAAAGTCTGCTCCTACACCAACCATACCATCATGTCAGAAGCGCTGGAAAAATGGCCCATAGAGCTTTTCAGCCGCCTTCTGCCCCGCATTTATATGATTGTAGAAGAAATCAATAAACGCTTCTGCGCGCATCTGATAGAACGCTTTGGCAGCGCGCCTGATAAAATACGGCGCATGGCCATTATTGCGGATGGCCACGTCAGGATGGCGTATATGGCGATTGTGGGCAGTCATTCTGTCAACGGCGTCGCCGCCATTCACACGGAAATTTTGAAAACGCAGGAACTCAAAGATTTTTATGAAATCTATCCGGGAAAATTCAACAATAAGACGAACGGCATTACCCAGCGGCGCTGGCTGGCGCACTCGAATCCCGGTTTGGCCGGTCTGATTACCGAAACCATCGGCGGCGGGTGGATTTTGGATCTTGAAAAACTGAAGCAGTTGGAAGCCTACAAAGCCGATCCGGCGTTTCAGGAACGCTTTATGGAGATTAAGCGCAGGAACAAAATTGTTCTGTCTAATTATATTCATGACTTGAAAGGCATACAGATCGACCCGGAATCCATCTACGATATACAAGTCAAGCGTTTGCACGAGTACAAGCGCCAGTTGCTGAACGTCTTTCACATTTTGGA
>JAITPB010000138.1 GCA_031289625.1 Clostridiales bacterium | reverse complement strand
TTTACCGCCGCCGCCGAGTCGCCGCCGCCGATGATCGTCACGGCGTCTTTCAGCCCCGCCAGGGCTTCCGCCACGGCAATGGTTCCTTTGGCAAAATTGGAAAATTCAAACACGCCCATCGGCCCATTCCAGACAACCGTTTTCGCGGGCTTCAGCGCCTCCGCGAACAGCGCTTGCGTCTTTTCACCAATGTCCACGCCCATCCAGCCATCCTCAATCTGACTGGCTTCCACCGTTTTATACGCTGCCTCGTTCTTAAACTCTTTTGCCGCAATGGTATCAACAGGCAAAAGAAATTTGACGCCTTTGTCCTTGGCTTTTTGAATCATCTCTCTGGCATACTCCACTTTGTCCTCTTCCAGGAGCGAATTCCCTACGCCATAGCCCTGCGCTTTCAAAAAGGTATAGGCCATGCCGCCGCCTATGATAAGAATGTCCACTTTTTCCAGCAAATTATTGATCACGTTGATTTTATCTGAGACTTTCGCTCCGCCCAGCACAGCCGCGAACGGACGCGCGGGATTGTTGACGGCGTTCCCCAGGAACTGGATTTCTTTTTCCATGAGGTAGCCCACCGCGGATTCCTGAACAAACCGCGTCACGCCAACGGTGGAACAGTGGGCGCGGTGAGACGATCCAAACGCGTCGTCCACATAAATGTCCGCCAACGCGGCCAAATTTTTCGAAAAATTTTCTTCGTTTTTGGATTCTTCTTGGCGGAAGCGGGTGTTCTCCAGCAAAATCAGATCGCCGTCCAGCATCGCGGAAACGGCGGCTTTTGTCTTCTCTCCCGTCACAAGGTCGTCCGCATTGAAGAGAACTTCGCGCCCCAGCAGTTCCGACAGGCGCTTGGCCACCGGAGCTAACGTGGCGTTTGGATCGGGGCCTTTGGGCTTGCCCAAATGAGAACAAAGGATCACTTTTCCTCCGTCTCCCGTCAATTTCTTTATGGTGGGCAGCGCGGCCACAATCCGGTTGTCGTCCGTAATCGCCCCGTCTTTCATCGGTACGTTAAAATCGCACCGCACCAATACTCTTTTGCCTTTTACCTGTAGATCGTCAACTGTCTTTTTATTCGGCATTTTTATGCTCCCTTCTGGAACGCGTTTTTTACGCGGCTGTTTTCGCGCGCTCATTGTATCACGTTGTCCGGATGAAAACAAGATCTGAAAAAATTTATCAAGCGCAATTCACAAAGCTCACATAAACGGCCATATGGTTAAAAAAGCGCTTTGCCATTTCGGATCAGGCAAAGCGCTGTGCGTTATTTTTTTCCGTACAGAGAAACGGTGAGCGTATAGCCCTCAAACGAGGCGGTCACATACAGGTTGTTTTTGGTGGTGTTCTGAAAACGAAAATCCACGCCCGGATAGCTTACTGTGGCGTCTTTGCCTTTCGGCACATAAGACACGGGCAGGGAATGCGGATGGCGCTCCACAACTTTCATGCCGGCGTTCAATACGGCGTTGTAGAGCGTACTGGATACCTGGCAAATGCCGCCCCCGATACCCGTGCTGACTTTGCCGTTGACATAAATCGGCGCTACGGTATAGCCTTTAGCCGCTGTCGTGTTGCCTATCGTCTGGTTAAAAGAAAAATTCTGTCCTGGTTTTACCAGCACGCCGGAGATCGCTTTCGTCGCCAGCCGGATATTCGTGTTTCGATTGGCCGCCGTCGTGGTCTTGGTAGAATATTTACCCAAAAGGTCCCCCATGGATTCAGACGGCGCCGAACTGGGAACCGGTTCAGGCGCCGCTTTCACACTGACCTTCTCCACCGCCGCTTTCACACTGGCCTGGTGATTGCCGCTGTTTGCAACGGCTTGATCTATCGCTTTTAAGACTTGGCTGCGGAACGCGTTTTTGTCTAGGGTATAGCCGACGACCCCGTTGTCTGCGGACGAAGCGGAGACGATGTTTGCCTCTTTGTAAGCGTTTTGTAAAAATTGATCGATCTTTTCGGTGTTGTATGAATGTTTCGAATTGTAATTCTGATCGCCCGGCAGTTCACCCCGCCAAATCTTCTGCAGCGTTTCGAGCGTGTCAGCGCTGTAGTCGATATCGCTTGTATTCAAAACAAACGTCTTGTCGCTGACGGTGAGTTTCACTTGAAATTCCTGTATGCATTTTTGCTGTGCCTGGCTGAAAATCAAATAAGCCAGGGGATATGTATAATCTGCCAAAGGTATTCCGTCTAAGGTGACGTTCGCGCCAAACTGCCGCTGCGCCGACAGAATGTCAGACGCCGCCAGGGCCTCTTCGGTTAAGATCTCTTCGAGCGGAATTTCCGCCGCCGGGATCTCGCTTGGGATCTCTTCTGGCGGAATTTCCACCGCCGGGATCTCGATTGGGATCTCTTCTAGCGGAACTTCCGCCGCTGGGATCTCGATTGGGATCGCTTCTAGCGGAACTTCCGCCGCTGGGATCTCTTCCGCCGGAACCGCCGCCTCCAGAACTGGTTCAGCGATTGCTTCCCCCGTGGCGGCTTCCGCCGGAAGCGGCGGTTCCAGCGCCGCCTCATTCGCGAGCGCGTGAACCGCAAACTGCAGATACAGCGGCAAAATAAAGCACGCCGCTAAAATCAAACGTTTTTTCATCATGACTTCCCCCCTGTAAATTTGGTTCTATCATACCTGAACTTTTTCCCATTGTCTATATTAAACAGTAAATTTTTGGATCAAATTCTGCGCCTAATTTTTATCTTCTTCGTCTGTTTTCCCGTCCGCGTCTATCTGATCTTCCCCGTCTATCTGATTTTCCGCGCCCGCGTCTGTGTCCTCCTCTATCTGATCTTCCGCGATTTTCGCCATACTGACCGCCGTAACGCCTTCTCCCAGGTTGATCAGTTTCACGCCCTGTGTGTTTCTGCCTATTACGGAGATCTCGGAAATCCGGATGCGAATGACCACGCCCTCGGAAGTGATCAGCATCACTTCCTCGCGATCATTCACAGAACAGACGCCAAGGACGTTTCCTGTTCTTTCTGTGATCTTATACGCCCTCAACCCTTTGCCTCTGCGATATTGAAGCCGGAAAGAATCGATTTCAACGCATTTGCCCATCCCATGCTCTGTCACGAGCAAAATCTGTTCATTCTCCGCCACCACGCCGGCGCCGACCACATAATCTCCCGCTTTCAGCACAATCGTCAGAAGACCGGCCGCCGTTCTGCCCATCGGACGGATGTCCGACTCGCGGAAGCGCAGCCCCATGCCCTGGTTGCTGACAATAAAAATCTCTTTCGATCCATCTGTCCGCAGCGCGGTAATGAGCTCATCATTTTCTTTGATATTGATTGCGATCAGGCCATTTTGTTTCGAATGGGCGAAATGACGCAGCGCGGTCTTTTTAATCACGCCCTGTTTCGTTAAGAGAACGAGATATTCGCTTTGTTCTGTGTCCTTGACGGGAATCACCGCGGCGATTTTTTCCCCGCTGTTCAAGTTCAGCATGTTGACAATGGCAATGCCCTTGGCTGTCCGGCCCGCTTCTGGTATTTTATAGGCTTTGCAGGCGAACACCCTGCCCTGGTTGGTGAAAAAAAGGATCCTGTCATGCGTATTGGCCACAAACAAATTTTTCATGAGATCCTCTTCGCGCATCTGCATGCCGATGACGCCTTTGCCGCCGCGCGCCTGGCTTTTGTAAGCGCTTAAAGGAATCCGCTTGATGTAGTCCAAATGCGTCATCGTAATGACGCTGTTCTCTTCCTCGATGAGATCCTCTATGTCGATCTCGCCGGGATCGTCGTCTAGAATTTGCGTCTTCCGCAGATCCCCGAATTTTTCTTTGACCGCGATCAGATCGTCGCGGATGACCTGGCACAGATGGTCTTCATCCTCCAGAATGCCGCGCAGTTCTCGGATCAGTTCCTGAATCTGGGCGAACTCTTTTTCGATTTTTTCCCGTTCCAAGCCAGTGAGCGCGCGCAGACGCATTTCCACAATGGCGCCGGCTTGCTCTTCCGACAGGTCAAAGCGTTCGGCCAGCCGTGCCTTGGCCGCCGCGGCGTCCGGGCAGGATCGGATAATGGCGATAACTTCGTCGATGTGATCCAGCGCAATGAGATGCCCTTGCAAAATATGCGCCCGCTTTTCCGCCTTGTTGAGCTCAAACCGCGTGCGGCGCGTCACGACGTCTTTCTGGTGTGCGATATACGCGTCAAGGATCTGCTTGAGGGTGAGGATCCTGGCTTCGTCTTTGTTCTGATTGTTTTTGACCAGCGCCAATTGAATGACGCTGTATGATTCCTGCAGCGGCGAATATTTATAAAAATTGTTCAGGATGACCTGCGCGTTGGCGTCTCTTCTGAGTTCCACCACAATGCGGATGCCGTTGCGGTCGGATTCGTCCCGCATATCCGTTACGCCTTCAATTTTTTTATCCTTCACCAGCTCCGCCATTCTTTCAAACATGCGGGCTTTATTGACTTGATAAGGGATTTCCGTCACCACGATCATCTCGCGGCCAGACGCTCCGCTCATGGGTTCGATGTGCGCGGCGCCTCTAATCGTCATCTTGCCCCGGCCCGTCTGGTATGCCTGCCTGAACCCCGCCGAGCCGAGAATTACGCCTCCCGTGGGCAAATCCGGCCCTTGAATCACTTCCAGGATTTCACGCAGGCTGGTTTCCCGGTGGTTTTGCATAGAATTGTCGAGCGTCAAAACGATGGCGTCGATGCATTCGGATAAATTGTGAGGCGGAATATTGGTGGCCATTCCCACGGCGATGCCCGAAGAACCGTTGACCAGCAAGTTGGGAAAACGAGACGGCATCGTCGTCGGCTCTTGAAACTCCCCGTCATAGTTGGGAATGAAATCCACAGTTTCTTTATCGATGTCCCGCAGCATTTCCATGGCGATGCGGCTCAGGCGCGCTTCGGTATACCGCTGGGCCGCCGGGGGATCCCCGTCCAGGGATCCGAAATTCCCATGGCCGTCCACCAGGGGATAACGGATGGAAAAATCCTGCGCCATACGCACCATGGCGTCATAAATCGAAACATCTCCGTGCGGATGATATTTGCCCATGGTGTCGCCGGTGATACGCGCCGATTTTTTATAGGCTTTGGCAGGATCCAGATTGAGTTCGTGCATGGCGAAAAGAATCCGGCGGTGTACGGGTTTAAGCCCGTCCCGGACATCCGGCAGCGCGCGCGCCACAATTACGCTCATGGCGTAATTGATATAGGACTTGCGCATTTCATCCTCCAAATTCACCACTTTGATCTTATCGCCCTGATTTGTCCCGTCCATCATAGAGTCATTCTCCCACTATTACACATCCAGGTTCTCCACGAGCCTGCCATACTCCTGAATAAATTCCCGGCGCGGCTCCACTTTATCGCCCATCAGCTGCGTAAATATTTGATCCGCGATGATGGCGTCCTCCAAATTGACTTGCAGAAGCGTCCGGCGCTCCGGATCCATCGTGGTGTCCCAAAGCTGTTCCGCATCCATTTCCCCCAGCCCTTTATAGCGCTGAATCGGCTTGAGGCCGTCGCGCCCGATGCTGTCCAACAGTCTTTCCAGTTCCGCGTCGTCAAACACATAATAGGCGCTCTTGCCCTTTTCCACTTTGTAGAGGGGCGGCTGCGCGATGTACACCTTGCCCTCTTCAATCAGCGGCGCCATAAACCGGTACATAAATGTCAGCAGCAGTGTCCGGATATGCGCGCCGTCCACATCCGCGTCCGTCATAATGACAATTTTGTGATAGCGCAGCTTATTGATATCAAAATCCTCGTGTATGCCCGTGCCGAACGCTGTGATCATAGACTTGATCTCCTCGTTGGAAAGCACCCGATCCAGCCGCGTCTTTTCAACGTTCATGATCTTGCCGCGCAGCGGCAGAATGGCCTGCGTCTTCGGCGTGCGTGCGCCTTTGGCTGAACCGCCCGCGGACTCACCCTCGACCAAATAAATCTCGCACTTTGTCGGATCCTTCTCGGAGCAGTCCGCGAGTTTGCCGGGCAGCCGGCCGCTGTCCAATACGCTCTTGCGGCGCACCAGTTCCCTGGCTTTCCGCGCGGCGTCGCGCGCTCTGGAAGCCATCAGGCTTTTTTCGATAATCACTTTGCCCACGGCGGGGTTTTCCTCCAAAAAACAGGCCAAACGCTCTGAAACCAAAGACTCTACCGCCAAACGCGCCTCGCTGTTGCCCAGCTTCGCCTTGGTCTGGCTGTCAAACTGCGGATGCTCCAGCTTGATGCTGACCACCGCCGTCAAGCCTTCCCGGACGTCCTCGCCGGATAAATTTTTCTCCTGCTCTTTAATTAAATTAAATTTCCGGCCATAGTCGTTGATGGTTTTGGTCAGTGCCGCGCGGAAACCGGCCAGATGCGTGCCGCCGTCTAACGTATTGATGTTGTTGACAAACGTATAAATGTTCTCGATAAAGCCGTCGTTGTACTGCAGCGCCGCCTCCACATATACGTCCGCGCGTTTGCCCTCGCCGTAAAACACCTCGTCAAAGATAGGCGTTTTGCCTTTGTTGATATAGGCGACAAATTCTTTGACGCCGCCTTCGTAAAGGTATGTCCGGCTTTGCTCCTGCTCCCCGCGCAGATCGTTGAGCGTGATTTTGAGGCCCTTGGTTAGAAACGCCGTTTCCTGCAAACGCTGTTTCAATATGTCAAAGCTGAACTCCAGTTCCTCAAAGATTTGGGTGTCCGGCTTAAAATACACAAACGTACCGCGCTGATCGGTTTCGCCGGTGATTGCCAGCGGTTTGACCGCTTCGCCGCGCTCGTAAACCTGCTCATAAACCTTGCCTTCGTTGTAAATCCGCACAATCAGCCATTCAGACAGCGCGTTGACCACCGAAGCGCCGACGCCGTGCAGCCCGCCCGAGACTTTATAGCCGCCGCCGCCGAACTTGCCGCCCGCGTGCAACACCGTGAAAACCACTTCCACAGCCGAAACGCCTTTTTGCGGCTGAATCCCGACGGGAATTCCGCGTCCGTTGTCCAGCACGGATATCGTATCGCCCGGGTGAATATTCACCGTAATTTCACTGCAAAACCCGGCCAACGCCTCGTCCACCGCGTTGTCCACGATCTCGTAAACCAGGTGATGCAATCCTTTCGCGCTGGTCGAACCAATGTACATGCCCGGCGTCTTCCGCACAGCTTCCAAACCTTCTAGCACCTGAATCTGCGTGCCGTCATACGCTTCAGACATCCTCGTCACTCCTTGTCACGGCTGCCCTTATCTTTTTTCCATCCATCATGACCCCCAAAAACCGCGTTGATCCGCTGCAGCCTTTTTTTGAGCGTGAGTGCGGAAATCGGCGACGCGTAGATACGCCCGTCCGCGACAACCAGGCTGCGCGTTTGTTCCGCCTCTCCCGCTTCGGTATTCCAGTTCCCTGCGAATGATCTGGTGATTTCTGAGGTTAAAGCTTTTCCGTCCAGTATCAAAATAATTTTGCGGATGGAAACCATTCTCTCACTGCCAATATGCAAAAACACTCCGTCACCGCCTAAGTCCGTAAACGGCCGCCAGCCATGCGCAGTACGGCTGTATCAGCCGGTAATTGTTTGATCACATCTTCCGCGCCGGTGCAGGTAATGATCGTCTGAATCCCCCCCGCGCTGTCCAAAAGAAACCGCTGACGGCTCTGATCCAGCTCGGAAAGCACATCGTCCAGCAGAAGCACGGGATCGCAGCCTTTGTATTCCCGGATGAGGCTCACCTCGGCCAATTTGGCGGCCAGCGCCGCCGTACGCTGCTGTCCCTGCGATCCATATACGCGGGCGTCGGTCAGGCCGATCATAAAAACAAGATCGTCCCGGTGAACCCCGACGGAAGCGCCTCCCAAGGCAATATCCCTGTCCCAGCCACGCCTCAGCCTTTCCTCAAAGTCGTCTCCCTTAACATTCGGGCGGTACGAGACAGACAGAACCTCTTTTCCGCCCGTGATCCGGCTGTGCATAGAAGCGGCCAGGGGATTCAGGCGTTCCACAAACTCACGCCTGTACACAGAAATCCGCCGTCCGTGATCGGCCATCTGCCGGTCCCAAACGCTCAGGCTTTCTCTGTCTTCCGTTTTTTGTTGAATTAATTTCAGCAAATGATTCCTCTGCTTCAAAATTTGATAATACTGCCGCAGCTCATAGTAATACACAGGATTGATCTGACACAACTCCATGTCCAGGAAATGGCGCCGTTCGCCCGGGCCCGCCTTGATCAGCTGCAACCCCTCCGGGGAAAAAACAACCGTCAGCAGGTGTCCGAACAAATCCCCCAACCGGCGGACGGGCTCGTGATTCACCGCCGCGCTCTTTTTACCGGCCTTGCGCAAATGGATGTCGATTTGATCCGCCGCAGCGTGATCTTCCGCAATCATCGCTTGCACGTGCGCCTCGTCCGCCTCAAAGCGGATCATTTCCCTATCCGGGGCGGCCCGTTGAGAGCGGCCTGTGGCGCAGAGATACGCCGCTTCCAAAAAATTGGTCTTCCCTTGCGCATTTTCCCCGAAAATGACGTTCACGTTCGGCCCCAGCGAACAGACATTGTCTTCTAGATTGCGAAAATCCTTAAACGAAATGGTATGTAGTCTCATTCAGGCATACCTTTAGTTTCACCATTTTCTTCCAAAAATAAACAGACGGGCTTTCAGCTTTTCAGCCGGAGCGGCAGAATCAGGTATTTAAAATTCTCATTTTCTTTGCTTTTGATAATGCATGGGCTTAAAGCGCCTGTGAAGGTAATGAGAACCCGCTCCTCGTCAATGGCCTTTAGGGCCTCAATCAAATATCGGGGGTTAAAAGCGATCTCCAAAGTTACGCCGTCAATCTCGGCTGACACCTCGTCGTAAGAAGCGCCCAGTTCCGTACTGGAGGTGATGACAATGCTGTCCTGCTCAATGGACAGCTTGACAGGGCTTTTTCGATTTTCCCTGGCGATCAGGGAAGCCCTTTCCAGGCTCTGCAGCAGTTGAGCGCGCTCCACGCTGACCAAAGTCGTAAAATCCTCGTTGAAAATTTGGTTGTACCGGATGAATTCCCCTTCCAGCAGGCGCGACACCAGCGTATACTGATTGGTCTCAAAGAGTATGTGCTTATCCGTGAAATAGAACCGCATTTCGTCCTTTTCGTTTGCCCCAGCCGCAGGCAGAACGCGGGCGAGTTCATTCAGGCTGACGGCAGGCACCACCACGTTTTGCGCGTCCGATTCCATCAGCGTTTCCTGCTGTTCGCAGCGATAGGAAATGCGAAAGCCATCTACCGAGACCAAATGCATGATCCCGTCTTTGATGTGCAGCAGTTCGCCGGTCAAAACCGGTTTGGATTCTTCCAGCGCCACGGAAAAAATCGTCTGCCGTATCATGTCTTTAAAAATAGAGGCGCTCACCGTGTATCCCAATTCTTTCGGCACCTTTGGCAAAACAGGAAACTCATCCCCCGGCAAGCCGAGTATTTTAAATTCGGCGCGTCCGCTTTTCAGCTTTGTCAAATGATTGGCGTCGGATTGAAAGCTGACGGTATCTCCAGGCATTTTTCGAATGATCTCCAGAAATATTTTAGCCTCCAGCGCGACGGAACCCTGTTCCGTAATGTCAGCGTCCATACCGGCGGTCTCAATGCCCATTTCGAGGTTATTGCCTGTCAAACGTACTTGATCTTCCGCAGAAATGAGAACACATTCCAAAATGGGCATAGTGCTGCGGCTGGAGACCGCTTTGCTGACTATGCTCAAATTTTCCAAAAGAATTTCCTTGCCCATGACAAAATTCATATGGCTCTCTCCTTACTGGATTTTTTTCACCAAAAATCGAACAGAGCATTCGGATCGGCCGATGATTTTCTGGAAAAAAAATTTGATCACCTGCGCGCACGCGATTTGCCTATAAAACATTATTGTCTTTTGTAGTAGTAGTAGTAGGGGCTGTGGATACTGTGGAAAACCCCAGTTTTGCTTGAAAATTCAATATTTTGCCTGTGCATAAGTCTGTGGATAAAATAGGGAGTTATCCACACAATCCACAGACCGAACAAAACCGAAAAGTTATCCACAAAATTATCCACAGGTCTTACTGGAGTTATCCACAGGTTATCCACAGGGTTATCCACAGAAAATAGCCTGTTTATCCACAAAATTTGGATTTTTTTGTGGATAAATGTTCGATTATTCAAGTGAGAAAATGGACTGCGTCTTAATTCTATTTTCCAATTCGAAAAGCACATGCTGCAAGTTCACGTCATTTTCCATTCTCGCGGTGATTTTATCGCATCCATGTATGACGGTAGAATGGTCGCGGCCTCCAAAGATCCGGCCAACATCGGGAAGGGAGACGTCTAACAGTTTGCGGGAGAGGTACATAGCGATTTGCCGGGGGAAGACGATATTCTGCGTGCGTCTGCGGCTGTTCAGATCGGCGACAGTCAAGCTATAATAGGACGCCACCACTTCTTGAATGTATTCTACCGTGATATCGGGCTTTTCAAAGCCGACGAGCATGTCCTTGAGGGCTTTTTCCGTCAGTTCCATCGTGATGGGCGCATGGGTGAGACGGGAATAGGCGGTGACTTTATTCAACGCGCCTTCCAGATCGCGGATATTGGAGACAATGTTTTTGGCGATAAACCGTATGACGTTGCTGGGCGCTGTCAAGCGTTCTAACTCGGCTTTCTTTTCCAGGATGGCGGCGCGCGTTTCAAAGTCAGGCAAGGTAATGTCCACAACGAGGCCCATGGCGAAGCGGGAAACCAGACGGTTTTCCAGCGCTTTCATATCCTTGGGCGGCTCGTCGCTGGTCAGCACGATTTGTTTGTTGTTGTTGTACAGCGTGTTAAACGTGTGAAAAAGTTCTTCCTGTGTTTCTTCTTTGCCCACCAGAAACTGCACGTCGTCCAGCAGGAGAACGTCCAGACCGCGGTATTTGTCTTTAAACCGGGCGGTTTCTTTGGTGCGGATGGCGGCCACGAATTCGCTCATAAAGGCTTCGGAAGAGACATAATACACTTTGAGCTCTGGATTCAAATCATAGATATAATTGCCTATGGAATGGAGCAGATGCGTCTTTCCCAGTCCCACGCCTCCGTATAGGAAAAGCGGGTTGTAATTGGATTCGCCCGGGTCCTCTGAAACGGCAAGGCAGGCCGCGTAAGCCAGCTCATTGCTTTTCCCACGGACAAAGGATTCAAAAACATATTTGTCTTTGAGGTTGGTGAGATGATGCTTGTCGTCGCGCGCCTGGCCGCCTCCGGACAAATCCGCCGGGGTCACAACGCGTACGTCTACGTCATGATCCATCACCGTCCGGAGGCAGCGGTTGATTTCAAACAAATACCGATGATTGACCGTGGACTTAATCATATCCTTTTCCGTTTTTAAAATATATGTATTATCATCGTACTCATAAGGGGTAAGAGGTTTGATCCAGGCGTTAAAGACAACGCCCGTGAAGGAGGCTTCCAGCAAAGACAGAGCCTCCGCCCAGAATTGTTTGTCAGAATCTTGCATGATAATGCCCTCCCCCCAAAACGGCGCCGGCCGAACAAAACGAAAAAAGCCTGCAAATATACAGGGCAACTGATCTCAGCATTAACTATAACAAAAAAAAGAGCTTGAATCAATAGGCTTTTTACGCTTGACGTAAAAATCAAACTTGCTTATAATACTGGATAAACGCGGAGAAGAACGGCCGCGCCATTTCGCGTCTTAAATTGCGTCATAAAGGAGGGCTGGCGATGAAAAGAACATTTCAGCCAAAGAAACGCCAAAGAAGCATGGAACATGGTTTTCGAAAAAGAATGAGTACGTCCAATGGCCGCAAAGTTTTGCTGAGAAGGCGAAGAAAAGGCAGAAAAGTTTTGTCCGCCTGATCAATGGATTTCAGATGGAGCCCGCGTATGTGGGCTCTCGTTTTTGAGGTGTTCACATGCGCTTTACGCAATCGCTCAAAAAAAACGCGGATTTTAAAATGGTTTACAGCCAGGGTCAGTCGGCGGCCAGCCGCGCGCTGGTTCTGTACGCGCTGCGAAACGCGTCCGGCGTAAACCGGCTGGGCATATCGGTGAGCAAAAAAGTGGGCGGCAGTGTGATCCGCAGCCGCGTGAGGCGTTTGATCCGGGAGAGTTACCGTTTGGGCGAAGGGATGGTTGTATGCGGATATGACTTGGTTTTTATCGCAAAAAACAGCGCGCGGGACGCCTCCTTTCAGACCATTCAGGCATCTGTCCGACATCTGCTTGTAAAACAGGGGGTCATGGCGCCGTGAAGCGGGAACGCGTGGGAAAAGCAAGCTTCCCTCAAAAGGAATTTAAAACAGCGCGGAAATGTCTGCTGCGCTTGCTGAATTTCTATCAGCAGTACGTGTCGGGCTGTCTGCCGTCCGCCTGTCGGTTTTCGCCGACTTGTTCCGAGTACATGCGAGAAGCCATCGAAAAATACGGCGCGAGAAAAGGACTGTTTTTGGGGATCAAAAGGATTTTGCGCTGCAATCCGTTTTGTAAATGCGGTTATGATCCTGTGCCATAACTTCCAGCCCCTTTATTTTGAACGAGGAGGAATCCGTTTGTTGGATTTGACGCTTTTAAACGGCTTGATCCAAAAAGATCCCGGCGTTATCGTGGGACCGATTGCCACTTTTATGGGCTGGATTATTGATTTTATTTTTAACTTAGTGTATCCGTTTACAGAGAAAAATTCCCTTGGCATTTCTATCATTGTGCTGACGCTGATCATGCGTTTCGTTATGCTTCCGTTGGCTTTTAAATCCCAAAAATCCGTGATGGCCATGCAGAAATTGGCGCCAGAAATTGAAAAAATCAAAAATAAATACGGGAGCGCGAAAGATCCCGAATCAATGCAGAAAATGAATGCGGAGACCCAGGCCTTGTATGCGAAACACAAGGTGAACCCGCTGAGCGGCTGTCTGCCGCTTTTTATCCAGATGCCCGTTTTTTTTGCGTTGAATTACTTAATGAACCAATCATTTCTTTTTATCGGCAAGCTGAGCCGCCTCTATGATGAACTGGCTAACGCCATTTACAAAGTTCCCTATTGGACGGGCATGATCATGAACCGGGCTCCGACGCATGTTCCCAAAAATATGCAGCCTTTTGATATCGCGCCTATGACAGATCCTTCCACAGGATCCTTAAATTTCCATAACCTTAAAAAAATATTGAACCGTTTTTCTGAAACAGACTGGAATATTCTGTTAGATGGAGATCCCGCTAATCCTAAATGGTCCAGCGTCATCGCGCAAGCGCCGAAAGAACTTTATGATCAAATCTTAAATCTTTATGCGCAGAAGCAGAACATTGAGATTTTTTGCGGGCTGAATCTGCTGGATCCATCGGGATGGCTTTTTCCCGGCGTGCTCATTCCAATTTTGACAGCTGTGACCACTTTTCTGACATCCTGGCTCAGCATGAAAGTGACAGCGCAAGCCAACAAAGATCCAAACGCGATGATGCAGCAGCGGATTATGCTACTCGTAATGCCGGTTATGATGGGCGCGCTCACGATCAATTATCCTTCCGGCGTGGGCATTTACTGGATTACCAGCAGCGTGTTCCAGGTGATTCAGCAGGCGCTTTTGAATCAGAAGTATGGTATTCATTTTTCCGTTCAAAAGAAGGAGGAAAAGAAACAGAATGTTGGATAGCATCGAAAAGACAGGCAAAACTGTGGAAGAAGCTACGCATGAGGCCCTGAAGGCTCTGCGGGTGAACAAAGAGGATGCGGAAATCACCATACTTGAGCAAGGCAGCAGAGGCATATTCGGATTCGGCGGCAAACCGGTGAAAGTGCTTGTAAAAGTGAAGTTTGATCCGGAAAAGAAAGCGAAAACATTTTTACGTGAAATTGCGGCGGCTATGAATCTGCCGCTGTCAGTCAGCACCACTCTTAAAGAAAAACAGCTTCTGGTAAATATCACGGGCGACGATATGGGCATTTTGATCGGCAAACGGGGGCAGACCCTCGATTCTTTACAATACCTGGTGAATCTTGTTGTAAACAAAGGGAACGCGCCCTACCTCAGCGTCACGCTGGACACTGAAAACTACCGGCAGCGCCGCAGGGAAACCCTGGAGTCGCTGGCGGTTAATTTGGCCAAAAAAGTAAAAGCGACCCGCAAAAATGTGGTTTTAGAACCGATGAACCCCTATGAGCGCAGAATCATCCACGCCGCGCTGCAAAGCAACCGTTTTGTCACGACCTACAGCGAAGGCGACGAGCCTTTCCGCAACGTGGTTATCGCGCCGAAATAATGCGCCTGGATGATACTATCGCAGCCATATCGACGCCGCTGGGAACGGGCGGGATCGGCATCGTCCGCGTGTCCGGCCCGGAAGCTTTTTCCATAGCCGAAGCTGTTTTTCAACCACGGAACAGCCGTTCCATCCGCTCACATACCATCCGTTACGGCCGCATTTTGGACGGCCAGGCGCTTGCGGATGAAGTCTTGGTTAGTTTTATGCGCGCGCCCTGGACGTATACAACGCAGGATGTGACGGAAATCAACTGCCATGGCGGGATCGCGGCTGTGCGGAAAGTCCTGTCTCTGGTGATTCAGGCCGGTGCGCGCCTCGCGGATCCGGGAGAATTTACCAGACGCGCGTTTTTGAATGGTCGTTTGGATTTAAGCCAGGCAGAGGCAGTTATGGAAATTATTTACAGTAAAACAGAACGGGCGCGGCAATGTGCCATCCGCCATTTGTCCGGCAGCTTATCCAATCATGTCTCGGCGATTCGCGAAAAAATTTTGTCTTTGCAAGCGCGCATGGAGGTTGCCATTGACTATCCCGAATATGAGGACGAAACATTGGATGCATGTGAAAAGACGCGGATCTTGTCAGAAATCGCGGCGGATCTGCGAAAACTGATCGCTTCTTTCGAGCGGGGCAGAGTTTTCACGCAAGGCATTGCCGCAGTGATTGTAGGCAGGCCGAATGTGGGCAAGTCCTCTTTGTTGAACGCCCTGCTCCACGAAGATCGGGCGATCGTCACGGACATTCCCGGAACTACGAGGGATGTTTTGACGGAAACGATAGAATTAAGCGGCGTTCCCCTGCGCATGATGGATACCGCCGGTATCCGTGAACCCGCCGATGCATTGGAAAAAATCGGAGTAGAAAAATCATTGGAATGCGCCGGAGCTGCGGACGTCATCCTGTGGGTTTTGGATGGATCGAAAAAATTTTTGGCAGAGGATCGCCGGGTGTGGCAGCAGATTCGGGATAAAAAAGTCATCGGCATTGTCAACAAGAGCGACTTGCCTGCGCGGCTGTCTATAGAGCAGCTGCGTCTCGAATGCGTGAATACGCCTTTTCTGTCTCTTTCCGCCAAAGAAATGAATGGTTTTGAAACATTGGCGGAAACGCTGGAGCAGATGTTTTTGGGCGGCGAAATCCAAGCGGATGAAGAAGAAACTGTCACCAACCTGCGCCATATGAACGCTTTGGAAGACACGCATAAAAGCATCCTGAACGCTTTGCGCGGTTTGGCAAGCGGCGTGACAGACGATTTGCTTTCGCTGGACTTGACGGAGGCGTATATCAGCTTAGGGGAGATTCTTGGGCTGGATGTAAACGATGATTTGATCGAAAAGATTTTTTCTGGTTTTTGCATAGGAAAATAAAAAAAAGGGCAATTCGTTTTGAATTGCCCTTTTTGCAGAGGTTTATTTCACCTTAGATTGGATTTATCTGTTAACCATTATGATATGGCGATTCCTGCGCTTGCGTAGCCTTCCACTGTATTGACGAGAGAAGTTCCTGTCGCAGTCGCCGTGAAGACCAGCAGCAGCAATGTTCCTTGCTTCACTGCAATGTTCAAGCCGTCCAGAACGCCAGAGGCGATGTGACCGACTGTGAGCGTGCCAGTTAAAGCTGGTGATAGGATCACATCTGTTCCTGCGATCGCCGTGAAGATGTTGCCAGGCGCTGTGGATGCGTAGATCTGAGCCTTGATGGTTACTTTGCTTGCCAAAAGGGACAGATTTGCGCTTACAGAGAAGAAAGTGCTAATGCTTGTAATGATTCCATTACGCGGCACAGAGAAGGCGAAGTTGATCCAAGCGCCGGCTGCTTTCGTGAAATCAATCGTATTTCCAGCTATGGCCAGACCACGCGCTGAGATACCAAGCCCGATATAACCAGGTGTTCCAGGAAAACCGCCAGCGATGGTAGTAAGTGAAAGCGGAGTTCCCGAAGCAAACGGAATAATTGCTCCTGTTCCAGGGGGGCCTTGCGGACCGGCAGGACCTTGTGGACCGGTGGGGCCTTGTGGACCAGCGGGGCCTTGTGGACCAGAGGGGCCTTGCGGACCAGCGGGACCATTTGCTCCAGCAGGGCCAGTGGGGCCTTCAGAGCCAGTTGCTCCAGCGGGGCCTTGCGGACCGGAGGGGCCTTGTGGACCAGCGGGGCCTTCAGAGCCGTTTGCTCCAGCAGGGCCAGTTGCTCCAGCGGGACCTTGCGGACCGGCAGGGCCTTGTGGACCAGCGGGGCCTTCAGAGCCATTTGCTCCGGCGGGTCCTTGCGGAC
>JAITPB010000198.1 GCA_031289625.1 Clostridiales bacterium | reverse complement strand
GAGGCCGCCGCGCTGAACATCAGGCGGGTTCTGACCCGGCGATCCTCCGCCCACAAACCTTCCGAGTTTACGATCAGCACATCCTGCGTAATGCCCATGAAGCTGCCCGCCGTCTGCGTTATGCGGGGATCCATCGCGCAGGCGCTTTCTGCTGCCTGGCGCAATTTTTCCGCCGCGAGGGATTTGCCGCCGGAAGACGGCGAGATCGCGATGCAATGCACGTTTTCCGTTTTCAGCCGGTTTAAAGCCGGAAGGAAAAGCGGCTCCGTTTTTTCGCTTTTTGCCCCGGCCGCTGCGGCGGCGGCCGTCTCTTTGGCTATCGCCAAAAGGTTATCGCCGCTGGTGTCGTTCGTGTAGGCGTAGGCGGATTGCCATGCGCCGGATCGGCATTGGCGGAACACGCGTATACCGCAGCCATACTCTACGCCCCACAAGGCTTTTTCTGTCACGCCATTTGTCATGACGAGGCTGTTTTTTTCGTTGTTTTCCATAAAAATTTCGGCAAAGCCGCCGCCTGCAGAAAGGGCGGCAGCCAATACGTCCATGGCCAAGTTTTTGTCCAGCATAGTCCATTTGCTCCTAAAGTTTAATCTCGTTTGCAAGCCGCGTTTCAGGTGTTTCAGGCATTATACACGATTGCAGGCAAAAAAACAAAAAGAAAATGCCTGCGGGAGCGATTCATAATCGCCATACGGAAAATTACACATTCACCAACGAGGGTAATTACCCGGAACGATTGGTGGACGCGGGGAGCGAATTGCAGTTATGGCTTGCGCTGTTCCACGCAGAAACGGAAGAAGAATTGAAAAAGAAGAATTGAAAAAACTTGAAGGATTGACCTGAAAGAAATTTTTGAAAATATCGGATAGCGGCAGATTTCGGACGTGCAACAATCGTTTACCCCCTCATAAAATGTATTATAGATTTACCGGGCGCGGCTGATGCCTTTGTACCAGCGGCCAAAACCGAAATCTATATTCTTGTAAGGGGGTTTTTTCATGAATACTCTTGGCGTAGGATGCCCGCCAGGTCAAGCCGGCGGAAATGAAATGATGCTCTTGCTCGTGCTTTTGATTGCCTGCCCTGGTCTGTTTGGCGGCGAAAACTCCATGATGTTCTTTCTTCTCATCATTATGCTCTCCTCCGGCGGAAGGCTGTTTTAGCAAGCCGCGAATACCTCTGAAAAAGAATTCGGCTCCGGAATGCCTCGGAGCCGGATCTCTCATGGAATTTTAATGGCTGATTCACCAATTGTTCACAAAGAAAGGATATGATAATGGCATAGCATACAAGCGGCAAGCTGTGAAAAAGTTGTGAGACTGTAAACGGCTGATATCAGACGGAGAGCCCCGTTCGCTCGTATATAATAAGGGATAACTGCGGCGTTCATAATTCTTTTTCATATTCGTTCAATTCTGATTTTTATACTATCCTATTATTCTATGATAGAAAGGCAGGGCAGGCGGCGCAAAGGATGTTCCGATTCGCCGCGTCGGGACGGCAAAATAACGATCGGAGAGATGTGAGATGACAAAGATAATCGGAGGTTTGTTGGTGGCTTCCCTATTATCGGGACCAGCGACGGAACAGATGGACAGTTACGCCAAAGAAGTTTTTGCGGAACAGACCGTATCTATCGATCAAGAAAGGGCCAGTAAGGAGAACAGTGAACAGGTGAAAATCGACGAGCTGATGAGCTATATAAATGAAAAAAACCGCAGCCTGAAAACGCTGTTGAAAGAAAAAGCCAAAGTAGTCAGCAAAATTCAAACCGTAATGGATTTGCGTGCGTATACAAAAACCCCGTTAAATGAGCGGCAGATCAGTTCCTTTTCTGATTTTACCGGTTTCTACGCCGAGAAGGCCGGCGCCTTACAAGAAACGCTGAAGAAAATCGTTCACCAAAAAGATCTAAGGATAACGAAAAAAGAGCTGCTACATAACCAAGCGGATTACTCCATGATCTTCAATGAACTCAAGTCCCTGAGCGATACGCAGTCTGACGCGATTTACGTCCTGCACAGCATCATTGAATCCGGTGAGCGAACTTTGCAAGCTCTATAAAAGAATCAAATTTGATTGCGCGGCCCCACGCCGCGCTTTTTTTATTTGGGCCAACTCATATTTTAGCGGGCGGACCAATAGAATGTGTAATAAAAGCGGTTTAGGAGGGGTTTTGTGAAAACGGAAGTAAGGACGGAAAGCTCCAGAGTATCGTCACTGATTTCGGGCGTGCTCGTGGGATACGCCATCACTTGTATTGTATTTATCGTCTATTCCATGCTGATTACGTACACATCGCTGACAGAAGAAAAAACGTCGATGGTCGTCGCGGCGACCACGCTGGCCTCCGTTATCGTCGCAGGCTTTGACGCGGCGCGGGGCGCCAGCACAAGAGGCTGGTTCTGGGGCATTATGGCGGGGCTCGCTTACGCGATCATTTTGGTGGTGCTGATGGCCATCGTGATGAAAGGGCTTTTTTATGACTCGCGGACAACGACCATTTTGGTTTTGTCGCTGGCGGGCGGCGGCCTGGGCGGCGTCATAGGCATTAATTTTAAAAAATAGCAAAAATAATTTGCAAAGCCAAAAAACAATGCTATAATATGACACAAACATTATCTTGGGGGGTTCATCCATCGTGAAGCATATCCGTACCATTCGCGGCGCACGGCTGACGGACAGCGTAAAAAAAGGCGGCTGCGGCGAATGCCAGACATCCTGCCAGTCGGCTTGCAAAACATCCTGCACCATCGCCAATCAGCTCTGTGAAAACAAAATTAAACTTTTAACCGCGATATTCAATGGAAATCCACTTTTTTAAGTGGATTTTTTTGCTGGAAGTTTGTCCGCGGGTTTTTCACGGTTTTTTACGAAAGGAGGGTTTTTTTTTGATACATAAATTTTCCATGAATGGCCTGAATCTGGTGATGGATATTAATAGCGGGGCCATACATGTTTTGGACGACGCGGCCTACTGCGTTGCGGACGACGTTCCGCACAAAACAGACGCGGAAATCATAACCGCCTGGGCGGATCGTTTTTCTGAAGAAGAGCTCCGAGAGGCGTTGTCAGAACTCAGGCTGCTGATCAGACAAGGCGATTTGTATGCGCCGGATATTTATGAGACGCTGGATTACGCGCCCGCGCCCGTAATCAAAGCGCTCTGCCTACACATTGCGCATGACTGCAACCTCAGATGCCGGTATTGCTTCGCGGGCAAAGGCGATTACCGGGGGCCGCGCGGCCTCATGACGGCGGACGTGGGCAGACAGGCCGTGGATTTTTTGCTGGCGCATTCCGGCAGCCGCCAAAATCTGGAGATTGATTTTTTCGGCGGCGAACCCACGCTGAATTTCGGCGTTGTAAAGGAAATCGTCGCCTATGGGCGTGAGCGGGAAAAACAGTTTCAGAAAAACATTCGCTTTACGTTGACCACGAACGGCCTTTTGCTGGACGATGAAATGCTGGCCTTCGTCAACAAGCATATGCAAAACGTTGTGCTGTCCGCGGACGGGCGCAAAGAAATTCATGACCGGATGCGACCCCGAGCAGGGGTGGGCAGCTATGACGCCGTCGTCCCGAAGCTGCAAAAGCTGGCGGAGAGCAGAGGGCAGGAAAATTATTATGTGCGCGGCACATATACGCGGGAGAACCTGGACTTTTCGGAAGACGTGCTGCATCTGGCGGATTTGGGGTTTCAGCGGATTTCCGTGGAACCGGTCGTAGCGGACAGCGCAGAGGATTACGCCCTGCGGGATGAGGATTTGCCGGTTCTTTTTCAGCAGTACGAAACCCTCGCGCAGATCATGCGCGAACGCGCGGCGCAAGGGCGGCCTTTTCAATTTTTTCATTTTATGATCGATTTGGCTGGCGGGCCGTGCGTTTACAAACGTATGACCGGCTGCGGCGCGGGCATGGAATATCTGTCCGTCACGCCAACGGGCGAGTTGTATCCCTGCCACCAGTTTGTGGGCCTTGAACAATTCCGCATGGGAGATTTAAAAAACGGCGCCGCCAATCCGGAGCTGCGCGGACAATTCGCGCAATGTAATGTTTACGCCAAGGAAGAGTGCGCGCGCTGCTGGGCGAAGTTTTATTGCAGCGGCGGATGCGCCGCCAGCGCCTATTATCAGAATGGAGACATTATGCGCCCATACGCGCTGGGATGCGCCCTGCAAAAAAAGCGGATCGAGTGCGCGGTATATCTAGCGGCCGCGTCGGAGCTGGAAAACATAGACCGAGCAAACATGGATCGGGAAAACGCGGAGCGGGAAAACTATTGACTGTCAAATTCACGGCGTTTATAATGTGGACATGTGAAAATCCAAGGAGGAAGCGGTAATGAAAGGAAAGAGCGTCTTTTTTGTCATTTTGGCAGCGGCGGCGGCGGCTGGCCTTTCCCTTCTGTCATATTTTGGCGTTAGCAGCGATCATGTGATGGGCGTCGGAAATATCCGGCAGGGGCTGGATTTGCAGGGAGGCGTCAGCATTGTTTATCAGGCGATCGCGGACAACCCGTCAGCGCAGGACATGAACTCGGCTATCAGCCTCATCCGGCGCCGGCTGGACAATAAAAATTATACGGAAGCGGAAGTGGCCCAGCAGGGTGCTGATCAAATCCGTGTGGATATTCCCGGCGTCGAAGACGCGGAGCAAGCCGTTTCCGAATTGGGTAAGACGGCTTTACTGACTTTCAAAGACGAAAACGGCAAAGTGGTGGTGAGCGGAACGGACATCAAAACCGCGCAGAGAAACATTCAATCCAGCGGGCAGGGCGCCGCCAGCCAGTATGTGGTTTCCCTGGACTTTACAGACAGCGGCTCGAAAGCATTTGCCGAGGCGACTGCCGCCAACATCGGCAAAACCATCGCGATTTATCTGGACGACGATTTACTTTCGAACCCCGTGGTCGGCACTGCGATCACAGATGGCCAAGCGATAATTGAAGGCGGGTTTGGCGCGGAAGAGGCCGAGAATTTGGCGCGGAGCATTCGCGAGGGTTCGCTTCCTTTTGCCATGCAAGTGCTTTCCGTCAACAACGTGGGCGCGAAACTGGGCGCCAACGCCCTGTCTATGGGGATTTTGGCCGGCTTGATCGGTTCCGCTCTGATTTTGATTTTTATGGCGCTTGTATACCGGGGCGGCGGCCTGGCGGCGGACATTGCACTGATCATATATCTGGGGGTTGTTTTGGTTCTGATCAGTTTGTTCCAGATTACGCTGACACTGCCGGGCATCGCCGGGATCATTTTGTCCGTCGGCATGGCGGTGGACGCCAACGTCATTATCTTTGAAAGAATACGGGAAGAAATCAAAGCGGGACGAAGTTTGCGGGCCTCGATTGACGGCGGTTTCAAACGCGCCTTCCCAGCCATTGTGGACAGCAATGTGACGACTATCATCGCCACCATTGTGCTGTATTTTCTGGGAACGGGGCCGGTCAAAGGCTTCGCGCAGACGCTGGCGATTGGTATTATTGTCTCGATGTTTACCGCGCTGACCGTAACCCGCTTTATCATCACCAATTTGGTGGGGACTGGTCTGAACAAGCCGGGTTTTTATATTCCAGTCAAGAAGGAGGCGTGACGGAAGATGCCGAAAACATTGCCGATTGTGGAACGCAGAAAAATTTTCACCGCGGTTTCGATTTGCGTGATTTTGCTGGGCGCTCTTTTTATGATTGTCAACGCGTCGGCTGGGCGCGGCGCGTTCAGTTACGATGTGGAGTTTTCCGGCGGCACTTCTTTTCAAATTGACATTGGCCGGGAATTTAGCAACGACGATATCGCCGCCGTGATCCGCGAAGTCACCGGCCAGGAAACACCGCAGGTGCAGAAGATCACAGGGACGAATCAAGTGGCGATCCGCCTAAAATCCCTCGATCAGGAAACGCGGCGGAAATTCATTGACGCGATTACCGAAAAATATCCGTTGGCCAAAGACGCGATTACCTATTCGGATATCAGCCCGACTATATCTGCGGATATGCAGCGCGCGGCTGTGTTAGCTGTGATAGTGGCGTGCATCTGTATGCTGCTGTACATCTCCATCCGCTTTAGAGATGTCCGGATTGGAACAGCCGCCATCTTGGCGTTGCTGCACGACGCCCTAATCATGATCGCCTTTTACGCCATGCTGCGCATTCCGCTCAATTATTCCTTCATTGCGGCGATTTTGACCATTCTGGGTTATTCCATCAACGCCACTATCATTATTTTTGACCGCATCCGGGAGAACAAAGCGATCCTGCGCAAAGCCAGCGCCATAGAACTTGTCAACGTCAGCGTGAGTCAGACGCTGCGCCGATCCGTGTTTACCAGCCTGACATCGCTGCTTGTGGTTTTCTTACTGTATATTTTCGGCGTGAGTTCCATCAAAGAATTTTCCCTGCCCATACTCATCGGCATCATTGCCGGCACTTATTCCTCCATTTTTTTGTCGGGTGGCTTTTGGTATATGCTGAGCAAAAAACCGGCCGACAGACCCAGTGGATCCGGCGCTTCCGCCGCTGCCAGAGCGGCTGGCGGAAGCGCCGCTGGAACGGCTAATGCCACGGGAAAAATTACGCAATTGGCTGTCGCCTCCGCTGGGGCGAACGCTTCTCAGGCGGCGTCCGAAGTGAGCGACGGTTCGCGCAAAAGAAAAAAGAAAAAAAAATAAGTCCTGTTACGTCAAAGGTATACTCAACGCGAATCCGCGCACAATAAATATACGCGTGCGGTTTTGCAGTCCGTACGGATATTATCCGGATGATTATCCGGATAATCGTCCGCTTCATACGCAAAGAAACGAGGGCCTGACGTGACCATTATCTTTATCATTTTTTCATTTGCCGCGTTGCTTGGCGCGTTTATCCTGGACGGCGGCCACATAAGCGGCCTGTTGAGCCCAACGGCGGCCCTAATTGTAATTGGAGGCACCATCGGCGCTACCGGCGTCACTGTTCCGCTGTCAACCCTGAAAAATGTTGGAAAACTTTTCGTAGTGGCTATGGGCAACCGAAAAACTGATTTGAACGCGCTGATCGACTACTTCAACGAGCTGTCGACGAAAGCGCGCAAAGAGGGCCTGCTGGCGCTGGAAAGCGACTTGAATGCGGAGAATATCGATCCGTTTATCCGAAAAGGAATGTCTTTGGCGGTGGACGGCACGAACCCGGAACTCATCAAGTCCATCATGGAGACGCAGATTGAGCAAATCACCAAGCGGCATAGGGCGCAGATCCAAATTTTTGAGGCGGCGGGCGGTTACGCGCCCACCATGGGTATACTGGGTACGGTTATGGGCCTTGTACACGTACTTTCCAATTTGGCGGACGCCTCCAGCCTGGGCGAAAAAATCGCGGTAGCTTTTTTGGCCACGATGTACGGCATTGGAACGGCCAACATCATATGGCTGCCCATCGCGGGCAAGCTGAAAGCGCTGGACGCCGCTGAAGTGAAAGAAAAACTGCTGATTGTGGAAGCGGTGCTTTCCATTACCTCCGGCGACAATCCGCAAGTCATGGTGGAAAAACTAAAAGTATTTTTAGACCCGTCTCAAGTCGCACAGTACGAGAGGGCGGAGGGAAGTGAAGCCGCGTGATCAGAGAAGAACCGGAATCGCCGGAAAATGCGGAACGCTGGCTGCTCTCCTATGCTGATTTTATCACGCTGCTGATGGTTTTCTTCGTTGTTTTGTATGCCATGAGCCAAATAGACGCCAACAAATATGAAACGCTGTCCCATTCCCTGAACGCCGCGCTGAGCGGCGGCACAGGCATTTTGGATTCCAATTCGGGCGTTATCAGCCCAGACAGCGGCGGCGACAGTTATCACTTATCCTTGTCGCCGCCCTCAAGCTCGACGGCGGAAGAAGCCGCCAACGCAACGGAGGCGAATCAGCATACCGCCGCGGATACCAGCGAAGTGCAGAGCATGGAAAAATTGGAAGGCGTGCTGAAAACCTATTTCGCGGAGCATCTTTTGGAGAACGCCGCTTCTATGAATATCGATGAAAGAGGTTTGGTCATTAGCTTAAACGATACCATTTTATTTGATTTGGGCAGCGCCGAGATAAAATCGGATTCGCGCAGAACGGTGGTGCAGGTTGGGGAGGCGCTAAACACGCTGGACAATTACATCCGCGTGGAAGGCCACACGGACAATCTGCCCATTAAAACCGCGCAGTACGCTTCCAACTGGGAACTCTCCGCAACCAGGGCCACCCATGTCGTCCGTCTGCTCATTGATCAGGCGAACGTGCCGCCGCAAAAACTTTCCGCCGTGGGTTACGGCGAATATAAACCCGTGGCGGACAATGTCACAACGGAAGGCCGCGGCAGGAACCGCCGAGTTGACATTATCCTTTTGAGCGGGCGTTACAATGAGCTTGAAAACATTGACATTAATCGGTAAAAATAAAAAAAAACGGTAAGCCTGGGCTTGCCGTTTTTTAAATACTTTTTTTACCTTTCGAAAACCTCTGTACAAATTTATCGTTTTATTTTATAATAAGGAGTAGTAAACTATATGTTCATGGTATTTCAGGAGGTGAGGCCCCAAAGGCAATTCAAATTGTTTCATCGGCTTTTGCAAGTACCATCATCATTTATGAGGAGGCAGTTTGTATGAAAAAAAGCAGAACACTGGCCGCTCTGGCGCTGGCTTTGTCTTTAACCGCCGCTTCCGCTGGCTTGGCTTATGCCGCGGACACCTATCCAAACCTGGCCGTGACCGCCAAAAATTATTATGGCTATTATTCAAATTATGTCGGGACTTATCCAGTCATCAGCGGGATGGACAGTTTGAATCAGACGATAGCCGCCGATGTCGAGCGGAAGTATATGGATCACGTCATCGCTCCGCGTCTCGTCAACCAAAACGACGTGTTTGCCGTCGCGTATAAAGTAACCAACAGTGATCGTTATGCACAAATCACACTTACATACACATTCTTGTACGAACCGCTTACAGAGACACAATCCTATTACGCGGATAAAGAAACAAAGAGAGCGATAACGGCCGCCGCCTATAAAAAAGGCGTTGAGGACGCCAAAGCCGCCGCCGCCGCGCCGACAGCCGTTCCTGCGGCGCCTGTTGTGGCCGCCGCGCCCGTTGTAGCGCCTACCGCTCCACCGGCAGCAATCCCCGCCCCTGAAACTTCTTTTGAGTTTGTTACGGTTCCCCTGCGGGCGAACGCGGAGAAGCTCGGCTTTACCGTCGCGTGGAATCCTGAACTCAGAACCGCCGTTTTGAGCAGAGGCGATCAAATCTTCAGCCTGACGGAAGGCCAAAACCTCTATCCCATCGGCGGCGTTATGGCTGCGCTGGACAGCGCGCCCACCGTCAAGTACGGATCGTTATATGTACCGGTCAGCTTTTTCCAGCAAGCGCTCGGCGCGAAAGCCATTGTCGACGCGGACGGCAACGTAATCATTTCCGCCCAATAAACCAAAAAACGGAATTGCGAAAAAGCCATGCGTTTACCGCATGGCTTTTTCTGTGATTGCTCTTTGATTTGATTTTAGTCATCTGTTACGGAAAACGGCGTGCGGGCCGTTTCCGTATATTTCAGCCCATCGAAGGAAGACAGTTTATCCCACGTTCCGCTCGAAGCGTTCCGCGCCACAATCACGCTGGACGCTATGATGGCCTCCAGCGCGTTCCTGGCCTCCAGCGACGTTATATCGCCGGGCAGTTTTGGATCGCTTATCCGCAGATTGACGCGCTTCCCCGCTGTTGTATTACATTGCGCTGAATAATAATTGCTGAAACCCGCCATATTCCTCTCCTTTCCTTTAGCCTAAATCCACTATCATGGAAAGATCCGTCCGGCTGATGGAATACAGCGGCGACATCTGCAAGCTGTTGAGCGCCTCCGCGAGGGTCCAGACATCTTCATGGGCGGTTTCCGCCGCCAAATGCCCCAAAGTGGAGCGCGTTTCGTCCTCACAGAGATAAGACGCGGTCACGCCCACATGGATCGTGTCAATCATGGCGTTTCTCCTTCCAAAATGGTTATCGTTTCTTTCCGTACCAATGACGCCGCCTTTATGCCCGTTGGGCTTCCGGCGGACGGAACAATCAACTCGCCTTTCGAGACGATGGTCTCCATCGCGGCTTTTACTTGCGCGTCCATTATATCGGGATTGGCGTTGTTGACCGCCAATCGGTAAGTTTTATCCAAATCCGTGTAAAAATCCAGTTCTATGCTGTACGCCATGTTTCACCTCCTCATTGATTTACAAGCTGTACAGTCATTTTTCGGTACACGTCTTTGATTGGATGCACCTGAAAATAATTGATCGCTTGGGCGCACGCGTAAATTTCGTCCGGTGACGCGTCCGGATCTATCGTATAGCTGTATTGCTTGACGCCTGATAAATCTATTACCATAGCCGCTTTTTGATCCGTCGCCACAACCGCCATCCTATCACCTCCATTTTACGTTATTTTTGGGGCCCTTTCCCGCAAAGGCGGGCCATGCTGCTATCATATTCGGATGGTTGTCCGTTCGTGAGCGTAAAAAATGAGTCACTTGCAATTTAGCCGTTTTCTGACTATAATAATCTAAATTTATCCGAAAAGGGTTCGGATTCTGAAAGGGAGGATGGCGAATGTCTTACGAGGATTTATACCGGGAATTGATGGAAAAGATCAAGCTGTACCATCCTTCTCAAGATCTGACCATGATTGAGAAATCTTACCTGATCGCGCTGGAGGCGCACCGCGATCAATTCCGTAAATCCGGAGAGCCGTATATCATTCATCCTTTATCCGTATCGATCATTCTGGCGGAATTGGAGCTGGATTTGGAGTCCATTGCCGCGGGGATTTTGCATGACGTGATCGAAGACACGCCTTACACATACCAGGACATCTCCAAAATGTTCAGCGAGGAGATCGCGCAGTTGGTGGACGGCGTCACCAAATTGGAAAAAATCCCTTATGTCTCCAAAGAAGAGGAGCAGGCGGAGAATTACCGGAAAATGTTCCTGGCGATGGCCAAAGATATCCGCGTGATCCTGATTAAAATCGCGGATAGGCTGCACAATATGCGCACGCTGGAATTTCAGCCGGCTGAAAAGCAGCGGGAGATTGCGCAGGAAACGCTGGACATTTACGCCCCTCTGGCGCATCGGCTGGGGATTTCAAAACTCCGCTACGAGTTGGAGGACATTTGCTTTAAATATCTGCATCATGACGGGTACTATGATTTGCGGGAAAAAATCAGCCGTAAGCAGTCCGAGCGGCAGGAGTTTGTCATCCGGATTGTAGAAGACATCCGTAAAAAATTAGAATCCGACGAAATGGACATCTTTGTGGAGGGCCGCCCCAAA
>JAITPB010000193.1 GCA_031289625.1 Clostridiales bacterium | reverse complement strand
AATATAGATCAGCGTTTCTCGCCATACATATTTCTTTAATCGTATTATATACCTGTTCTGTTGTCAAATACAAGATCACGGGAGTATTTTTCTTTATTATTCCGCCTTTTTCATTCGCGATTTTTGCGAGCGTGCGCCCTAATACTTCCGTGTGGTCATAGCCGATGGCAGTAATGACGCTTAACAGCGGCGATTCTATTACGTTTGTCGCGTCCAGCCGTCCGCCCAGCCCCACTTCGATAACAGCAGCGTCAACGCGCTGGATGTAAAAATATAGGAAGGCCATTGCCGTCAAAATTTCAAAAAAAGAAAGGGTTTCAAAATCATTTTGAAAAAACCGCTTCGACGCCTGCTGGATTCTGCTGGTCAGCGCGGCGAAATCCTCATCCGAAATGATTTGGCCGCACACGGCGATGCGTTCGTTGAATTTGATCAGATGCGGCGAGGTATACAACCCCGTTCGCAGGCCGCTCTCCCGCAAAATAGAATGCAGCATGGCGCATGTGGAACCTTTGCCGTTTGTACCGGCTATGTGAATGATTTTATATTGATTCTGCGGATCGCCCAGAAGGCGCAGGACGCCGCGAACGTGATCCAGGCTGTGCCGCTCCTGGCGATAGGAGCGCGCGATATATGCCAATGCCGCGTCGTATGTCAAATGAATCCCTCCTGACGCGAAAAGAGCCACAGGGTTCTGTGGCTCTTTTCGCACTCATGAATACTTGCCAAATTCTCTTGCGTCGTCGTAGCTCGTGTTTCGATATGCGGCGGCGTTGCCGCGAGCCGCCGGCTTCTGATTCCGCTTGTCGGACAGCTCGATAATGCTGCCTGGCGCATTAGCCGCATCTGATCGCGGCGGACGGTACGCTGTTTTTGCGCCGCGCAGTTTAAAGGCGCTGATCATGCCCCGCAGAATCTCAGATTGGCTGGAGAGCTGCTGCGCGGCGGAAGCGGTTTCTTCCGACGTGGAGGAATTGCGCTGCACCACTTCGGAAATTTGATTGGTGCCCACATTGATCTGCGCGAAGGACACCGCCTGTTCGTCCGACGCCATGGCAATCTCCGTGATGATGCCGGACACTTCCGTCACTCCATCCACAATGCGGCTCAGCGCACCCTCTGTCCGCTCCGCGATCGACATGCCCTGGTTCACGCGGTTGACTGTGTCTTCAATGAGAGCGGTCGTCTCCTGCGCGGCCTGCATACTTTTAGCCGCCAGGTTGCGGACTTCTCCCGCCACCACGGCGAAACCTTTTCCATGCTCGCCCGCTCTGGCCGCTTCCACAGAAGCGTTCAGCGCCAGCAGGTTCGTCTGGAAAGCAATGTCGTCAATGACTTTGATGATCTTGGAGATATTCGCGGACGCTTCGCGGATGCCTTCCATCGCGTCCACCATGTTCTTCATATCCTCGTTGCCTTCCACCGCGTTTTCTTTGGAACGCAGGGATAAATTCTCCGCGCGTCTGGCGTTTTCCGCGCTTTGCTGTGTCTTTTCGTTCAACGTGGTCATGGTGGCCGTCAATTCCTGCACGGAAGCGGCCTGTTCAGACGCGCCTTCCGCCAATGTCATACTGCTTTCGGAAATCTGCTTCGATCCGTCCGCCACCTGCGCCGCGGCCATATCAATATCAAACATAACCTGATTCAGCGCGTCGAAAATATTGTTCAGCGAATCTTTAATTACGGTGAATTCCCCGACAAACTCCTGTGTGATCTGCTGATCCAAGTTGTTGCTGGCCAGCTGATTCAGCGAGTTGGAAATGGCGCCGATATAAGAAGAGATATTGCTCTGCGTGCTGTTGACAGCGGTTATGATTTTGTTAAAATCGCCCTGATGCTCCGCCATGGCGGCGGCGGAAAAGTCGCCGTGCGCGATGCGCTGCATCCCGGCCGCCGTTTCGTTGATAGGCTGCGCCACAGCTTCCATCATGCTGTCCAGCAGGACGATGATGTCCGCCCAGTCGCCTTTATAGCGTTTTTCGTCCACGCGCACGGATAAGCTGCCTTCATTGACCGCCTTGACCAGGTACTTAATATCCGAGGTCACTGTTGTCAGGTTTCCCGTCAGTTTGTCGAGGCTGTCGTTGACGATGGCTTTCTTGCCGGCGAGCCTCTTAGTCTGGAAGTCAAAGTCCCCTTCGCTGATATTTTGCAGGGATGACAGCAGCAGCAGTATATCATTGATAAAGGCCGCCGCCATTTGATTCATGTTCTCCACGATGTCGTGGTAAGACCCGGCATAACGGGACGCGTCCAGCCGGAAATCAATATCCCCGTTTGTGTTGAGCTCAGCCGCCAGCAGAGACAAATCATTCATCAGATGCCGCAGCGTATCGACCAGCACGCGGAAGCTATCCGCGAACTGCCCAATCTCGTCTTTGGAATCACTGACGATATTGACATTGAGATTGCCCTTGGCGAGATCCTGCGCCACCCCCAGCATTTTCCGCATGGGTTTGGAGATCTGGCTGATAATATAGTAAGACAGGGCGATCGCCAGCGCGAGGGCAATCAAAAAAGCGGTCAGCAGCACCATGCTGGCTGTTTGCTTCATGCCGTTCAGCTGCTCTCCCGCATTCCGCATAGCCGCTATATTGTCGTCCTGAACCGTTCCCAGCATGTCTCTGATGTCATTGCTGATCGGAGTGAAGCGCTCCTTAATCAGGCCCAGCACTTCAGCTTCGTTGTTGGAGATGAAGCCCGCCTCAATGATCTGATTGATAAGATCTTTGAATCCGGAAAATTGATCGCGAATCACCGCCATATTCTCGTAATCCGCGGTTTGACGCAGATTGTTATCTGTCAGATACTTTAAATACGCTTCCATGTCTACACGGAATGCCTCCATATTGCTTTCGATCATCCGCTGATACTCCTTTTCCTCTTCCACATCATTGGACAGGGCAACGTCACGGGTATAAGCCCGGACATTGGAAAAGGCGTTTTTCATGGCGATGACGGAAGGAAACGAAGCCTCCATAGACTGGTACGTATGATTTATTTGACTGACCATGTTCTGTAAATACACATACGCGATGATCGTGATCAGCAAAGTAAAAAAAAGCAAAATGGCCGCTAAAACAATGAGTTTTGTACGAATCAGCATATTTCGAAACATTACATAAAATCCTCCTTCACGGGATCGTGGTTATAGTCCGGGTGTGCCGCTTTTTTTGAGATGATCCCATTTATGTTTCTAGTATGCCTGATTCCGCACAAATTACTTTGCCTTACTTTACCACGAAATTGACGATCCTGCCAGGCACATACACTTCCTTGACAATGGAAACGCCTTCCAGCCGTTTGCGTAAAGTTTCTTTCGCGGCCTCCAGCACCGCTTCTTGGCCCGCGTCCGCGGCCACGGCGATGGTGTCTCTCAATTTGCCATTGATCTGCAAAGCGATTTCTTTTACATCCTCCTTCATTTTATCCGCGTCGGCGACAGGCCAGCGCGCCTCAAACACAGATTTAGGATGGCCGGTCGTCTGCCATAATTCCTCCGCAAGATGCGGTGCGAACGGCGCCAGCAAAATGATAAGGCTTTCGATGGTTTCCCGATCCAAGCCGCCGGCTTCCCGCGCCAGCTCCAAAATTTTACTGGTGTATTCCATACAGCCGCTGATCACTGTGTTCAATGACCAGTGTTCCAGACGGTTTGTGATCTCAAAAATCATTTTGCTGCGCACCTGTTCCATTTGCCTGTTCGCGGAAATGGGTTTGGGATAATATTCCTCTACCAATTTCCAGACGCGGTTCAAATAGCGGCTGACGCCCTCAATGGATCGTTCGTCCCATTCACTGTCCAGCTCGGGCGGGCCGACGAACAATTCATAAATCCGAAGGGAATCGCAGCCGTATTGTTTTACGATTTCGTCCGGAGACACACCGTTGCCGCCCGATTTATCCATCTTGCGGCCATGGCGTGTAATCATCCCCTGATTAAACAATTTGACAAAAGGCTCTTTAAAATCCACCACGCCTATATCATATAAAAATTTCGTATAAAAACGCGCGTACAGCAAATGCAGCACCGCGTGCTCGACGCCGCCCACATAATAATCCACGGGCAGCCATTCGCGCAGGGCTTCGGCGCCGGCCAATTCCCTGTCATTGTGCGGATCCGCATAACGCAAAAAATACCAAGACGACCCGGCCCATTGCGGCATGGTGTTGGTTTCGCGTTTTGCAGGGCCTCCGCAGGCGGGGCAGCGGGTATTGACCCAATCTTCTATGCCCGCCAGAGGAGACTCGCCGGTGGACGTGGGCAAATAAGAAGCAACGTCTGGCAGCAATACGGGCAGTTCATTTTCCGGAACGGGTACGGCGCCGCATTTTTCACAATGCACAACAGGAATGGGCTCGCCCCAATACCGCTGCCGGGAAAAAACCCAGTCCCGCAGTTTATAATTCACCGTCTTATGGCCCAGATGATTTTTTTCGAGATAATCGGCGACAGCCTCTTTCGCGTCTGTAACGCTCAAGCCGCTGAACGGCCCGGATTGAACCAGAACGCCATCGCCCACATAGGCTTCCGTCAGTTCCACCGACACGGTTCCGTCCCGGCTGATGACCTCGGCGATCGGCAGATGAAATTTTTGGGCAAACGCAAAGTCCCTGTCGTCATGCGCAGGTACGCACATAATCGCCCCCGTGCCATAATCCGCCAGCACATAATCCGAAACCCATATGGGGATTTTTTCTCCATTCATGGGATTGACGCCATAGCGCCCGGTAAAAACGCCGGTTTTGTCTTTATCGGCCATACGGGCGACAGAAGACTTCGCGGCGGCCATTTGGCAATACTGTTCCATTTCTTCTTGCTGGCTTGCGGCGGTGATCGCCCGCAGCAACGGATGTTCCGGCGCAATCACCATAAAAGTGGCCCCGTGCAGCGTATCTGGCCGGGTGGTAAACACCTTCAGGCTTTTCTCCGTTCCCTCAACGGGGAAATCGATCTCCGCGCCGTAGCTTTTACCAATCCAGTCTGTCTGCATTTTTTTAACTTTTTCCGGCCAATCCAGCGAAGAAAGATCTTCCAGCAGACGATCCGCGTAGGCCGTAATTTTCAGCATCCACTGGCGCAGCATTTTTTTCGTGACCGGGGTTCCGCAGCGCTCACAGGCGCCGCTCGCCGCTTCTTCATTCGCCAGAACCGCTTTGCACTCCGGGCACCAATTCAGGGGCATTTCCTTTTCATACGCCAGCCCTTTTTTGAACATCTGCACAAAAATCCATTGTGTCCAGCGGTAAAAACCCGGATCTGTCGTATTCACTTCCCGATCCCAATCGTAAACGGCGCTGATTTCCTTCAATTGGCGCCGGATGTTGCGCACGTTTTCCGCGACGCCGGCGGATGGATGCACGCCTGTCTTAATGGCGAAATTTTCGGCGGGCAGACCGAAAGCGTCCCAGCCCATGGGATGCAACACATAGTAGCCCTGTAAGATTTTATAGCGGCTCAACACGTCGCTCAACACATACCCGCGCCAATGCCCGACATGCAAACCTGTCCCTGACGGATACGGAAACATATCCAGGCAATAAAACCTCGGCTTGGCGGCGTCCTCCCGGTTGACAGGGTCCCGCGCCCAAACCTCCCGCCATTTTTTTTCAATCCGTTTAAAGTCATATCCACTCATGCCGCCGCTCCTTTGTTTGGTTGATTTATTTAATTTATTTATTCCGTTATGAAAAACATAGGAAAACATAGTAATCCTTATATGCGTTTGGCGAATACATTTTTAGGATTTGGTAACTTCCATTCTCGGCAGCCTCCATCTATGGACACATACCTTTCTGGCATTCATTATAACCCCTAAAAATAAAAAATCAACTGCTATTCTACAATGCATTACCAATGATTTATCCAAAACGGGAGGTTTTTTATTGCGAAAATTTTTTAATCGTCAGCACTGAGTTACTTTTCCGGCCGCACGGAAACAGCGATCAGGCAAGATTTCTTTATACATGTGTTTACCGCGAATATTTAACCTGTTGACAGTGCGTTAAATTCGTATTTTCATAAGGATTGCCTTGTGGCCTATGAAAGCGAAAAATAGTAAAATGGAGGTACTTCGACAATGAAGCTGACAAGATTTTGGAAAGCGATCAATATTCCCCATCAACGAATGGAGTAAAGGCAAATGATTCATTTTTATTTTTATCAACTGCTGCCGATATTTCCAATCGCTCTTGTCACAACGGCGATTGTCTACTTCTGCATTTATAAACTGTTGCGAAGCCGCCGCCCAAAACCGGCGAGAACAAAGGCGCTTAGCGAGTTTGTTCTCATCGGTTGGTCAGTAGTGTATTTATACGTCACGCAGCTTATGTCATTTGGACACGGTTCGTGGGAAACCATGAATCTGCGCCCATTTCAGTCCTTTATCACCGCGATTAAGTACGGCTCTGTGGGAATGTTTTGGCAGATTATTTTGAATATCCTTATGTGCGCTCCACTTGGCTTTCTTTTGCCCACTGTTTTTTCAAAGAGATGCAGGAATTTCTTTTCCGTGCTTGCCCTATCTTTCGGTGCCGCGTTTTTTACAGAATTGACCCAGCTGCTGACCGGCAGGAGCGCTGACATTGACGACGTGATTGCCAATACTCTCGGCGGCCTTCTTGGCTTTGCGTTGTACGGTATAGCGCGTCGCATATGGAAATAAAAAGTGATTGTGTTCGCCTCGCCTTTTGATTCAATCCACTCACGCTTGCGATATGGCCTCTTTCATCTTTTGGACGTAGGCAAAGAGATGCTCTCCCGCCCGCTCTCCATATTCTTCAATGATTTTTACAATCGCGCTGCCAACGATAACGCCATCCGCGATCCGGGCGATGTGCGCCGCCTGTTCCGGCGTGCTGACGCCGAACCCGACCGCCGCCGGAATGTCAGAGGCTGACCGTACCGCCGCCAGAATCGCGTTCAGATCCGTCGTGATTTCGCCGCGTATGCCTGTGACGCCCATGGAGGAAACGATATATACGAACCCCGCCGCGTTTTTGGCGATTTTAGCAATACGGCTTTCCGATGTCGGTGCGACCAGCGAGATCAAATCCACCGAACAGCGGACGGAAACCGCACGCACTTCTTCCTGTTCCTCAAACGGCAAATCGGGGATGATGATTCCGTCCAGGCCGATCGTCTGGCATTTTTGGAAATACGCTTCATATCCGTAATGCAGGACAGGATTGAGATATGTCAGAAACACGAGCGGAATATCGCTTTGACGCCGCACGCGCGCGGCCAGCTCAAATAATTTGTCTGTCGTGACGCCAGCCGCCAGCGCGCGGAGGTTAGCCCTTTGGATTACCGGCCCTTCCGCAATGGGATCGGAAAACGGCGCGCCGATTTCGATCAAATCCGCACCCGCCCGGATCATTTCAAAAATAAATTCCTCGCTCTTTTCGAGGGAGGGATCGCCTCCCGTGACAAATCCGATGAAAGCTTTGCCGTTTTGAAACGCCTTGCCAATATTACTCATGGACGTTTACCCCCCTGTAGCGCGCGATGGCGGCGACATCCTTATCCCCCCGCCCAGACAGGCAGACGATTATGTTTTCGTCTTTGCCCAGGCGCGGTGCCAGGACGCACGCGTGTACAATCGCGTGGGCGCTTTCGATCGCGCAGATGATCCCCTCGGTTTTTGCTAAAAATTCAAACGCGGACACAGCCTCCGCGTCTGTGACGGGGACATATTCCGCGCGCCCCGTATCGTGCAGATACGCGTGTTCCGGCCCGATTCCGGGATAATCCAGCCCGGCTGAAATGGAATACACCGGGGCGATCTGCCCGTTTTCATCCTGACAAAAATACGATTTCATACCGTGAAACACACCGGCTTCCCCTTTGGCGATGGTCGCGGCGTGCTGCTTGGTTTCGATTCCGTGTCCGGCGGCCTCGCATCCAATCAGCCGGACGGAAGCGTCGGGGATAAAAGGATAAAATAATCCCATGGCGTTGCTCCCACCGCCCACGCAAGCCAGAACCGCCGCGGGGAGGCGGCCTTCCCGTTCCAAAATCTGGCTTCGCGCTTCTTTCCCGATGACGCTTTGAAAATCCCGCACGATGGTCGGAAACGGATGCGGCCCCATCACGGAGCCCAATACATAATGCGTGTCATGCGTGCGGCCCGTCCATTCACGCATGGTTTCGTTGACCGCGTCCTTGAGCGTCATGGAGCCGGATGTTACGGCGTGAACCTTCGCGCCCAAAAGTTCCATGCGGTAAACATTCAGCGACTGACGTTCCGTATCTTCTTTGCCCATGAAAATTTCGCATTCCATCCCCAGCAGAGCGGCGGCGGTAGCCACGGCCACGCCGTGCTGACCCGCGCCTGTCTCGGCGATGAGGCGCGTTTTGCCTATGTGTTTGGCCAGCAGCGCCTGCCCGAGTACGTTATTGATTTTGTGGGAGCCGGTGTGGTTCAAATCCTCCCGTTTGAGATACACCTTCGCGCCGCCGAGCGATTCAGTCATCCGCGCGGCGTAATACAACAGCGAAGGCCGGCCCGCGTATTCGCGCAGCAACCCGCTTAATTCCTCTTGAAACGCCGTGTCGCTTTGATAAAAATGATAGGCTTCCTCTAGGCGGATGATCTCGTTCATCAGCGTTTCCGGCACATATTGCCCGCCGTAATCGCCAAACCTGCCTGCCCGCATATTTGTCACTCCTTCGGCCCTTCATGCACCATCCGCGTGAGGGCCTCCATTTTTTTTAAATCTTTGACGCCGTTTGTCTCCGCGCCGCTGCTGATATCCACCGCGTAGGGCTGAAAGGAGAGGGCGCGGCGCATATTTTCCAGCCCGACGCCGCCCGCCAGAAAGTACGGCTTGATCAGATTCTTTTTCAGCTTGCCAATCCAATTCCAGTCAAACGTCTGTCCGCCGCCCGCGCCGCTGTCCAGCAGAAAATAATCCGCCAGGCTGGATGGCTGTCCGGACAGGACCGGCTGTCCGGATAGGACCGGCTGCCCGGATAGGACCGGCTGTCCGGAGATGCGCAGGGCCTGCATGACGGGAATATTCGCGCGGCGTTTCAGCGCTGCGATATACGCCTCATCTTCTACGCCATGCAACTGGGCGATCTCAATGATTTGATTTTCAACCAGCGATAGAATCTCCTCTATGCCCGCGTTGACAAATACGCCGACCGGGACAATACCGTCCGCCAGACGCGCGCGTAAATTTTTCGCCGTTTCCGCACTGACCTGGCGGCGGCTGGGGGCAAATACAAAACCGATGTAATCCGGCCGCGCTTCATTGGCGTAGTCTATGTCTTCTGCGCGGAAAAGGCCGCAGATTTTAATTTTCGTCTTTTTTGTCATGCCGCCCCCTGAGCCGCGCGAGAAAATCCGCCTTGTCCGGCGCGCGCATCATCGTTTCGCCAATCAGCGCGGCGTCCGCGCCGATTTCCTCCAGAACGCGTACGTCCTCGCGGCCGCATATCCCGCTTTCGGATACAAATAAAATGTTTTTGGGGATCATTTTTCGCAGACGCGCGCTGGTGGTCAAATCCACCTCAAACGTGTGCAGATCGCGGTTATTGACCCCGATGACCCGCGCACCCGCGTCTATGGCGGCGGCGGCCTCTTCCGCCGTATGCGTTTCTACCAGCGCGGAAAGCCCAATGGCATGAGCGGCGCGGATGTACGCGCGCAATGCGTCTTTCTCCAGCAGCGCGCAAATCAGCAGCACGGCCGCCGCGCCGAGTACTTTGGCTTCGTAAATTTGATAAGTATCCACGACAAAATCTTTGCGCAGGGTTGGCAGGCTGACCATCGCCGCTATCTCGCGCAAATACGCGTCAGAACCCAAAAAATATTCGGGTTCGGTCAGTACAGAAATGGCCGCCGCCCCTGCCTTTTCATACGCACGCGCGATGTCCAGATACGGAAAATCTTCCGCGATAACACCTTTTGAGGGAGACGCTTTTTTGATTTCGCAGATAAACGAGAGGCCCGGCGCGGCCAATGCCGCCTCGAATGGAGCTTTAAGCGGAGAGTCCGCCGAGAAGCCCGGCAAATTTGTCGGTGGAGCCGCCAGAGAGTCCGCCGCGAGTCGCCGGATTTTTTCCTCGGGGCATACGCGTTTCGCTTCCGCCACGCGCCGCCGCGTGCTTGCCGCGATCGTATCCAGGATCATAAGGCCATCCCGGCTTCCCCCGACAGCGCGATAAAGCGCTCCAATTGTGCCAGGGCTTTGCCGCTGTCAATCGTTTCCCGGGCTGTCTTCATGGCTTCCAGCAGACTCAAATGGGGCCGCGCGATGTGTATGGCCGCCGCCGAATTGAGCAGCACGGCGTCCCGTTTCGCGCCTGGCTCCCCGGAAAGTACGGCGCGCGCAATGGCCGCGTTTTCCGCCGGCGTCCCGCCGGTCAGCTCGTGTTTTTCACAGCGTTTCAGCCCAAACATCTCCGGCTCAAGCGTATAAGAACAGAAATGGCCGTCCCGCGCTTCGCAGACGCTGGTGGGCGCGCTCAATGAAATTTCGTCGAGGCCGTCCTGGCCGTATACCACCAAAGCGTTTCTGACGCCGAGATTGGACAGCACTCGCGCCATCGGCTCCACGAGATCTTCTTCGTAGACGCCGAGCAGTTCCATGTTCGCGCCAGCCGGGTTGACCAGTGGCCCTAAAATATTAAAGATAGTGCGAATGCCCAGCGCTTTCCGAACTGGTGCGACATACCGCATCGCAATGTGATAATTCTGTGCGAAGAGAAAGCAAAGGCGGATGTTTTTGAGCAGAGCCAGACTTTTTTCCGGCGGTATCGTAATATCCACGCCCAGCGCCTCCAACACGTCGGCGGCGCCGCTCTTGCTGGTCGCCGCGCGGTTGCCGTGCTTGGCCACGGGGATGCCCGCCGCGGAAATGACCAGCGCGGACGTAGTGGAAATGTTAAAGGAATTGGAGAGATCGCCGCCTGTGCCGACGATCTCCAAAACGTCCATGTCGTGCAGGATGCGGATGCAGTGTTTGCGCATACCCGCCGCCGAAGCCGTGATTTCATCAATGGTTTCGCCTTTCATGGACATGGCGGTCAGAAACGCCGCCATTTGAATTTCGCTGGCCTGCCCGCTCATGATTTCGTCCATGACGGTCTCCGTCATTTCATAGGTCAGGTTTTCACGGCTAGCCGCTTTCACAATCGCTTCTTTTATCATGCCGGATTCCTCCCGAAAATAAAATTGCGCAGGATTGTGTTTCCTTCTGGCGTCAGCACAGATTCCGGATGAAACTGCAAACCGTATAACGCATACTTCTCGTGCTGGACTGCCATCACTTCTTTATCTGCAGTGCGCGCGGTCACTTTGAGCGTTGGAGGCAGCGAGGATTCATCGGCGGCCAAAGAATGGTAGCGCGCGCCGCGGATGACGCGCGGCAAACCGCGAAACAGCGGGCAGTCCGTATCCAGAGTGATATCGGACGCCTTGCCGTGCGCCAAAGTTTTCGCGTAGACAATTTTTGCGCCGAAGGCTTCGCAAATGGCCTGATGGCCGAGGCACACGCCCAAAATGGGGATTTTTCCGGCGAAGCGCGCGGCAACCGGCTCACACAGCCCGGCGGCAGCCGGTCGCCCCGGCCCTGGAGACAGAATCACGCGCGACGGGCGCAGCGCCTCGATTTCCGTCAAGGAAAGCGCGTCGTTGCGAATCACGCGGATATCCGGATCCAGCGCGCCGATCATTTGAAACAGATTATAAGAAAAGCTGTCGTAATTATCCACCAGCAGAATCACCGTTTTTCACTTCCTTCTCCGCCGCGTGTGGCCGCGCGCTGCAGGGCGTTGAGTACGGCCCGCGCTTTACTGCCGCACTCGGCGAACTCGTTCGCGGGGATGCTGTCCGCGACAATGCCCGCGCCGGAACGGACAAATACTTTTCCGTTCTTTTTAAAGGCGACGCGGATGGCAATGCACGAGTCCATGTCGCCGGAAAAGGCGATATACCCGATGGCGCCGCCATAAAGGCCGCGTTTATTGTTCTCCAGCTCATTGATGATTTCGCAGGCGCGTATTTTCGGCGCGCCGGAAAGGGTTCCGGCGGGCAGCAGCGCGCCGATGGCGTCCATCGCGGTTTTGTCTTCCCGGATCGTTCCCGTGACAGTGGAGCCGATGTGCGTCACATGAGAGAAGCGCACGAGCTGCAAATAGTTTTCCACGGCGACCGATCCAAATTCGCTGATTTTGCCGATGTCGTTACGGCCCAAATCAACCAGCATGTTATGTTCCGCCAACTCCTTGGGGTCGGCCAAAAGTTCTTTTTCCAACGCGGCGTCCTCCTCTGGCGTCTGGCCGCGCGGACGGGTGCCGGCCAGCGGAAACGTCGAAACCTTCCGCCCGGTCAGCTTGACGAGCGTTTCGGGCGCGGCGCCCGCGATCTCAATGTCGTCGCTGCTGAAATAAAACATATAAGGAGATGGATTGGTCTCCCGCAGGATCCGGTATGTGTCAAACAGACTGCCTTCCGCCTCGGCCTCCAGCCGGTTGGACAGCACCACCTGAAAAATATCCCCTTCATAGATATAGTTCTTAGCTTTTTGCACCATGGCGATGTACTGCTCTTCATTGAAGAGCGATCGGAATGCGGAGAGCAGGCGCAGCGGCGGAATTTCTGGAGAAATATCCCAGGAAATCTCCCCGGCAATTTCCCGGGCTGTCCCGCGCCGGACGACGCGCCGCATATGATCCAGTTCGTTGACCGCGCGGTGATAATTCTCCTGTGGGGCGTCCGTTTTCATGTTGGCAATCAAAAAAATTTTATTTTCCAAATGATCAAAAGCAATCACTTTCGTAAAGAGCATGAGATCCATGTCCTTAAAGTTTTCCTGATCGTCCGCGTCCAGGTTTAAGCCCGGTTCGCTGTAGGCAATATAGTCGTAAGCGAAATAGCCGACCAGCCCGCCGGTAAAGCTCGGAAGCTCCGGCAGGCGCGGGCTTTTGTTTTCTTCTAAAATCTGCCGGACGCGCGCGCCGGGATCGTCCGTATGAAAACGGTTCGCCGAGCCGTTTTGGATGGTCATTTCGCCCCGGACGCAGGTAATTTCCAATTTGGGGTCATAGCCCAAAAAAGTATAGCGTCCTGTTTGCGTCTGATCTTCCAAACTTTCCAGGATGAAACACTGATGGCTTAAATTCTTGAGAATTTTAAAGACGTCCGTGGGCGTCCGCCCCTCCGTCTCCATGGTTTCCCAGACGGGAATGGCTTTATAATCATTTGCCAACTGTTGGACTTGCGCAAAATCTGGCTGCGCCATGGCTTTGCCCCTTTCTTTTTGGGTAAAAATTTTGGGTAAAAATGGTGGATAAAAATATTTGAGCAAACAAAAAATCCGCCCTCGACAAAAAAAATGTCAAGGACGGATTGAATCATCCGCGATACCACCTTGATTCGGGGAGAGACTCCCCGCGCTCTGCGGAATACTGACATATTCCCGGCAACTGACGTATGCCCGCACGTCGCAGAATACTCGGCATAGAGCCTTTCACTGCGCCCTCAGCGGCCCATTTAACAATCTGCGTGCTGCCGGTTTCCACCAGCCCGGCTCTCTGAAAGCGCACAATTGTTTTTATCTCCGCTTCATCGGTGTAAATCGATAATACAACGAAGCGGCGGCGCTGTCAACAGGTAATTTTGCCCGCCGTTATTTTAAGATAAAGAGGCAAGCTGCGGCTGCGGGGATTGAGAACAGTATGGGCAGTCCGTATCGCTGGAATAATGAACGTGTGAAGTCATGGACGGCAGTTGATCAAGCTTACATTTTCCATCGGATTGATAGACACATCGATTGGTGCAGTTAATATCCATTGCTGAACAACCTCCAGTCATTCTGTTTCATGTTTTAGTATAGCCATTACAGGGCGAAACGAAACAGGCATTTTTTAGTTTTCCCGTGTTCCCAACACATAGGCGAGAACTTCGCGCGTATTGCGGTCGATTGCCCACCAAAGGCAATATGGTTTTGGGACTTGTCGTGAACGAAGCTCCATATTTCGTCCATCTCGACCTCTTCAACAGGCACAAATTCAAGCGGTATCTCTGTTCCACGCTGGGAGTCTATGTAATTCGGGGAGGGGTAAGCATTGCTGCTGTGAACGGTTCCGGCATGTATTTTATCAGTATCTGAGTTTCAGCAGCCGCTCAACGATATTGTCAGCGAATCGGTATTTCAGCACGCGCACAGGAATTCCACCAATAATCGTATACGGCGGCACATCTTTTGTGACGACAGCGTGTGGAGCGACAACCGCGCCGTTGCCAATGCTTTGCTTAATGGTTACTTCGCCATATCCAACAACTCACGCGATACCATATCTTCCGTGATAGATAGCATTCCGTCGCATCCTGTACCAAGTGCTATATTTGCTTTTACTTTTTCGCCGTGGAAATCGCTGCCTCCAGAAACCACCAAGCCAAATTTTTTTGCCAGTGAAAGGTAATATTCGGTTTGCTCCTTCGTGTGAGTACTGTAATAGCACTCGATTCCTCCAAGCCCGGCATCAACCACCAGCTGATACACTAACTTTTCCAATGTGGCATTGTCTATTTTCAACAGCGCGGGATGGGCAAGAATCGCAATGCCGCCAGAATTCAATATTGCGGAGATTCCTTTGCCGGGCTCTGGTTTAGGCCGCTCTATCTTGTCAAATTCCGGAGTGCCAAGATAAAGTTCAAATGCTTCACGTACTGTTGTGACCGCTCTGACCTCAACCAATGCCTGAGCCACGTGCGGCCGACCAACAGATCCGCTGCTGGAGTGTCGCATCACTTGCTCCAAGGTTATATGCACACCCTTTGCATCAAGATAGTCCAGTATTCGCTGCGCTCTCAATCCGCGTTGTTTGACGAATTCGTCACAAAGCATCAGCAATGACTGACTCTCAGGATCAACGCCATAACCCAAAATATGAAGCTCACGGTTGCCTTTTACGCTTATTTCGATACCGCGCAGAAAGCGGATTCCATTTTCTCTTGCGTATAGCTCACACTCGTATAATCCGGCAATTGTGTCATGATCAGTAAGCGCTATATAAGAGAGATTCTTTTTCTTTGCCATCAAAACCAGTTCAGACGGTTTGTATTGCCCATCTGATTCAGTACTGTGCATATGCAAATCTATCATTATCTCATCCTACTATCAAAGGTTATGCTTGTTCAGCAGCCATCTTTTCTGCAAACTTTTCTTCGATAAAATCTTTAAAATCCCCCAATGCACAGTGTTTCTGTTTTCTTGACGATGTGATAGACTGTCCCTACAGGGAGGGATGGAAATGGAAAGACGAGTATCACGTCGGACAACGCCTTGGGATGGTGATGAAAATATGACACCAACACAAGA
>JAITPB010000129.1 GCA_031289625.1 Clostridiales bacterium | reverse complement strand
ATTTCGAAATTCGCCGAAGTCTGTTACCGCCCAGGTTCAGACATCAAGCAGGTGGCGCTGGGGATTGACGCGCGGGGCGGAAAACTTTTTGAAGACTTGTTTTTGCGGCTGGATGAACTGACCGCGGAGAGGCTGGAATATAAGATTTTATTTTTGGACGCGTCGGACGAAGCGCTGGTCAAACGCTATAAAGAGACGCGGCACAGCCATCCGCTGGCCAAAGACGACCGAGTGATCACCGGCATTGAAAAAGAACGCGATCTGTTGGCCGAAGTCAAACAACGCGCGGATCATATTGTCGATACAAGCAATTTGCTGGCCAGACAGTTGAAAGAAGTCATCAGTGAAATTTTTGTCAACAATAAAGACTTCAACAGCCTGATGATCACGGTGCTTTCCTTTGGGTATAAATACGGCATACCGGACGACTCTGACTTGGTGTTTGACGTGCGTTTTATTCCCAATCCCTTTTATGAGCGGGAGCTGAAAGAACTGTGCGGGCTGGATCCCTCCGTGAAAGAGTTTGTGCTGAAATGGGAAAGCGCCCGGATCTATCACGAAAAATGTCTGGATCTGATTACGTATTTGATTCCGCACTATATCAATGAAGGAAAAAATCAGCTGGTCATCGGCGTCGGATGTACCGGCGGCAAGCACCGTTCGGTCGTTTTGGCGGAGGAGCTGTATCACGCGCTGCAAAACCTGGGCTTTACGGCGGTGATCACGCACAGGGATTATGAGAAAGACGCGAAAAGAATTTGAATGTAAATGGCGGGTGAGGGGAGTTGTCTTTTTCATCCAATGTAAAAAATGAACTGTGCGGCCTGCCGATCAGCGCGCATCACTGTGCAGCCGCCGAAATGGCGGGGCTGTTTGATTCATGCGGCGTCAAAGAAGCCGGCGCTGTCAAAATTCAGACAGAGAACGCGGCCGCCGCCAAGAAATTTTATAATCTGCTCAAAAAAACTTTTCAAGCGCACGGTGAAATTTCCATTCAGCAAAGCAGACAGTTTAAAAGGACGCGGCTCTATACCGTTCACATTACAGATCCCGGTAAACTTTCGGAATGGATGGAGCATAGGGAAGCTTACATACACAATTCAGTCCTTTCGGTTTTAAAAGCTGAATGCTGCAAGAAGTCGTATATACGCGGCGCCTTCATCGGCTGCGGGTCGTTAAGCGACCCGGAAAAAAACTATCACTTGGAGTTTGTTTGCGGCGGCGAACCCTTGAGCCAGGGACTGACGGCTCTTCTCCAGCATTTTGGGCTGCGCGCGAAAACCATTGAGCGAAAAGGCCATTGCATTGTTTACTTAAAAGAGGGAGAAAATATCGTTGATCTTTTGAATATTATGGGCGCGCATCAATCGTTGCTGCGCATGGAAAATCTTCGTATTGTCAAAGACATGCGCAACACCGTCAACCGCAAAGTAAACTGTGAAACCGCCAATTTATCCAAAACCGTGACGGCGGCCATCAAGCAGGTTCACGATATCAAGACCATCGCCCGCGTAAAAGGGCTGGAGTGTTTGAGCGATCAATTAAGAGAAGTGGCTAAGGTTCGCCTGAAATATGAGGAAGCCAGCTTAAAGGAAATCGGGACGATGCTCTCGCCGCCTGTGGGCAAGTCAGGCGTGAACCACCGGCTGCGCAAAATCAGCGAAATCGCGGATCAGTTAAGGAGAGAATTGTTATGAGGGAACGCAGCGTTCAAGTTCTTGCCAGCCTTGAAGCCAGGCCGGCCGCTTTATTTGTGCAGAAAGCCAGCCAGTTTGCCAGCAGCATTCATTTGTGCGTGGACGATAAAATCATCAACGCGAAAAGCATTATGGGCGTCATTTCCCTGGGGCTTTTGGACGGGCAGGGCGTGACGATAAAAGCGGAAGGCGCGGACGAGGAGCAGGCGATACAGGAGCTGGAAAAGTTTTTAACCGCCGTTTGAATTATGGAATGAAAGCAGCCGGAGGCAGAAGACCGGAGGCGGCAAACCGGCGCTAGAGGACCGGAGGCAGAAAACCGGAGGTAGAAAACCTTGTCAGGCAAAATAGGCGTATTGATCCTGCTGATCTTATGCAACAGTCTGTTCGCGGCCACGGAGATCGCTTTGATCAGCGTCAACCAAAACAGGCTGCGCAAAAAGGCGGAAGAAGGCGATAAAAGAGCCGTCCTGCTGCGTCAGATGGTAGAAAACCCAAACAATCTGCTGGCGACCATACAGATCGGCATTTCCATTATCGCGCTTTTTTCCGGCGCGTTCGCGGCGGAGTCTTTTGCCGATTCGCTCACGGATTTTTTGATCCGCGCCGGGGTGGATATGTCCCCGTCCGCATTGACGCCGGTATCCGTCGTCGTCATTACCATGGCGCTGGCGTACTTTGAGCTGGTCTTCGGCGAACTGGCGCCCAAACGAATCGCCATGAAAAAAGCGGACAGCATCGCCTTGGTGATGATCACGCCTATTTACACGCTCTCGCGGCTGATGAAGCCTTTCGTGAAAATATTGTCCCTTTCCACCAACTTTTTCGCCAAAGTGCTGGGCGGCGTGGATTTGGACGCGCAGACCGGCGACGTTACGGAAGAAGAAATCCGTCTGATCCTGGACGCGGGCGGTGATACGGGCGCGATAGATGAGACAGAAATGGAAATGATCAACAATGTCTTTGAGTTTAACGATAAAACGGCGGACGACATTTGCACGCACCGGACGGACATTATCGCTCTGCCCGCAGACGCGGACGAAGAAGAATTGATTCATGTGCTGGAAAACGAAAAATTTTCGCGCATTCCGGTTTTCGAGGACAGTATTGACGATATTATCGGTATTCTTCATATCAAAGATGTGATGAAATACATAATCAATAACAATTTGCATGAGATGAATCTTCGCGAACTGATACGCAAGCCCCATTTTGTTCCATTTTCCGTCAAAACAGATGAACTCTTTGAGGATATGCAAAAAAATAAAATTCATGTGGCGGTTGTATTGGATGAATACAGTGGGACGCTCGGCATTGTAACCATGGAGGATCTCATTGAGGAAGTGATGGGCAATATTTTTGACGAGTACGATGAGGAAGAAAAGCCGGATATCGTGGATATGAGCGATAACACGTACATTGTCAACGGCGGGTCTGACTTGGCGGAGATCGCCGATTATTTTGATGTAGATCTGCCGGTTGAAGATTATAACACGCTGAGCGGTTTTATCATCAGCCAATTGGGACGCATTCCAGCCGACGCCAATCAGCCGGAGATTACCTACAACGGACTTTTGCTGAAAGTCAGTAAGGTGGAAGAAAAACGCGTCACCGAAGTGATGATCCGCAAAACAGAATAAGCCCTCCGCGGAGGGCTTTTTTATGCGCAGACTTACGATAACAGAGGCAGGGGAGGCGCGCCTCTGTAAATATAACTATTCGCGAAATACATCTTTGACGAATAATTTGATCCCAATTTATTTTTTGTCCAAAATTTGCCCAAAAAAAAGACGGCTCAGGCCGCCCTTTTTAATTTCTTTTGCTTCGTAAAAAAATGGGAATATCAAACGGAATGTCGTCCAGCTCACGGAGCGGCGGCATTTCCGCTGCGCGCGGAGCCTCCAGAACTTCCATGTCGTTTTCTTTATCCTCTTTATCTAATTTATCCAGTTTTTCCAATTTATCGAGTTTTTCTAATTTATCGAGTTTCTCCATAGGCTCGCGATCCCGTGTCTCCCGGATGTCGCGCTCGCGTTCGCGATCACGCATTTCTTTTTCGTCCGGCTTCGTCACGGGCGGAAATGCTTTCACATTAGGAGCGGATCGGGTTTTCGGCTTGATACTCAGATCCTTTTCTTCCAAGCCTGTGGCGATGACGGTGACGATGACCTCATCTTTTAAATCTTCCCGGATGGTGGCGCCAAAAATAATTTCCGCCTCCGGATCGATGGCGGCCCGGATGATTTTCGCGGCCGCGTTGATGTCTTTTAGGCCTAGCGTCGCGTCGCCGGAAAAACTGATGATCGCGCTTTTCGCGCCGTCAATGGTGGTTTCCAGCAGCGGGCTTTTGATGGCCAGTTCAGCGGCCAATTCTGTTTTGTTTTTGCCAGAGGCCCGGCCTACGCCCATGTGCGCGATGCCTTTTTCAAACATGACGGTATGCACGTCGGCGAAATCCAGGTTAATCAGCCCTTCCTTCAGAATGAGATCGCTGATGCCCAGAACGCCCTGGCGCAGCACTTCATCCGCTTTGCGGAAAGAATCTTCTAAAGTCATATCATCGTCAATCAAATCGACTAGCTTTTCGTTGGGAATGATGACGAGGGTATCGACGTTTTTTTTCAGTTCCGCAATGCCTTCCAGCGCGTTTTTCATTCTGGGGACGCCTTCAAAGTCAAAGGGTTTCGTTACCACGCCCACCGTCAGTATGCCCATTTCGCGCGCGATGCCCGCGATGATGGGCGCCGCGCCGGTTCCTGTGCCGCCGCCCATGCCGGCGGTCACAAAAAGCATATCTGTGTTGGTAATGGCCTGCCCCACCTGATCGCGGGTTTCTTCGGCGGCGCGCTTGCCGATTTCCGGTTTGCCGCCCGCGCCCAAACCGCGCGTTAATTTTTCGCCCAATTGAATACGCACAGATGATTTGGAGCGTTCCAGCGCCTGATGATCCGTATTGCAGGAAATAAAATCTATGTATTGAATATTTTCCTGGATCATGCGATCGACCGCGTTATTGCCGCCCCCACCCACGCCAATCACTTTAATCCTAGCTTTCGTATCCTGCGTTACATCTATATCAATCAAAATAACGCCCTCCTTTGTAGAAATCGTAAAAATGATAGTTTCAGGTTAAAGCCTTAAAAATATACTGCCCGCCTATCTCGCGGATGTCCAAAGAGCCTTTCACCCGCGGCGCGTTGGGAAGTTGGTGCAGTATAATTTCTTTCAACGTGCGGATTTTGGCATCGGCATCCTCTAACCCGCCGATAGCCACATCAATGTTATACGCGGTCAAATGAACGTCGTTCACGTCAGACACATCCATTTTGCCAATCATCTGATCGTCCAATTCATATTTTTGAAACAGCCGCGTTAAAATGACAATAATATCGAAGGCGTCTTGATTGTTCACTTCCAGAAGCTCGCCCAAATGAAACCCGGAGAAACGCAAACCAACTACAAGCGGCAGCTCTTCTTGAAAGGATGAACTGATGTGGATGACTCTGCCGTCTTTGTCTATGAAGAGATAAGAACCCATATAAGGAACATATCCGCACACCTGACGCTCCTGGATGTTTACGGATATGGTACTGGGCGGAATCTTTCGCAGCGTTATTTTTTCGAGAAACTGATTTTTTTGAATGTTTCGAACCGCCGAGCGTGTATTGTAGAAGAGTATATTAACAGATTTTGTCAAGCCCAGGGCCTGCAAAACCATTTCTTCGGACAACGCCTGATTGCCTGTAATCTCGATGTTCCTGATTCGAAACAGCGGAGACAGCGCTGTCAATATACAAGCGGCTATCACAATCGCGGCTTTTGCTTTAATGCTAAGCGGCCCCCTTTTGGGATAATAGGATAATCTTTCCTGTTTATGATACAATTTCTTTAGTTGGATGTCAATATTGTCTGCGCACATTTCATTCCGTCCACAGCGGCGGATACGATGCCGCCCGCGTATCCGGCCCCTACCCCGCAAGGGTACAAGCCCGCGGCGCTGGAGGCGCCGGATGCGCCGCGCCAGATGCGCACAGGGGAAGAACTGCGGCTTTCCACAGCCGTCAGTACCGCGTCATAAGAGGAAAACCCTTCTATTTTTTGTCCAAACAGCAAAATCGCTTGCTGGAGCGCTCGCGTGATTTCACCGGAGAACAGCCCGCGCAAATCCGTCCAGCGGACGCCGGGACGATAAGAAGGCCCTACCTCCCCTACCCCACAGCTTTCCCGGCCCAGCAAAAAATCCCCCGCCAGTTGCGCCGGCGCTATAAATCCGCCGCCGCCCAACGCGAATGCCCGCCGCTCCAAATTTTTTTGAAATTGTACGCCGGCAAGGGGATGATCGCCGCCGAAATCTTTCGCGTCTACCGACACCAGCAGTGCGCTGTTGGTGTTGCGTTCATCTCTCGCGAAGCGGCTCATTCCATTGGTCACAAGATGATTTTCTTCCGAAGCCGCCGCGACGACGCGCCCTCCCGGACACATGCAAAACGTATAGACGCCTCTGCCGTCCGCCAGATGCGCGCTGAGTTTATAATCCGCGGGGCCGAGGGCGGGATGCCCGGCAAATTTTCCATATTGGCTTTGATCAATCTTTTCTTGCGGATGTTCGATGCGGACGCCCACGGAAAAATTTTTCTGTTCCATGCGGATATGATTTTCGAGCAGCATCGAAAAAGTATCGCGGGCGCTGTGTCCGATGGCCAAAACCACCGCGCTGGCCGCTTCCGAATAGGCATGTTCCGGCGTTTGCGCGCGCACCGCGCGCACCGAACAGAGGCGGCCGTTTTCCGTGGAAAAGCCGGTGAATTGATGTTCGAAACGAAATTCCCCGCCGTGTTCCTGTATGATGCGCCGGAGATTTTTCACCACCTCCCGCAGATGATCCGTTCCGATATGCGGCTTTGCCCGGTACAGGATTTCAGAAGGCGCTCCGGCATTCACAAATTCTTCCAGCACGCGGCGCACATACGGGCCGTGTACACCGGTGGTCAGTTTGCCGTCTGAAAAAGTACCGGCGCCCCCTTCCCCAAATTGCACATTCGAATTGGTTTGCAGGACGCCGGTCTTCCAAAACAGCTCCACATCCGTCTGACGTCTGTCCACGTCTTTGCCGCGTTCCAAAATGATGGGCGGCAAGCCCGCGCGAGCCAGGGCTAGGGCGCAAAAAAGCCCGGCAGGGCCGCTGCCAACGACGATAGGCGGCTGTTTCATCCTTTGGGCCATGGAAAGCGCCGTCTGTTTTTCTTTTTGCGGTTCAGAATTTACCTCTATCGACAGCACAAAATGAATATTTTCTTTGTCCCGCGCGTCAATGGATTGTCGGACAATACGGTATTGCTGGACAATGCGGTAGCGCGGATTTTTGGAACCACGCAGGATTTTACGCAGCTTTTTTTTTCAAAGCCTCTTCGTCGAAGTCCAGGGGCATTTTCAGATTTTGGATGAACAAATTGACCACGCCTATTATGTATTTAGTCCAGAGCCGCAGACACGCCGGCGGCATAGCCGGACGACCAGGCCCATTGCAGATTATAACCGCCGCAGTCGCCGTAAATGTCCAATAGTTCCCCGGCGGCGTACAGCCCTTTTTGTTTTTTGGATTCCATCGTGGAGGGATTCATCTCCTGGACGCGCACGCCGCCGCCTGTAACCTGGGCTTCTGAAAAGCCGTTGGTTCCGGCGATCGGAACCGTGAAACATTTGATCGCGCTAACCAACGCGCTCATTTGTTCAGAACTTAGATCCGCGGCGGGAAGCGTCAAGGGGACGCCCGCGTATTTGACAAACATTTCCCCCATCAAGCGGTGAAAAAAGCCGATGAAAAACCGATCCATGCTGACATGCGAAAGCGCTTTCGCGCGTGAGGCCAAACATTGATTCAAATCTTCCGGCGTCATGTCCGGCGCAAAATCCAAGAGGGCTTCACAGGTTTTTTGGTTTGAGGCAAAGCCCGACGCGTCCAGCGCGGGAATGCCGGAAACGCCATAGCCGGTGAATTGCAACTCCCCTACCCTCTCGATCAAAACCCGCCCGCTGGATTGTAACGTGATGCCCCCGCGCGCGCGGATGCCTTTGAGGCGTTTCATCCATGGCGAATCGCTTCGCAGCTGAACCAGCGCAGGATACACGGGCGTTATGCTGTGCCCCATTTTTTCCATGAGGGCATATCCGCCGCCGCTGCCGCCCAATGCGGGAGCCGCGCGGCCTCCTGTGGCCACAATCACTTTATCACAGGCCAATCGCTCGCCGCCGTGTATCGAAACGGCAAATCCTTTTTTCTGGATAGAAATGTCAGACACGTCCGCTTTGCGCACATGCACGCCTAAATGATCCAGCGCGCCGCGCAAGATGTCTAATACGGCGGAAGCCTGATTGCACATGGGATATATCCTGCCGTCGTCTTCTGTTTTGCACATCAAACCCCATCGCTGAAAAAAGGCGAGCGTTTTTTCAGGGTTAAACGCGTTCAGCGCCCGCTCCGCAAACTCCGGCGCTTCGCCGTGATAATGAGTATGCCCGGCGCAAGCGTTCCAATTGCTCAAGTTGCACCGGCCATTGCCGGTGGCCAATATTTTTTTGCCAACGCGCTCCATTTTTTCCAGAACCGTTATCGTTTCAGGCGCGCCCACGTCAGCGGCGGCAATCGCCGCGGCGATTGCCGCCATAAGCCCCGCCGCGCCCCCGCCGGCGACGATAATATTTTTTGCCATGCAAGCGTTCACCTAACCTGTCCTTTCCACTATAATGTCCCCGCGTCACTCTGTCAAGAGCGGTTCACTTATCTTTTGCCGCGTCATATATTGCAAATAAACAATAACCGCTTTTAGATTCCCAATTTCAGTTTCCAAAAGGAGGCCGCCCATGCTGACCCGCTATGAAAATGATAATGTGTATTTAATCAAAGAGTTTTTGAGCTATTGGGACATGAAATGCAGCCCGCCAGATAATTTTCGCAGTCAAAAAAACAGTGGCGCCGGTGACGCCAATAGCTCCAGCGCGGCCACCAGTGCGATCGCTTCAATCATGCCAGCCGCGTCCACGCTCCTCTCCCCGCGCTGGAGCTATCAATTAGAAGAATAAAGAGAAACAAAAAACCGCAGCCGATATATACGGGCTGTGGTTTTTTTATGGATTCATATATACCTGGGGTACGTTAGTTCGTCAGCTCAGCCATTTTGGTTACACCCACATAAATCTCGGAAATTTTATACCAGGTAGGATAGTCTACAATGCCGCTGGAAGGCAGACGGAATATTTCCTGAAATTTTTCCACAGCCTCCCGGGTCGCGTCGTTGAACTCTCCGTCTACGCGCATTTTTTTGATGGCGGGATAATTATTGGAAACCGCGTTGAGCTGCTCCTGTATCGTGCGCACATCTGATCCGCTTGAACCCATCTGCAGATTGGTTCCGCTGAAAGAAGAAGGCACGCCCTCCACCTTTTCCGTCTGCATCAGATAGACGTCGCTTCCATAAAAATTTTTCAAGATGTCAATGGCGGAATATCCCTTGTCGCCTAGATCTTTAGAACCCCATTGTGTCATCCAGTTCGGACAGGTGGATCTTTTTCCGTCGCAATATTGCGCGAATAAAGGCTGCCGAATATTGGGTTTGGTGATAAAACTTGTGAAAATGTCATCTACAATGATGGAAATTTCGTCAAAGATATTGCGCCCATAGGTAAACGCGTGATCATACGCAGTTGAATTGGTGATTGTAAAATTATAGCCTTTAGAGCGGTACCATTCTGTATAAACACGATTGAGGGTAAAAGACAGAATGGCCAGTATATTGGCGCGAATGGTGGATTCCGGCCAGTTGGAGTAGATTTCACAGCTGGCTACATTTTTAATGTAGTTTTTGAACGGCACCCAATAGTTTTGCGCGGAAGCGTTTGAGGGTGCCCCATTGTGTACAACGACGGTTTCTGGTACCACAGGATGCGGCAGAACCACAAAGCCTGTAGACGGAGGCAGTTCCTTGACCATGTCTTCCGGGATTTTAGGCGGATACACGCCCCACAGCACTGGTTCTTGAATATGAATGGTATTTATGGGCGCGTTTAGAGAACTTTTCTGAGGCTCAAGGCCTATGGATTGGATGGCTGTTGTGTTGGGAAAAATTTGAACGCCTTCGACGAGCGTAGGTTCATAGCCATCCATCTCTACCTGGACGTCATATTCGCTGTAAGGCTGGCCCCCGTCAGGCTGCATGGAATATTCAAGCGGCGGCGCAGGCAGCATCATCTCCGAAGTTTGGCCGGAGATGTCCGTAATGAACTCATCAATGACATTGCCGGGTAATGACTTAGGCGTGACTTGCACGGAGGCGTTCTCGACAGGTTTGCTGCCGCTCTCCGTGACTACGCTGATCTGCAAGCCTCCCTGATCGGTAAAAGCCTGCCTGGACATAAAATGGCCTTTTCGATAATAAAACACACGATCTCTCCCTTCACAGATATTCCACCAACTGATCCAAGGTGTTTCTCAGGCATAATTTTCCATAGCCCCAGCTCGGATCGGGATAAGATTTTCCAGCGCTTCGCGTTGCGCCGCTTTTTAGAAAGGCTTTTATACGCTCGCCGAACAAAAATGGATCATTGCCCTTCACAATGCCCCACTCCATCATGAGCGCTGCGGAGCCTGTTACAAATGGGGCGGCGATGCTTGTTCCAGTAAACGTGTCATATCCGCCGCCTTTGCGCGGTGTGACAATAGAAACGGCAGGCGCGGCCAGATCCGGCTTGACCGCGCCTAAACGCGTATATCCCCGGCCTGAAAACTCCGCGAAACTGCCGACTCGATGATCGTAGCCACCCACGGTAATGACCGCTTCCGATGTAGAAGGAAGAGTCAGTGTAGTATAGGGATCTGGCGTAGTGAACGCCGTGTTCTGCGAGACTTCCTCGGTAATCGGCAGCCACATGTCAAATGTTCCCACTGTGATATTCTCGGCTCGAACCTTGATGGTCCACACGCCTGCCGGCAAGGGCGTACGGCTGCTGTTCACCTGAAAAAAGATCTCTTGGTTTTCGTTATAATGATTGGGTTGGCTGTATTCAATAGAGACATAAATGTCCGCGAAGCGAAAATTTCTGATTCTATCCACCAGGCTGATTACCCCAGTAGATTTCCCGTTGGGCAAAATGAGTTCCAGCGTAAACTCATCCACAAAATTTTGCCAATACGTAATATAAAAAGATTGGAGACTGCTTGATGTGAAAAAAACAACGTCCCTGACTTCCCCCGTTTTTAATTGATCCGAAAAATGATGCGAGGATGAGCCTTCATTGCCAGAAGCGACTGCGATACATGTTTTCCATTTGCGGGCCATTTCGTTAATAAATGTTTCAAACAGGGATTTGCCGTCATGCGAGCCATTGTTTGTGCCATAGCTGATGTTGACAGCCACTGGCATATTTAAACTCTGCGCTTTGTCAATGCTGTATTTAAGGGCGCGCATAAGTTCCGTGTTTCGCACAAAAGAGCGCTCGCCTGTGCGCCCCAGCCGCACTGCGATAATGGAAGCTTCCGGCGCGGCGCCCTTGTTCATCCCCGCACTGGCGCGGCCATTGCCCGCCGCCGCGCCAGCAACAGCCGTACCATGTCCAACGGTGTCTAATTCAGGTATGACGGAGAAAGGCTGCGAATTCAGCAGCGCTAGATTGAAGTCATCGTTGGTGTATTCGATCCCATGCCTGAATCCGGATGGAGGCGAATCAGGGCGCCCTGTCTGATCCCATAAAAAAAGAATCCGGCTTGTGCCGTCTGGGTTGCGGAAATCAGGATGCGTGTAATCAATGCCAGAGTCCAGGACAGCCACGGCGACGCCCTTTCCTGTCAGGTGATAACTCAAATTACTTTGGGCTGAGGCGATGCAGGAACGTATGATAGAATCTTTCAAAGTAAATATCAGGTTCTTAGGTTTTTCGACATGTTCAATTTCCGGGTAGCGGCTAAGCGCTTCAACAAAACTGGCGTCCAATGTGATGATGGCGTAATTTTCGCTCAAAATTTCTATTTCAGAGGGCAATTCTTCTTCAAGGCGCAGAATATCCCCGTTGTACTTTACGATCACTTCCCAGGTATTATCGTTTTCGTCAAACCCGCTCAACAGCTCGCTATCGTAAAAAACAGGATCTATATTGTCCAAGTTTTCGTTCACCCTCTCATTATCGATCTGTTTTCTTAATCAATTATATGAAAAGTGGACAGTGTGCGCCACAAGGCGCGATTTTGTTTTCCCTTTTAGCACGTAAAAAAGGATGAACCCGAACCGGCTCATCCTTTTTTTGAGATCAGATGGTAAAATCAGATGGTAAAATAACCGTTCACAAATAACCGGAAATTATTTTCATTGCCGTCCACAAACCGGCTGACTGTGTTTGAAGCGCCGTCACTGCTGACAGAGTATAGCTCGCCCGTAAATTTGTCAAACAGAAAGAGGCTGGCGCTTTCTACGACATAATAACGGGACACCGCGCCGATGACATTGGTGCTGTCGATATTTTGCTGAATCATCTGAAAAGTACTTTGCAGGACAGCGTCACTGAGATCACCGGCCCGCTGCTCGGTGTAATCGGGTTTAAAATGGCTGAACATCGTATTCATAAAATATTGGACTCTGGCGGCGGCCTCATCGGGCAGGATGACGGGCCAGGCGGGATCAAACTGATCCACGATCACGTTCCCTTGAATCCCGCGCACGATCATAAAGTTACTAAATTTTTTGGAGTCTGTATCATAGTAACCCGTCGTATAGGCGACATCGGCGCCCAGCGCTTCAGATACGAACCGAATGGGCAGATAAGTATAATTGCTGTAAATATCCGGAGCCACGTCAATGGCCTGCTCTATGTCGTTGACTCTGATGTTTTTGCTGCCGATGGTCATCACGATGGTCTTATCGTCTTTGTGAACAGTCACCATGCGCGCCGCCTCATCCCAGTCCACCGTACCGTTCAGGGCCTCGGCCAGCGCCCGGATCGGTACGAGAGTGCGATCGTTTATGGTTTTCACGTCTGATTTGATTAAGCCGCCGTTGACGATCAGCGCTTTATACGTCTTGTCAAATGTTTCCGTGGAACCGTCGGCGTAGGTGATCTTTTCTTTGTCAAATGAAAATTCAATTTTGTGTTCGGGGTTCGCCGCTGGAACCGCAGACAGAAAGGCTGCCGCGGACACCTTCGCGGGAAACCTCAGCAAAAGGCAGAAGGCCAAAATGGCCGTAACTCTTTTCAAGACTAACCACCGTCCTATTTTTGAAGTTATGCTAGCATAGCGGGATCAGATTGTCAATGATAATTCGATTGCGGCTGTTCATATTTTGCGTTCGTTCTTCATGAATGCGGCGCGGACACGCGCTGACGCACGGCGTCCTCCCCCAGGCAGTCTTTCAATTTTTGTATCAGCGGTTCCTGTAAATCGACCCAAAAGCGCTCGCTGGCTTGGAATTTCTGCCGCTTGGCCTCGTCGTAAATGATCACGGGCGCTTTGCCGGGATACGCTGAGAGAATATCGGTCAGTTTTTCAAACCTGACCGATTTTTCTTTCGGAATTTTCAGCCAGAGGACATTTTGATCCTGCGCCAGATCTTCGTAATACTGTATTTGATTGGCCACAATCCGGGCGTCTTCATCTTCTTTGACGTTGGCGCGGCCAGTCACGACCACTACGCGATCCGCCGCGAGATCCCCCAGATGCTTTTCATACAGCTTTGAAAACACGATGACTTCGACGGTTCCAAACAGATCTTCTACTGTCAGAAACGCCATCGCTTTGTTGGATGATTTGGTGTATTTGACCGATTTGGATACGATGAGCCCGCCATAACTGACCCAGTCATTATCGCGCGCTTTGGTTTCGCCGCTCTCGGCGTCCCGCAGAAAATCCACGCTGGAGACATTCACATGACGCCGCAGGAATTCTTCGTATTCTGAGAGAGGATGGCCGCTGACGTAAAGGCCCAAAACTTCCTTTTCAAAATTCAGGCGCTCTTTGAGGGAAAACGCCGTGACTTTGGGCAGATCGTCCATCAGCGGCGCGGAACCGCCTTCATCCATCTCAAATAAATTTAACTGGCCTTCCAGGTTGCGCTTTTTGATCTGGGCCACGCCGTTTAATATGGCTGGAAAAGCCGCCATATATTGCGCCCGCCCGCCGCCCATGGAATCCAACGCGCCCGCCTTGATCAAACTTTCCAGGCAGCGCTTATTGATGTCCTTGCCTTCCATGCGGTTGATAAATTCCGTCATGCTCGTAAACTGGCCATGTTCCTCCCTCTCCCGCACCAGCGCGTCAATAGCGGCGCGGCCTGCGTTTTTGATGGCCAGCAGGCCGAAGCGGATGCTGTCGCCGGAAACGCTGAAGCGCGCGTATCCTTCATTTATGTCCGGAGGCAGCAGCCGGATGTTCATTTTTTTGCACTCGTTACTATACTCCGCCACTTTTCCGGTGAAATCCATGACAGAAGTCAAAATGGCGGCCATAAATTCCACCGGATAATGCGCTTTCAGCCATGCGGTCTGATAGCCGATCACGGCGTAGGCGGCGGCGTGCGATTTATTAAAGGCATATTTGGCGAAATCAGTCATCTCGTCAAATATGCGCTCCGCCGCGCTGGCAGAAATGCCGCGCTCTCCACAGCCTTTGACGAAATTGATCCGTTCCCGCTCCATGACATCCGTTTTTTTCTTGGACATGGCGCGCCGTACGATATCGCTGCGCGCCAGGCTGTAGCCAGCCAGATCGCGGACGATCCGCATGACCTGCTCCTGATAGACGATGCAGCCGTAGGTGGACTCTAAAATCGGCTTTAAGGCGGGATGCGTGTATTCAATCGGGGCGCTGCTGTTTTTGCCTTTGAGATATTTGGGAATGAAATCCATCGGGCCGGGGCGGTACAGGGATATGCCCGCGATGATATCGTCCAGGCAGGCGGGCCGCAGTTCGCGCATGAACGCTTTCATGCCTGTACTCTCCAATTGAAAAACGCCTTCCGTTTTAGCTTCGGAAATCAGCGCGTACACTTTAGAGTCGGCATAGCTGATCTTTTCGATGTCAATATCAGCGCTTTGGTTTCTTTTTATTTCCCGCACGGCGTTTTGAATGACAGTCAAGGTGCGTAATCCCAAAAAATCCATTTTCAAAAGGCCGAGCTGCTCGATGGTCGTCATGGGAAACTGCGTGGTAACGACGCCGTCGTTTTGGTTGAGCGGCACGTATTCCATCACAGGCTTGTCGCAGATGACCACGCCCGCCGCGTGCGTGGAGGCGTGACGCGGCAGTCCTTCGAGGCGTCTGGACATGTCGATGAGATCCCGCGTGTCGTTTTCCCCGCTGTAGGCTTTCTTTAATTCTGGATTGATTTCCAACGCGTGGCGGATGGTGATGCCCAGTTCACAGGGAATCATCTTGGCGATCCGATCCACGTCGGCGTAGGGCATGGCCAGCGCGCGGCCTACGTCGCGTATGACCGCGCGCGCCGCCATGGTTCCGAAGGTGATGATCTGTGTTACGTGATCCGCGCCGTATTTTTCCACTACATAGTCAATGACTTCCTGACGCCTTTCATAACAGAAATCAATGTCAATGTCTGGCATGGAAATCCGTTCCGGGTTCAAAAAGCGCTCAAAAATCAGATCGTACTGAATCGGATCGATATTCGTGATCCACAGGCAGTAGGCCACGAGGCTGCCAGCGGCTGAACCGCGCCCCGGCCCTACCATGATGCCGCGATCCCGCGCGTATTTGATAAAATCCCAGGTGATCAAAAAATAATCCACAAAGCCCATGTTATGGATGATGGAAAGTTCATAATTCAACCGCTCGCGCAGGGGTTCCGTGACCTGCACGTAACGCAGACGCAACCCCTCACAGCATAGATCGCGCAGATAGGGAAAGGCGCTTGCCTCCGCTGGCAAGGGAAATTTTGGCAGCTTGTATTCATGGAAACGGATTTCAATCTGACAGCGTGCGGCGATGCGCGCGGTATTCTCCAGCGCTTCTGGCACGCTCGAAAACAAGGCGGTCATTTCTTCCGGGGATTTCAGATAAAACTGCTCGCCTTCATAGATCATCCTGTCTGGGTCATGGACGGTCTTGCCGGTTTGAATGCAGAGCAGGATCCCATGCGCTTTGGCGTCTTCACGGCTGATGTAGTGGCTGTCATTTGTGCAGACCAGTGGGATTCCCGTTTCTCGGCTGATTTGGATCAGGGCGGCGTTGACCCGGCGCTGATCCCGGAGGCCGTGATCCTGCAGTTCCAGATAAAATTGGCCGCGCCCAAAAATCTCATCGTACAGCAGCGCAGACTCCAACGCTTTGTCATAGCCGGAGCGCAGCATATTTTTGGCGGGCGGCCCGGACAGGCAAGCGGACAGCGCGATGAGCCCCTCTTTATATTCGTGGAGCAAATCAATATCCACGCGCGGCTTGTAATAAAACCCTTCCGTAAAACCCAAAGAGACGAGTTTCATCAGGTTGTGAAAGCCAACGTCGTTTTCGGCCAGCAGCACCAAATGATAATAAAAATTGTCTTTGCCGCTTTCTTTGTTGAACCGCGAGCCGGAGGCCACATACACCTCGCATCCCAAAATGGGTTTTATGCCGTTCGCGATCGCTTCCTGATAAAAATCGATTACGCCGTACATCACGCCGTGGTCTGTCAAAGCCAGGGCGTTCATGCCCAGCGCCTTGGCCCGCGCGATCAATTCTTTTATTTTTGCGGAGCCGTCCAGCAGACTGTACTCCGAATGTACATGCAGATGTGTAAAAGAGTTATCCGCCATTCGCGCCACCTCTCGATAGGATTGCTCTATAGAATTGTACATGCTTTTACGCTGTTTTGCAAACGCAAAAGGAAACTACACGCAATTTACAAAAAGCGTCGTTTTGTGTATAATAATAGACGCGGCGCATAAAAGATAGAGTTTAATGGAGTGTGGGGTAAAAATATGAAAAATGATTTGACTTTGGAGCGATACTTGAACGACGGCGTCGCATCACTGATCCGGGACGCTCTCAAGGCAACTTGGCACAATCCGCGGGCAAGCGCGTTTTGGGCGCGCTATTCTTTGGCCGCGGCCAAAGCGGAAGCCCGCAGGCAAAAAGTGGAGGGATGCGGGGAACATGCGCCCCTTTTTCTGATCGCCAGCATTGCGAGCCAGTGCAATCTGCACTGCGTCGGCTGTTACGATCGGACGAATCACATCGGTGCGCACATCGGTGCGCACATCAGTGCGGCGTCCGCGAGCCGCATGGAAATGAGCGCGCAGGATTGGCGGCGTATTTTTGATCAAGCGGAAAAGCTCGGCGTCTCCGCGATTTTGCTGGCCGGGGGAGAACCACTGACGCGGATGGATGTCATTGAAGAGGCTTGCCGGCGGCCCTCGATTTTGTTTCCTGTTTTCACCAATGGCACATTGATGGAGGGCGCTGTCCCGCGCGTGTTTGACGCGCACCGCAATTTGGTTCCCATCGTCAGCCTGGAAGGAGACGAAAACTTCACGGACGCACGGCGCGGGCCGG
>JAITPB010000086.1 GCA_031289625.1 Clostridiales bacterium | reverse complement strand
CGGATGGTTTTCTCCACCAGAACGTCTACCACAGCTTGCTGAAAAGACGCGGCAATGTCTTCCACAGGGAGGCCGCCGGCCGCACCGATCGCATCGACCGCACCGATCGTATCGGCCGCTTTCATTTTTTGCAGGACATTCAGCACAGCGGATTTCAGCCCGCTGAAACTGAAATCATATGGGCTGCCGCTTATCTCCGCTCTCGGGAGGGAAATAGCGCTGGGGTTCCCTTTGGCGGCCAGCACGTCAATCGCCGGGCCGCCAGGATAGGAAAGGCCCAGGCTGCGCGCCACCTTGTCAAAAGCTTCCCCGGCCGCGTCGTCCCTGGTTCTTCCCAGCACTTCGTACTCACCGTATGCTTTTACCTCTAATAAATGGGTATGCCCGCCCGACGCCACCAGGCAGATAAACGGCGGCTGAAAATTTTCATTGTCCAGATAGTTGGCGCAAACATGCCCTTCAATGTGGTTGACGCCAATCAGCGGCTTTTTTAAGGCATAGCTCAACGCTTTTCCAAAGGACAGCCCGACCAGCAGCGCGCCAACCAACCCAGGGCCGCAGGTCACAGCCACCGCGCCGATCTCCCGCTTGCTGACGCCAGCGATCCGCAAGGCCTCCTCAACCACGAAGCTGATATTTTCTACATGCTTGCGGGAGGCGATCTCCGGAACCACGCCGCCATAGATCCGATGCACATCTATCTGGGAAAGAATTACATTGGAAAGCACAGTGGATCCATCCAGCGTCAGCGCGGCGGCCGTTTCGTCGCAGGAAGTTTCAATACCCAGAATCAAAATGCCTTGTCTGTTCTCTGTATTCACTTTTCGAATCCTTTCTTTTCAAATCCTTTCTTTTCGAACCCTTTCTTTTCAAATCCTTTCAAAATCGTTTCTTTTGTTTTTTGCCTCTTTTGCTTGTTTTCCCCGTCTGTCCAAATTGAAAGATCACAAAAATTTTTTTTCAGATACCCTTCATAAACGACAGTGACGATAAGGCCGACGCACATGATGGGCAGCAGCAGCAAACTCACCCAATAACCCAAGTACGGCATCCTGCGCGATATTTCTATAGAAAGCACGCCAAACAGCGTGTATGTATTTATGGACGCTTTGATCCGTAAGCTGTCGCAGAGTAAAAAGCCCGCGGCAAGCCCCAGCGCAATCTCCCCCATGGTGGTCAGAAGCCAGCAGAGAATAAAAAACAGCACGGCCAGCGGCAGTCCCAAGACGGAAAATGTGAAAACCAAAATCAGCGCCAAAAACGCGGCGTAACCGAATATGCCGTAGCCTACCACCCGCAGCGGGCGATGCAATACAAAACTTCCGCCGCGGCGGAAAGGAAGGGGGTGAAACCAGGAAATGCCCAAACAGATGATCATTTTCAGCAGAAGAGAAACGCCGGATACCATGCGTCTCGCGGACGCCGCGTGACCGAGGGGCTGCGTGACCCGGTCTAAAAAAAGCCAAAGGGATTCCTTCAACCCGCTGCCCTGGAAGGCGGCGATCCGCTCCAAGTGGGCGCCGAAACCGGCCTGTGTCCAGACACAGGTTCCCAAAAGCACAACCAGAAGCGAGAAAAGGAATCCTCTTTTTATCATTTTGCTGTATCAACCTTATCTTTTTTATATAACACAATCTGAACAAGAATCAGCAAACCCATCGCAATTAAAAGAATCACCTGCAGACCGGAGAAAAACTGCCATATCCGCGTCAGGAACTGACTCATATTCATCAGGAACAGATTGGAAACCCGTGTGACATCGTCGGAAGCGGACGCCATCAACGCGGCCAATGGCGCCAGGGCCAACCCTGCTCTTTCCGAAAGCCAGGCGATGACGGCGTCTTTGCTCATGCCCAACAGCAGCCCCAGCGCCATTAACACGAAAAACACGCCCCATATGCCGCAGAAGGCGCGCTCCAGCGAGTCCGTTAGGGCTGCGGGCGCAGGCAGCAGCCTAATACGGGCCATGACCCGTTCCTCAAAATTCGCGGGCGCGTCACAAAGAGGCATTTTTGCAAAATGTTCCATGATGTGGTCGTACAGAAAAAAATCTTCTTTGCAGTGTTCGCATTGCAGGATGTGTTTGTTCAGCCAAAGCGCTTCCGGCTCCGCCAAAACCCCGTCCATGTATTTCATCATATAACCGCCCGCTTTTTCACACTCCATACCCTGCTTGCTCCTTTTTGCGCAAATTGAGCAGGCTCTCTTTCAGCATCCTGCGTCCGCGGAATATCCGGTTCTTCACTTTTGACAGCGGCTCATGAATGATGTCCGCAATCTCCTGGTAACTGAGATCCTGTTCATGATACAGCACAATGGGGATTTTGTACATATCCGGCAGATCCACAAGCATTTGATTCAGCTCCTGTTTCTGCTCTTGGCGAATGTACGCGTTTTCCGGTGAATCATCGGTACCCAATTCATATTCGACTTCTTCCATGGAGACAGTCTCCTGTTTTTTCCTGCGCCGGTAATCAATGACATGATTGGTCGCGATACGGATCGTCCATGTGCTGAATTTATAATCGGGGTAATATTTGTCTAAGTTTTTATAAAGCTTGAGAAAAACATCCTGAGCGAGATCGTTGGCTTCTTCGCGATCGTTGACCATACGCAGAATCACGGAGTACACCAAATTTTTGTAGCGGGCGATCAGCTCGGCAAAACTATCCTGATTGCCCTGCAAGCAGCTCTGGATCAATTCGTAATCGGTCAGGGGGGACATCAGCGCATTACTCCTCCGATGATAGACTGAGCCGGCGCAAGTTTTGCATGGTGATCGTATTTGGATCATGAATGGCCGGCCTGTTCTTCCTTTGTCTTTTGACTCAATCGTATATACGATGGAACAGCCAATCAGTTTATCTTGACAGGCTGGTTTCAAGCGAATATAATTTGCACAAAATTTTTTGTGGGCAGCGCCGTAACGGCAGAGAATGGAGAATCATGATTATGATAGATTTGTACCTTTCGACCATTGGAACAGACGCGGCCGCGCTGGCGCGTGAGTACGGTCTTGGCATTGAGATAGCGGAGTTCAGCTATGCCGTCAACATGGACACAGATTTCCCGCACTGGGATGAAATTGTCCGCGCGAATATAGCGGGGATCGAACGGCGGATTTTTCACGCGCCTTTCAATGACCTCTGCCCGGCGGCTTTGGATCCTCTTGTCCTTGAAGTGACGCGGCGGCGCTTTGCGCAAGCCTACAAATTGATGCAGGGCTACGGGATTCACAAAATGGTAGTTCATTCGGGATATTTGCCGCGCATGCACTACAAAAGTTGGTTTGCGGCGCATTCGGTAGATTTCTGGCGCGAATTTTTGAGCGGCAAGCCTCCGGATTTCTTACTGGCGCTTGAAAACGTCATGGAAGAAGATCCGGATATGCTTCTGGAGATTGTGGAAAAGACAGGCGACCCGCGGTTTCAGCTGTGCCTGGATATCGGCCATGCGGGCGCATACTTTTCTCACAAGCCGGTGAGCCATTGGATAGAGACTGCCGCGCCATACCTGGGGCATGTGCATGTACATAACAATTATCACGAGGTGGATACGCATAACGAACCCGGCGACGGGCTTATCGACATGAAAGCGGCGCTGACGCGAATTGCGGAACTGCGGCCAAACGTCACCTATACGCTGGAAACACAAAACATGATCGCGTCTGTAGAATGGATGAAAAGCAACGGATTTATTGAGCCGGGACGTGGATCAGCAGAAAAGTAGAAAAGTATTTTTATTGTCCGTGCGCCCGCCGTTGACATTTCTCTCCAGACGGTCTCCTGGCAGTTAACTCGTGCCAAGCGCCCTCACGGCACATAGAGCCAATTATTTAGCGCTGCTTCCTTCCGGATCTGACGCGGTTCATAAAGGTCTATTGCGTGAGACTAAGCCGTCAACATCACTTACCAAGGCCAGACTCTACAGAGAAGGAGCCGAAGGCGGGCGTCACTCTCGCTATAGCGGATTTCGAGTACAGGGATCCGCTGCCTCCCCAGCTAGCACGGACATACTCAGTATAACTGGGAGACTTTGTAATGTCAATCAATTTTGCCCTGCGCCGCGCGGCCATGACTATGGACAAAGAATCCCCGCGGGTTTATAATTAAAGTATCCCAAAAAACAGCGCGGCGTGAGCGCGGACGCTTCAATATTTTTTGCAATGCTTTCTTAAAAATGCTATCATAGCGGATGAGAGGAAACCAAAATTATGAAATTATTCATTGACACCGCCAATATAGAAGAGATCAAGGAAGCAAACGAACTCGGCGTTATCTGTGGTGTGACGACAAACCCTTCCTTGATTGCAAAAGAAGGCCGCGATTTTGCCGAGGTAATCAAAGAGATTGCGGAAATTGTAGACGGCCCAATCAGCGCGGAAGTCATCAGCGCGGAATACGGCGGTATGGTGACAGAAGCGCGCGAACTGGTAAAAATTCACACAAACATTGTCATTAAAATTCCCATGACGCTGGAAGGGCTGAAAGCAGTCAAAATTCTTTCCGCAGAGGGCGTCCGGACCAATGTGACGCTGATTTTTTCCGCCACGCAGGCGCTTTTGGCGGCGCGGGCTGGCGCGAGTTTTGTCAGTCCCTTTTTGGGCCGGCTGGACGACGTGGGTTCTGACAGCATCACCTTGATTGAACAAACGGCGGATATTTTCAGCATCCACAAGATTCCCACGGAAATCATCGCCGCCAGTATCCGCCATCCCATTCACGTCATCGAATCCGCCCGCGCGGGCGCGCACATCGCTACCATTCCCTACGGCGTCATTATCCAGATGAGCCGGCACCCGCTGACTGATCTGGGGATTGAACGCTTTATGCGGGACTGGGAAGGTGTGCGTCCAAAATGAGCGATTTACATACAAAATCGGTTCATACAATCCGTCTGCTGGCGGTTGACGCCATTGAGAAAGCGAAATCCGGACACCCTGGGCTTCCCATGGGCGCGGCGCCCATGGCGTACACTCTTTTTGCAAAACATTTACGTCATAATCCTAAAAATCCCCATTGGAAAAACCGCGATCGTTTTATTCTTTCGTCGGGGCACGGCTCGGCGCTGCTGTACGCCCTGTTGCACTTGTTCGGCTATGGCCTGACCTTGGACGATCTGCGAAATTTTCGGCAGGTGGGCAGCCTGACGCCCGGCCATCCGGAGTACAGCCGCACGCCGGGTGTGGAAGTCACCACCGGC
>JAITPB010000035.1 GCA_031289625.1 Clostridiales bacterium | reverse complement strand
ACATGTGAAAAAGTTGATTGCGGAATACCAGAAAAAGGAAGTGTTGTAACATGGCTTTAGGCGGCGGGAAGTTTGTCACGTATAACAAAATTCTGCCAGGTTCATACATAAATTTCGTTTCGCTTCCCAGGGCATTAGGCGCTCTGAGTGAGCGAGGCGTCGTTATGGGCATGATTCCGCTTACATGGGGGCCTGCGGGTAAAGTATTCGTCATAGAAGCGGAGGATTTTCAGACTGACACGCTGGAACTTTTGGGCTATGCCTTCACCGATCCTGAAATGCTGTACCTGCGCGAATTGTTTAAAGGCGCGCGAACGGTCAAGCTGTATAGGCCGGATACAGGAGCAAAGGCGTCTGCTGTTATGCCGGTGGCTGAATTGACAAAAGCATATTTGCAGGATGAATCCGGCAATATCGATCCGGCTTATTTAACGTTATCCGACGGAAATTCGACAGAGGCTTATTTTTACATGCGGAGCCAAATCGATCTGGCTGTCACGGCGCGTTATCCAGGGAGCCGGGGCAATGATATTAAGATTGTCATCCAAAATGATATTGACGCGCCTGATTATTATTTGGTGAATACATTGATCGGCGCGGATAACCGCGTGGTTGACCAGCAGTCTGTCAGAAACGTGGCGGATTTGAAGGCGAACCCATATGTGCTATTTTCAGGGGATGGACAGCCGATTGAAAACGCTGGCGTTTATCTGACCGGCGGAGCGGACGCCGCGATAACCGGCGCGGATCACAGTGATTTTTTGGATCTGGCGGAATCGGAATTGTTCACCACACTGTTGTACGCTGGAATCGATGATATAACGAAAAGCCTGTATACCGAGTTTACCAAACGTCTGCGCGATGATGAAGGATGCAAGTTCACGACTGTTTTGTATGATTATGCGGATGCCGATTTTGAAGGCGTTATCAGCGTTAAAAATAAATGCGTCGGCATAGCAGGGCAGGATGAGGCGGAACAAGCCGCATGGGAAGACGAGGCGGCCAACGCGGCAGCGCTCGTTTACTGGACAGCCGGGCAGACCGCTGGAACGGAAATCAATGAGAGCCTGACCAATAAGGTGTATGACGGCGAACTGCTGATTGACACAAAGATTAAAAAGTCAGAATACAAGCAATTGATTCAAGACGGCCAGTTTTTATTTTACGGCGAAATCCGCGCGCCATACCGCACGGCAAACGTGATTGAAGATGCAAACGCCAAAGGTACAGTCAAAGTGGTGGTTGACATTAACACGTTTACCAGCTTTCAGCCGGATAAAAATTCCGATTTTTCCAATAATCAGGTAATTCGCGTAATCGACCAGATCGCCACAGATACGGCGCGTATTTTCGATCAATATTACCTGGGCAAGGTGCAGAACGACCAGACAGGCCGAAATCTATTCTGGACTGAATTGGTGCGTTACCGCGAAATACTGCAAGGGATGCGCGCGATTCAGAATTTTGATCCGGAAAGTATCGTTGTGAAAAAAGGCATCGAAAAAGGCGACGTCATCGTTGAGGAAGTCATTGAGCCTGTCGGGACGATGGATAAACTCTATCTGACGACAGTAGTCGCGTAAGGAGGCGGGGTTAAATGCCGAGACAGACATTAAAGGCGAATGATACCCTTTTCGGGGCCGAGGGGATATGTTACGCCGTCATTGACGGAAATGTAGAAGAAATGATGTACGTCAAGACCATTTCGGCCACAGTCGAGAAAAACAAGGTTGAAATCCCCGTTTTGGGGCAGACGGGACGCAAGCATAAATCCGGCGGATGGACAGGAACGGGCAGTATGACAATCTACGACGTTACCAGTATTTTTCGCAGACAGACGCTGGAGTATATAAAAAATGGTAAAGATACCTATTTTACCATCTATTTTGAAAATGACGACCCCAATTCCGGCATTGGAAGACAGGCGGTCGCGCTGAAAGGCGTCAATTTCGATTCTATGATTATGGGACAACTGGACATTGAAACAGAGGCTATGGAAGTGGATATGGACTTTACATTCCATGATATTGATATGCCGGAAACGTTTAAACCGGTAGTTCTGGAATAAAGGGGATTTTTTATGACTTTACAGGAATTTTTGAATCATAACACAGTAGATGGCTTGACCGCCGACGTACCTGTTTCCAGCCGGTTCATCGATGAGGCTGGGAAGCCGATGCTGTTTAAAATCAAGGCGATGACACAGAACGAATTTGACGCGCTTCGGAAACGCTGCACCAAAATCATGTTCGAGCGCGGCCAGCAGAAAACAGAGTTTGACGGCGTTAAATTCAATATGTCCATCATTGTGGGCCAGACAGTTTATCCCAGCTTCAAAGACGCGCAGAGCCTGGAGGCGCTGGGATGCGCCACGCCGGAATCCTATGTAAATAAGGTATTACTGCCCGGCGAAGTGTCTGAACTGCTGAAACAGATCAATACGTTAAGTGGGTTTGACACCGATATCAACGTTCTGGTAGAAGACGCAAAAAACTAATCGACGGGGGAGATCCAGAGGCGTGTTTGTGTTATTACGCGCTGCACAAACTGAATAAGCTTCCCCGTGAGATTTTGACCTTGGATATAAAAGAGCGGGCGTTTGTTTACGCGGCCATTGACAAGAAAATAAAGGCTGAAATGGAAGCGCGGAAAGAAGCGGATCGCAAGGCGAAAAAGGCAAAAGGCCGGAGAAGGAGGCGCTGATATGGCGGATATACAAACAACGATCTCACTGTATTCCAACATGGAAAAAGCCTTAACCAGTTCCGGAGCCGCCGCCGATAGCGCCGCCGAAAGCATACAGAGCGTAGGGCGCGCCGGGGAATCTTTGGAGACAGCTCTGAAGGCGGCCACTGAAGCGGCCACCGATCTGGCGCAGCCATTCCAGGAAGCTTCCGCTGCCGCCGATAAGGTATCCGAAAATATCATCAAACAGCAAATATTGGAACAGAGATTGGAGCAAGGCGTCGCTAGAACCGCCGTGGTACAGCAGCAGGTTCAAACGGCAGTACAAAAAACCGCTATGGCGCAGCAACAGGTTCAAACGGAAGTACAAAAAACCACAATAGCGCAGCAGCAGGTTCAAACGGCAGTACAAAAAACCGCAATAGCGCAGCAACAGGTTCAAACGGAAGTACAAAAAACCGCTATGGCGTGGCAGCAGGTCGAAACGGAAATACGGAAAACCGCGCTAGCTGAACAGACGGTCGCGTTAGAAATAAATAAGGCCGCGACAGAGGCGCAGCGTCTCGCAGTGGAAACAAAAAAGGCCGCGACGGAGGCGCAGCGTCTCGCCACGGAAGAAGCCCGGGCGGCTGTCCAGGCGCAGAAGCTGAAAACAGAACAGGCGCAAACGGAGTTGGTTCAATCCCGCGTTAAAGACGAAACGGAAAAAGCCGCACAGCACCAAAATGAATTTGCCGCCGCCGCTGGACACAGCCACATGAGCCTTATGGATGTATGGGCGGTTGTCCAGTTGATTTCCGGCGCGGTTAAAGCCATAACGGGTATCATGACGCAAGCGGATGAATACGCTTCCATTTCCTCCAGAATTGCCCTTATCAACGATGGATTGCAAACGAACGCCCAGTTGCAAGATATGGTTTTCCAGTCCGCGCAGAACACATATACCGCGTATTCAGACATGGCCGATCTGGTTACCCGTATCGGGGCTAGCGCTAAAGGGTTATTCGACGACAATAAAAGCCTGGTGAAATTCGCGGAGCTGACGAACAAGGCTTTGCAAGTGGGCGGCGGGACGGCGTATGAAAACGCGCAGGCGTTGACGCAATTCACACAGGCGCTTTCCTCTGGACGGTTACAGGGCGACGAAATGCGATCACTGTTGGAAAACGCGGGCGGACAATCTTTGCTCCGGTATATTGCGGAAGGGCTTGACGTCACCATCGGACAGCTGCGTGAAATGGCGACAGCAGGTGAGCTTACCGCGGCCAAAGTGGCCGGGGCATTAGTTGAAATGCAGGCCAAAATCGAAGCGGAATCGGACAGCCTTCCGCGAACATTCGGGCAGAACATAACGGCAATCAAAAATGAGATTTTCCAATGGATTGGAACATTGAATGAGGTTGACGGCCCGCTGGCTCTCATTAATCAAAGGCTTCAGATATTTACAGATTGGTTAAAAGACGCGGGCGGACACGCGTTTTTCCAAAATTTAAGCAATGCCGTATCATCCGCCGCCGCTATCATCATTCCTATCATAGACACAATCAGCGCCCAATTGCAGCGTATTAAGGATTTCTCCAACAGCCCCAGCGGACAGGCTTTTTTTGCTTCTTTGTCCGCTGCTGGCGCGCAAGCCGGGCAGGTTATCAGCGATATTATCGTTAAGGCGGCTGACTTAGCGGTCATGATCATGACGAATTGGACGGCATTTGAGCCTATCATTATGGGGATTGTCGCCGCACTTGCCGCTTATCAACTGGGTATAGCTGCCGTAAATATCGCGCTTGGAATATATAACGGGATATTGGCGGTGTGCGCAGTAGCGTCTATGATTGCTACAGGCGCAACCTGGGCGCAATCGGTGGCGCAATGGGGTTTGAACGCGGCGATGACAGCCAACCCAATCGGCGCGGTTGTCATGTTAATCGCCGGATTAATCGGCGCGATTATCGCCATTACGAAATACATCATAAATCTATGGAATACAAATGACAAATTCGCCGCTGGCGTTATGCGGGTATGGAATACCGTTTTGAATTTTTTCGATCAGGTCCCGATATTTTTTACTGGCGTTTGGAACGGCATAAGGGCGGCGTTTGAATACGGCGCAATGGTGTCGTTAATGATTGTTGAAAATTTATGCAATGGCGTGATTGACGCTATTAATTGGCTGATTGATAAATTGCGGGTTATCCCCGGATTTGTCATGCAATCGCTGGATCATATTGCAATTTCCGCTTCTGTCGCGGCGGCTGTTTTCGCGGGGCAGGCGGCCAGGGAAGCGGAACTGCAAGACCAGAGAGATGAAGCGGACAAAAAAGCTGCCGAACGTGAAAAACTGATCTCCAAGTATCTGGATAACAGAGCGCAGCAGCGCGCGGAGGAACTTGCCAAAGAAGAAACCGTGGCGGATGCAGGCGGTGGTATCTCATTGGGAGACGGCAGCATCGGCATTGACCCTAACTATGGCGCTGGAGGCAGCGACGGCATTGGCGGCATTAAAAAAGATACGGGGAAAATAGCGGATATTTCATCCGAAGAACTGAAATATATGCGGGACATTGCGGAGCGCGACGCTATCAACCAGTTCACGCACAACACGGTCGTGCCGCAATTGCAGGTATCATTTGGGGATGTGCGGGAAACGGCGGACATAAACGTGATTATGTCGCGCATTACTGAGATGATTGAAGAATCGCTCGCGGTAAACGCCGAGGGGGTACACGCCTAATGTATAGCTGGTTTTTTAGTTATGAAGGGGAGATCATCCAACTTCCTATCCCGCCGGATAAACTGGTCACGAAAGTCGGGAGCAAAAACAAAGTAATTGATTTGATTGCGCTGGGAGAATACAACATATTGAAAGAAATCCCCTTGCGGAATCTGTCATTCAAAATTCTATTGCCGCATTATGAACTGCCGTTTGTCCAGACAAGCGGAGGATTTGAAAAACCGATATATTACCTGAATCATTTCAGGCAATACAAAATCAATAAAAAGCATATCCGGCTGGTGATTACGCGCGAACTGCCGACCGGAGAAATCATATTCGGCGGCAACATGCTGGTATCGATGGAAGAATATACGGTTACGGAAAATGCTGGAGAGGAAGGCGATTTTTGGGTTGACATTATGCTCAAAGAGTTTCCTGAGCTGGTGACGAATACAGTGGAGTTAGACGTGGACGGCGAAGTAGCCACAACAAGCGGCCACTCTGCGCCAACGTCGGCCACGTCCGGGGCGATTACCGCTGTGGAAACGAATGAACGGCCTGCCAAAGAGCCTGTTTCTGAATATATAGTCCAGCCGGGGGATACCCTCTGGATGATCGCGAAAAAGAATTTGAACGACGGCGCGAAATATGCGGAGATTGCGTCTTTAAACGGCCTGAAGAACCCGAATGTAATAAATGCCGGGCAAGTATTGAAAATTCCGGGAGTTGACGCCGCATAATGGAAAAACAGCCATTTACCTTTACGCTGACGATTTACAGTGCGAAGTCAATAACCGACGCAACGAAGCTTTGTGAGGGAGAAATAACGCTTACTTCGGAA